>CAYGTY010000004.1:48322-78384 GCA_964352825.1 uncultured Anaerolineaceae bacterium
AACACCAGAAGATTTTGCAGACCATTGGGGTGGAGAATTCCCATCCAGCTCACTTCTTATCCTAACAAATCTCATCAAATCAGATAGGGAACAGTCATGACCTTAATTAATCACAAAATATGGAAATATGGCGATAATGTCAATACAGATGTCATCTTCCCCGGGAAGTATACTTATACCATCAGTCTTGATCCAAATGAGTTAGCAAAACACGCACTAGAAGACCTAGACCCGACCTTTGCTGAAACTGTTCAGGTTGGTGATGTGATTGTGGCAGGACGGAATTGGGGAAATGGTAGTAGCCGTGAACAAGCTGTCACTTGTCTTGTTCATGCAGGAGTCAAAGCTGTGATTGCAACCAGTTTCGCCCGCATCTATTATCGCAATGCCATCAATAATGGTTTACTCGTCATTCAATGCCCAGAAGTTGTTCCCTTAGTAAAATCAGGTGAACACTTATCAATTGATATTGAAAAAAGCGTCATCAATTATGAAGGTGGAAATTATAGTTTCCCTAGATTGCCCGATGTTGTACAAAACATAGTCAATGCGGGGGGTATCATACCCTATCTACAAGAGCAAAATTAGCTCAGTAGTGATGTCATCAATTGTTCTAGTGTAATAGATTTGCCAGCAACCCAAGCACTTTCAAATTCATCATCAGGGACTTTTAACTCAAGTTCCATGATTTGGCGTTCTGCTTTATCTTGTATTTTTTCGCTTGAATCAACATAAGCAAGAAAGGTAAATATCTTCAATCCATCACTGAGTTTGCCCTGTTGAACATAGATTGTACCTATCATTGAAATCGCCATATACATAGCATCATGAGAATCTGCTTTTTGACTATATTCCAATGCAAGCCGAGCATAATTCAGAGCTTCATCTAAATGAGTTTGAATAAGTTTAAGCTGTGCCAGATGGTTATAAAGTTCTGCTAACCCTAAAGCGTTATCCATTTGTTTATGGATATTAAGGCTACGGGTAAAATAATCTTGAGAATCAGCATATTTACCAGATGCCTGAGCAGTCACCCCTAAATTCATCAATACACCAGCAACGCCAGCATGATTACTATCTTCTTCATAATCGAGAAGGGACTGTTCGAGAAAATCGCGAACTTGTTCAAACTCTGAAGTATCAATAACGGTGGATGTTGTTTCATAGTGTAATGCGCCTGTCATTGTCCATTGATTACCAGCATCACGCGATAAATCAATACTTTGCTGAAAATACTCGTTGGCTTGTATTTCGTCACCTTGTTCATATGCGACATTTCCAAGACGATTTAATACTTCAACAATCCGTGATTTACTGTTAATTGTCTGATAGTATCTGAGTGCATTTTCATAAGAAATCTGAGCTTCGTTTAGGTTTTCTTGCGCAACATGCACATCCCCTAACATCAGCATAACATAGGCGGTTTGTGCATCATTCTCTTGTAAGTCCGCCAATAAGTCTTTGTAAATCTCGCGAGCTATTTCGTAATGACCTAAACCCAAGTGAGCCTGTGCGATATTTAATACAATCTCAACATAACGTTCATCTGATGTGTCAATAATATGTAATACGCGCTCAAACTTTTTAATCGCTGATTCGTACAGACCGATCTTTAATTCTTCATCACCTGCTAAAATAAGATAATAAGATTCACGTTCGATATGACCTGCATGACCCCAATGTTCAGCTAACAAATTAATATGCGTTATGCCAGAGCCATAGAGTTGTTCCATTACAGTGGCAATACGTGTATGTATCGTTCGAAGCTCATTTTCCGACAAATTTCTTAATACGCCGAGTCGTAATTTATCATGTGCGAATGACCAATGCCCCTCATTGACCTCCAACACAACAGCATTCAAACAATCTGACAGCCAACGTTCCATGTTCATATTGGGTTCGATAGCATGTAAGAGTGTAATATTGAGGATGCGCCCCATCACCGATGCGATTTGTAATAATTCTTGTCCCGCAACGTCAATTTGTTTGAGGCGACGCTCGATGACGGTTTGTATACCACCAGAAAATACACGTTCAGGCAAGGTCATTCGTCCGATTTCATCAAGCTCACCAGCTTCTTCAGCTAATGCACGTACAACTTCAATTAAGAAAAACACATTCCCTTCAGTTTCGCGCTCTAACAAGCGGATAACATGTTCTTGCCTTCCACCTTCACCCAGCATCGCTTCGCTAAGTTCTGCAATTTTATCTATATGCAAGCGTTGTAATTTTAGTAAAGGAATATCAGGTAATTCGGTAATCAATGATGCTTTCTCATCATCACGGAAACTTGATATCACAACGAGCGATGGAATCGTGTCAATAACTTTCACTAAATCCTGAAGGATTGCGATGCTTTCATCACCAGCCCAATGTAAATCCTCCAAGATAATAACCACAGGGCGTTTATTTTGTTCCATTAAGCGACGGAGTAAGTCAATAATGTAATTACGTATATCTTGCGGCTTAAACTCTTTAGATAAATTACGTGGAAAATCAATAGTGACCAAAGTATCTAAGTCACTAATAAAGCGTGATAAAAATTCAATATCGCCATCACTAAGATCATCTAACAATATGGCAATCCAGCGCAACACAGATAACCACAATTCATAAGGTCGACTACCCACACGGTCTGCCAAACCACGCATCACAAGCATCCCTTTAACAAGAGCCAGTGTACGTAACTCCTCTAATAATCGAGATTTACCAACCCCACTCTCACCAGCAATTAACCATAAACTACTTTGACTACTTTCATCTATCGCATGTTCCAAGGATGTGTTTAATTGATTCAGCTCTTGCTCACGCCCAACAAGTTTGGCAGCCTGCAAAAAACTTTCGCGAAAAGCGACTTGATTTAAAGAGCTAACATCTGTATTCAGCACGTTTTGCAAAGCCTGAATTGTTTCTTCAGCACTAGCAAAACGTAAATCAGGTTCTTTATGCAGTAAACGCATAAACACATTTGCGATGGCATCACTAACATCCAGTTGAGAGACATCAGGAAACTCGGTCAAAATTTGATTAATTAACAGACTTGGATTACTCACATCAAAGGGGTGTTCACCAGCAATCATTTCATACGCCATAATTCCAACAGAATACAAATCAGATAAAACAGACGGAGGCTCACCCATCAAAACCTCAGGAGGAATATATGCAAGTGTACCCGCTGCCACATCTTCTTCATCAGGCTGTATAACACGATCACGCATAACAGATAAGCCAAAATCTAATACTTTGACCTGCCCATTTTCAACTAGCACATTTTCTGGTTTTAAATCGCGATGAACAATTCCACGACGGTGTAAATAAGACAGAGCATTTAGAAGCTGGAGTATCAACTCTAGACGCTTTGATATACTTTGTCTCAATCCATAATCGAGAATACTGAGAGGCTCATTCAATACTTCCATCGTATAATATGGAATATTATCTACGTCAAAGCCATATTCAAGTACATCCACAATATTAGGATGCCGTAATGATGCTGATAATTTAAACTCACGGGCTAATGATAAATGATAATCACTTAAACCATAACTAGATGATAAATCCATTTTATTGGCATCAGCAAGCACTTGTTTCAGTGCAACTGTACGGTTAAACAATCGGTCAGTAGCATGATATACCACAC
This sequence comes from uncultured Anaerolineaceae bacterium, assembly GCA_964352825.1. Classification (GTDB taxonomy): domain Bacteria; phylum Chloroflexota; class Anaerolineae; order Aggregatilineales; family Phototrophicaceae; genus UBA6055. The sequence goes on from CAYGTY010000004.1 coordinate 51,963, forward strand.
CCATCCCGCCTTGTCCTAATATTTGATTAATGACATAGCGACGATCTATGACTTGCGCAGGTGTGTTCCCTGTCATACAGCTGACTCCTCAGCGGTTAATCGGCAGATATACCGAGAATATCTTCAATTTTCCCAAGTAAGCGAGGGAATTTAATAGGCTTACTTTCATATTCATCACACCCAGCCGCCAAACAACGTTCGCGATCGCCTGAAATTGCATGAGCGGTTAATGCAATAATTGGAATTTGCTGTGTCTCATCATCAGCTTTTAACCGACGAGTTGCTTCCCAGCCATCCATAACGGGTAGACTCATATCCATCAAAATTAAATCTGGCATCTCCTCATGAGCTAAATCAACCCCCTTAGAGCCATCCATAGCAATAATAACTTCATAGCCTTTACGCTCTAATCGACGAGAAAGCATATCTAAATTCATTTCATTATCTTCTACAAGCAGAATTCTTGACATTTTATACTATTCCTTAACAGTCTATATCTTTATCGTTTCGATTATTATTTCATATTTACAAGAATGAGTTTGCGTATTTCCTGCATGAGCTGCTTACGTGTATGGGCTTGTTTTGTCAATACTTTTTCAACTTGCCCATGTAAAAGCATTTGTTCATCCTGTGTCAAATCTTTTGCAGTAACAACAATAATAGGGATAGTTTGCCACTGCTCAACACGTTGAATCTCAGTTAAGAATTGGAAGCCGTCCATCTCTGGCATCATCAAGTCTAACAATACTAAATCAGGCACAGATTCCGCGATACGGTCAATCGCAACACGCCCATTTCCCGCAGTTCGTACACTCCAACCAAGGCGTGATAGGGTTCGTTCCAGCATCTCAAGAACATCACTATCATCTTCTACAATGAGAACTTCACCGGGCGGAAGCTTACCTGTTTTACCTTTATTGGCACGATATTTTTGTACGAGTGTGGTTAATTTACTACGGTCAACCGGTTTTGTTAGATAGTCGGACGCTCCTAAAGCAAAGCCTCGCTTTTTATCATCCACCATTGTTAACATAATAACAGGAATGTTCGCAAGTTGGGGGTCAGACTTTAACTCATTTAAAACCTGCCAACCGTCCATACCTTCCATCATGACATCCAATGTAATCACATCGGGAGAGATTCGACGTGCCAACTCAATACCCATCTGACCATTATCAGCAACTTGTACCAAAAAACCATCAGGTATGAGTGTACGTGCTATTAAGTCACGGACATTTGCATCATCATCAATCACTAAGATAACACCACCAGAAACCAGTTCACGAATATCCTCAGTAATAGTAGTGATAGGCACATCCACAGCATTATCTTGCTCAGTCTTTAGAGATGCTGGTAAAACAATCGTAAACGTCGTTCCAACATTTAGCTCACTTTCAACGTTAATATCACCCCCGAGCATCTGACAAAATCTTCGACTTATCGTCAATCCTAAACCCGTGCCACCATATTTGCGTGTCGTCGATGTATCCGCTTGCGTAAACTCTTTAAAGACTTCCTGCAATTGCTCAGTAGACATGCCAATGCCTGTATCTGTAACAGAAAAGCGTAACCAGTCTGCCCCATTTGCTTCTACGGTTCTCGTTGCTCTTAGAGTCACTACCCCATTTTCAGTAAATTTCGCTGCATTACTCATTAAGTTAATAATAGCTTGTCGAATTTTGGTGTGGTCACTTTCCATGATACTGACATTATCATCAAACTCGATGAGCAGTTGGTTATTGTTCTTCTCTACAATCGGCTGAACCGTATACTGTACCTCTTCCATTAGGCCTGCAACAGAAAAAGCTTCAATGTATAATTCCATACGTCCAGCTTCAATTTTCGATAAATCAAGAATATTATTGATCAAGTCAAGCAAGTGACTACCCGCAGACTGAATCTTTACTAGATCTGATATAATTTCACCATAACCAAATTCCTCGGCATCCTCTTGTAATATTTCACTGTAGCCAATAATGGCATTAAGTGGCGTGCGTAATTCATGACTCATATTCGCAAGAAACGCACTTTTAGCACGATTCGCATCTTCTGCCGCTTCTTTCGCTGCAGACAGTTGTTCTTCTGTTTGCTTACGTAAAGTAATATCACGGGCAATACAAGATACGCCTGTCACACCACTAGGCGTGATAATTGGACTAAAAGAAACTTCAAAATAAATTTCGAAATCATCCAATACTTCATGTACTTCAACCGCGAAATGTTCACCAGATAGCGCACGATCATAATACTCTCGCCATTCATCCCGCTCAACTTCAGGAATCCCTTCAAGTACATCCATGCCCGCTTGTAGAAAGTCTTCCTCATATAAAAACTGGCGTATCTGACGAAAGGTCTCATTCATGATAACAACCCGATATTCAATATCAATCGACCAAATCGAGTCTTGTGTATTTTCAATGAGTGATATGATATTCGCTTCGTTGATTTTCAAGGCTTCTTCTGCGCGAATCCGTTCATTCAATTCATTTTGAGACGTAGAATAAAGTTGGGCATTATCAATCGCAATGCTTGCTAATTCGCTAAATAATTCTAGAGATTCGATGTCACCAGATGTAAATTGCTGAGAATCCCCTTGCAAATGAGCCAAACCAATAATACCCATAACAACATCATCATGACTCTTTAAAGGAACGGCAATTAAGGATTGAATAGCATCATAATCAGAATTGTCAGATCGTTTATGCCAAGTTTGATAATCTTCAATGTATAAGGAATTACCCATTTCCCAAACAGTTCCTGCAACACCCTCTCCTCGCTCCAACAAATGGTTATTAGGATTTTCGAACAACCCAATACCCGAGCGTAGAATCATCTGATTATCTTCCATCAAATAGATAAAACCATGTCCAGTCGATTCTAAATATGATGCACGTTGAATAATACCTAGCAAGACACCATCAATATCTAGTCTTTGCATAACTGTTATCGCAATCTCATTTAACGTCAATAAATATTGATTCTGTCGATTAAGAGCTTGTTGAGCCATGGCTCGCTCAGTAATATCGCGAAATGTACCCGTATAAAAATCATTTTCAGAGGAATCTGTAGAAAAAACAGTCATTTCTAAAGGGAATATCTCGCCATCAGAACGAATACCCGTTAACTCTGAGGGTTGTGCAGATTCTGACAAACGCTCTAAAATAGATTCTACCGATCGATATTGCTCACTCAAATCAGGATTCAAATACAGTACATCAGAAATCGGCAGACCTACCAGTTTTAAGTTGGGGTAGCCAAAAATTGATTCTGCAGAGGCGTTCACAGATAATATCTGATATGTATCTTTAGAAAATGTGACAATACCATCCATAGCTGATTTAACAATCGCATCAGTACGGGTAATTGCAGTTTCTAAGGCATCCATCACATTGTTATAACGAAGTGCAATCTGCCCGACTTCTGTAAAGGGCTCGACAGGAACTCGTAAGGTTAAATCACTAGTCCTAGATTGTTCTTCCATGACATGAAATAAATCAAATAAATCCGTACTTGCACCATGTTCAGAAATATTTAAACCAACTTTTTCTTCCTCGATTGTCACGCGCATGGGATAAAAGCGGTTGATAACATTAAAAACAATATAGGTGACGGAAAATGTCCAAACACCACAAACAATAATACCGATCAGTTGGGCAATCAATAAATTCATACGATTGAAAGTCGCAGGGTCAAACCCCAGTGCATCGGGTTGTCCAAAAATACCAACCGCTAGTGTCCCAAAAATCCCAGCACCTAAGTGAACAGGGATTGCTCCGACTGCATCATCAATATGTAATCTCAAGAGTAATTTATCGACGAGTACCATTATGACACCGCCTAAAGCACCGATAATGACAGAGTCTAGTGTTGTCACTGCGTTAGCTGATGCCGTAATCGCAACTAGTCCCGCAAGTGAACCATTCATTACTAAACCAACCTCAGCACGGCGAAATAAAACATAGCTCACCAAAACACAAGTCGTTAATCCAGCCCCACCAGCAATTAACGTATTTGCTATAATCAATACAACACTTTCATTCATTTCAAATGTACTACCGCCATTAAAGCCAAACCAACCCACCCATAGCAGTAATATACCTAATGTGGCTAGCGGAATACTAGCACCAGAAATTTGTCTCGGTTGTCCATTCTCATCAAAACGCCCAGACCGTGCTCCAACAATTAATAAAATAGCTAATGAAGACCAACCACCAACACTATGCACAACAGTAGATCCCGCAAAATCACGAAAACCTAATTCTCCCAACCATCCAGAAAAAACACCAATATCTGCGCCATTCCACACCCAATGACCAAAAATAGGATAAACTATGCTCGAAATAAGGATCGTCAAAATAATATAACTACCAAAGTTGAGCCGTTCAGCAATCGCCCCCGATAGAATCGTTACAGCAGTTCCACAAAACATGACTTGAAACACAAAAAATACTAAAATACTTGCATTATCAGCAGAAAAATTAAGCGCGAATAAATCAACACCAAATATTCCTTGAACCGAAGTTCCAAACATTAAACCAAAACCAAAGAACCAAAAGAGGATCGTTGTTATTCCAAAATCAGTTAAATTTTTCAGAGCAACATTAATATTGTTTTTACTTCGCGTTAGACCTGTTTCTAAACACAAAAAGCCTGCCTGCATTAAAAAAACAAGCCCGGCACTCACTAAGACCCACAGATTGTTAATTAACTGGTTATCCATAACTTTTTGATTCCAATACTCATCACAAAAATAAATTATATCCTACGACTTTATAAGGTCATAATTTGCTTTAATAAGCCTAGCACCTTATCCATCTTAGTTTGTTGTTCCGGTGTCAAAGCATCTAGCTCATTATTGAAGGAAACTAGCGTTTCATGAATAGCTGTTGTTATCTCTTGTAATGCAGCAGTAGAGGGTAAGCTATTATTGGTCTGCATCATTCTATTCTTCTCTAAGCTAGATACAACACGAGCTTTTAATAACACTGGATTAAAAGGTTTGAACAGATAATCTTCCGCACCCAATTCGATACAACGAACAACACTTTCCAAATCATCTACCGCAGAAATCATAATGACAGGAATATGTTGTGTCTCTTCATTTGATTTAATCCGTTGCAAGGTATCATAACCATTCAAATTTGGCATCATAATGTCCAACAAAATAAGATTAAATGTTTGTTGAGCAATTGCCTCTAATGCCTTCTCGCCATCCTCAGCTACAACCGTCTGATGTCCTAAACGTTTAAGGCGACGCGACAACATATCACGATTCATTTCATTATCATCAACGACTAAGATTACTGCAACATCATCCGCCATCCAAATCTCCTAGCATTATATTGAAGCCGATACCTACTCTATTATAACGTTATATCTTATATCACGAATTAATGCTTTATATCATGATTAAGGCAGTATACTTAAATTAAAAGTGCTGTCGCTCTAAATACTATTTCAAATTTTAATTCAAACTATTATTAAAATATGGATTGTATTAGTTGAGGATATAGATAATGAAAAAAAATATTGTTAATAATATCATCGGATTCACAATCCTTGTTCTCCTGATTATCGGCTGCACCACAGATACTAGCACTGAACAGGCACAAGCAACAATTCAATCTTCAGAAGTAACAGAACCAACCCCACCCTATCGAATTGCCCTAGTCATGAAAACTCTTACAAACCCCTTTTTCAAAGAAATGGAACGGGGAGCACGAATGGCAGAAACAGAATTAGGCATAGAACTTCTTGTCCACACAGCCGCACAAGAAACATCAATAGAACAACAAATCCAAATTGTAAGTAATTTAATCGAAGATAAGGTAGATGCAATTGTTATTGCCCCCGGTGATTCTTTAGATTTAATTCCTGTATTAAAACTTGCACAAGACGAAGGCATCATTGTCATCAACATTGATAATCGTTTAGATGTAGACTTTTCTGAATCATATGGATTGATAGAAGTTCCATTTATCAGTGTAGATAATGAGCAAGGAGCATATCTTTCTGCCAGATATATCAGCGACCAAATCGATACCCCAACAGAAGTTATGATTTTGGAGGGTATCCAAGAAGCAAAAAATGCTCAAGATCGCAAAGCTGGCGCATTACGTGCATTTGAGGAAAATGAGAATATCACAACGATCTTGACAGAAGTCGCCGATTGGAAAATAGATGAAGGGTATGAAGTCACCAAGAGACTCCTTACAGACAATCCAGACATTGGTGCCATATTTGCAGCTAACGATATGATGGCACTTGGCGCAATTCAATACCTGAGTGAGACTCAAAATGATAGCATTCTTGTCGCTGCATTTGATGCACTGGAAGAAGCCAAGCAAGCAATCAAATCAAATCAATTACAAGTGACAATCGACCAGCAAGCTGCCAAACAAGGATACTTAGGTGTGGAATATGCCCTAAGACAGCTTAATGGGGAAAGTTTGCCCGCTGAAACAATGATCGACGTTAACATAGTCGATTTTAGTTCCCTAGAGTAAATTCAGAATATGAGTTTCCCGTCTCTCAATATTACCCAAAAATTTATTGGATACCTCATCCTGCTAAGCGTTATTCCTTTATTAGCGGTTGGTATCATGTCTTATCAAATTTCCTCAAATCTTTTAAAAGACGAAACCCGCCGCTTCACAACACAGTTAATCATCAATCAACGAGATTATCTAGATTTACAATTGACACAAATAGAAAGCCTAATCTCGAATATCGCAGGAGTAGAAGAAATAAGAGAAATTGTTGCAGATGCAAGTCTAAGCTCCGATACATATACCAACTTAAATACTCAAGCACAAATTGGTTATATTTTGAATAGTTATTCAAATCTGGAGGGTTTAGTATCTATCGATATATTTACAGTGGATGGGGTGAATTACCATGTCGGTGATACATTAAATGTTGAGCGAACTAGGGAAGACATACGTGACAAAATATTCACAGAAGCCCTGACGAGTTCCAGACCTATTGTTTGGGTTGGAATCGAGGATAACATCAACATCAATTCCACGCATGAAAAAGTCGTAACGGCAGCAAAGATATTATATACAGTTAATCGGGAAACCTTGCAACAAGAACCTAGAGCCACTATCTTAGTGAACTACAGTGTTGAATATTTATATGACCATTTAAGCAGTGTTGATCTGGGTAATGATGCCTATTTGATGGTAATCGACAATAAACAACGAATTATCTATCATCCTGATAAATCTTTAATAGGAGAATATGTTAATTCAGAAGTTGCTCAATTAATAACACATGAAAATGTGTCGTCCATTACAAAAACCATTCAAAATGTCGATATGGCTGTTAACGTAGTACATTCGGATATAGGCAATTGGATAATTGCAGGTCTCATACCAGTAGATGCGCTCACAGCCAAAACCAACATAATCCAACACGCAATGCAAGTGATCTTATTAATATGCTTTGTAGCTGTAGGAGTGATAGGATGGTTCTATAATCGGAATGTTGTCACACCTATTCGGCAAATCACCCAACAGTTTAAACAGATGCAAAATGGAGTGATTAGCCATGAATATGTCACAGTACGAGGCAAAGACGATATCGCAGAATTAAGTCATTGGTTCAATACATTTCTGGATATTATCGCATCAAAACAAAAAACAGAAGACGCTCTTAGAGATAGTCTTGCCACAACCCAAACACTCTATCAATCTAGTCGCACATTAATTGAGCTCAAAGATTTACCAACACTACTCAAAATGGTTGTCGATAACCTAAAAACTGCCCTTTCAGCAAATCAAATCAAATTGCACTTAGTCAACCCAGAAAATAATCAAACACTGAGTGTCGTAAGTAGCGAAACAACGGTGCATCAGATATTGGAAGTCAGGAATAATGAATTACAAAATAGTTTAATTCAATGGGTATTAAACACGGGTCAATCAGCATTAATATCACAAGATACATCTATACCAAGTAAATTAAAAGCCCACGGAATATCCTTAGAAGCAGGTATAGCTAGCCAAATAGTCATCCCACTTCAATATCAAGGCAAAATATTAGGAACAGTAACTGCAATTAATCAATCAGAGGAAATTAGTTTAACTGAAGATGATATGAAATTAATGGTTACGGTTGTGAATCAAGCTGCGATTGCAATAGAAAACACCCGCCTTATACAATCCTTACAAGACTCGGAAGAAAAATTTTTTAAAGCCTTTCATGCTAATCCCGACCCCATGACCATTAGTCTACTAGATAATGGGCAATATATTGACATTAATCAAAGTTTTCTACACCTTACAGGATACAGGCGTGGTGAAGTTATTAATCAAGATCAAGAGCAACTCAAAATTTGGTCGAGCGAAGATTACAATCACTTCATACAACGAATGCAGAACCAACATGTTATCCACGACTATGAGACAACTTTATACAATAAATTGGGTGAAGTTGCTTGCATCATTTTAATATCGGCGGAAGTTATTGAACTCAATGGTAGACTATGCATCCTGACAGTATCTAAAGATATAACTGAGCGCAAACAGAATGAAAAACACCAACTGCAGTTAGGGATTGAACGTGAAAGAGTTCATATCTTATCAGGTTTTATCACTGAGGCTTCTCACGAATTTAGAACACCGCTGGCAATCATCAACACAAACGCTTACTTGTTGAGAAAAACAATAAGCGGAGAAGCTCCACAAGAAAAACTAATCAGAATAGAGGAACAAGTCAAAGTAATTACAATGCTTGTTGACTCGTTAAACCTCATGACAATGTTAGATAGTGGCGGGCACAAATTTAATTTTTCACAAGCTAGAATTGACCACTTATTACAGGAACTCCACTCGGATAATCAGCTTGCCTTTGCAAAAGCTGAAATAGACTGTACTCTGACATTAGACGATGCACCGTTATTACTATTAGGCGATTCTGTATACCTCAAACAAGCTCTTGGTTACATCATCCAAAATGCAATTCAATTTACACCCCCAAAAGGATCACTTACAATACATGCCACAACTCAGAACTTTAATTTGATAATACTCTTCAAAGACTCTGGGATTGGTATAAGTGAAGAGGAATTACCACATATCTTTGAGCGATTTTATCAATCTGATAAGGCAGGTACAATCCGCGGTTTTGGATTAGGATTACCCATCGCAAAATCTATTATTGAGCATCACAATGGAACAATTGAGGTTGAAAGTATTATCGACGAAGGCAGTACATTTAAGATATTGTTACCTCAATCTGATAGAACATAGGATATGTATAATGCACTAAAATTCATCATTCGCCATGTTGACATATGTATAGTAGTATAAGTGTTTCACTTAATATAAAAAAGGTCGTCATATGCTCGCAATCGTCAACACCTGTGCTGTTATTGGTCTTGATGGGCAAATTGTAGAAGTTCAAACTGATTTTAACCCCCGTGCAGCTATTCCAAGTTTTGTTCTTGTTGGTCTTCCGGGATCTGCTGTACGCGAAAGTAAAGAACGCGCAAGAGCAGCTATAAAAAATAGTGGCTTACGGTTTCCGAATAAGGCATATGTCGTTAACTTATCTCCAGCAGACATTCCCAAACAAGGTCCATCTTATGACCTTGCTATAGCCATTGGCATTTTGGGTGCGACTGACCAAATCCCTTTACACACCTTACAAGATACAATGTTTATTGGTGAACTATCATTGGATGGCAGTATACGCCATGTAAAAGGCGTAATGCCGATGGTATTTACAGCACAACAAAATGGGATTCACACAGTCTATGTACCAACTGACGATGCAGCCGAAGCCTCGCTTGTCCCCAATATTGACATCATCCCTGTAGATTCTATTGGACAACTTGTTGAACATCTCTATCAGCTTAATCCGATTCAACCTTTTCAAGTACCCATCATCATAGACAATGATAATCGTCCACTTATAGACGGTATAACAGATTTTGCCGATATACGGGGGCAAGAGCATGTCAAACGTGCGCTAGAAGTCGCGGCGGCAGGCAATCACAACATTCTGTTAACAGGTCCTCCGGGGTCAGGGAAAAGCCTTCAAGCTCGTGCGATGTCAGGGATTCTACCGCAACTGACGATGCAAGAAGCCTTAGAAGTGACTCGTATTTACTCGATCGTAGATATGCTATCACAGGATAAGCCACTCATTACAGAGCGCCCCTTTCGATCCCCACACCATACCATCTCTCAAGTGGGTTTAGTTGGTGGTGGTGCAATCCCAAAACCAGGAGAAATTAGCTTAGCCCACCGAGGGGTTTTATTCCTTGATGAAATAGTTGAACATTCCACAAAGGTATTAGAAGTATTGAGACAACCCATAGAAGACAAAATCGTGACAATTAGTCGAGCCAAAGGCAGTGTTACCTTTCCCGCAAATTTCATGCTCATAGGCGCGCGTAACCCCTGCCCCTGCGGTTTTTATGGTGATCCCAGCCATGCTTGTACCTGCACCCCTAATCAAATCACTCGCTATCAGAGCAAACTTTCAGGACCGCTCATTGACCGCATTGATATGCACGTTGATGTACCGCGTGTTGACTATGATAAGTTAATGGAGCGTACAAAAGGCGAAAGCTCAATAACAATTCGTCAACGGGTCGAAAAAGCTCGCCATCGTCAAATCGAACGATTTAAAAACCATGCAGGGTTATTCGCAAATGCAGATATGACTGTTAGCGAGATTGACGAATTTTGTCAATTAAAAACCGATGCGCAAGATATTCTGGTATTGTCGGTTAAAAAATTACAACTCAGCGCAAGAAGTTATCATCGTGTTCTAAAGCTCAGTCGTACAATTGCAGACTTAGATAATGCAGATGATATTCAAGTCAAACATGTAGCAGAAGCATTACAATATCGTCCAAAGGAGTAAATCTGTTAAAAGTTAAAAACCTCAGGAGTGATCCCGAGGCTTCAAAGGAGAATAAAGAGTGCTTTTTGCATCTATTCTTAGATAAGAATATTGATACCAAGTCCTATGATTAAACAGGCAGTTGCAACTTCAAAGAACTTGCCAAAGCGGTTTGTGTTAACCAATTTTTGAGTCCGGGTCGCCATAAATGCGATTGCTGCATGCCATCCAAATATTAAAGCTACTTTGAGGCTACCGAGTAAAATAATCGTGGTCATAATAGATTCAGGGTCAATTGTCTGTGGCACAACCACATTATAATATACGAGAGCTTGTGGTATGTAAGTCGCCATGACCATCATTCCTTGGACAAAACCAAATCTAGCATTAGAATCAACATCAGATGTCGAAGTATTATCAGTTGACATCAGGCTTTTATAGCCAGCATATAGTCCCATACCGATAATCCCAAGTGCGCCAATTCGTTCAATAATCATCATATCGTCTAAATCAAGAATCGCAGAAAAGCCCGCCACATGAAGAAATAATGCCATGATAACCATCAATGCTGCCGTCAATGCTGCACCACCAGATACGGCAACACCTGCCATTAAGCCATTTTTACGTGCTTCGTGAAGCGTCATAACAACGACTGGTCCCGGTGAAATCGCCCAAATGATAATGAAAGTAATGAGTAACCACATAATTTATCTCCTATTTGTTTTGCCCAACTCGTTATGTAATTACATCATAAGTTTTTTACCCCCTACCTTTCACCCCCCCTAGGGGTAGTCTTTAAAAAATCGCTGTTTTTAATGAATCCACGTATAATTAAAAGTATGACGAAATAGCAATAAAAGGCTGAAGAATAAGTCTATGGTAGATAAACTCACTGAACCCTTAGATGAGTTCAAAGAACGCGAAATCGAAATCATCAATTTGATGGCAGATGGTTTAAGCAACCAAGAAATTGCCGACCAACTCTTTGTGACAAAAGAAACTGTTCGTTGGTACAACAAACAAATCTACAGCAAACTAGGTACTAGTCGTCGAACAGAAGCCGTTGCGCTAGCTCGAGATATGGGTTTAATTATTACTGGGGAAATTACCCCAACAACAAATACCTTAATATCCAAGCAAATACTCCCCATGACAATCGGACCTTTTATTGGGCGTGATGAGGAGTTAACTGAGCTTTCGAGATTATTAGACAATCACGAGGTACGTCTACTCTCGATTATCGCTACTGGAGGAATGGGCAAATCACGCCTTTCACTGGAGTTAGGTCATTTACTCACAGCTGATTATGAACATGGCACTGCCTTCATTGACCTCACCTCAATTCGCGACCCTCATGCCATTGCACAATTTACTGTATCAAGCCTCGGTTTAAGCAGCAATGAGTCACAATCAGCTGAAGATATATTATTTAATTATTGTCGTGAAAAAGATTTACTACTCATCTTTGATAATTTTGAGCATGTCCTATCGGGTGCTGGTCTCTTGTCAGATTTACTTGAGATTGCGCCAAATGTAACGATTATTGCAACCAGTCGAGAACGCCTAAATTTACGTGCCGAAACAACTTATTATTTGCAACCTATTTTAGAATATGGTGTTCAGTTGTTTGTAGAGGTCGCTGACATAATGCGTCCGAATATTGATATTCATAATGAAGAAAAAGAAGACATACAAAAGATTGTAGAACTTGTCGGAGGTTTACCACTTGCCTTAATTTTGGCGGCAAATTGGATTGATATCCTATCTATTTCTGAAATTGCCGATGAAATCGAAGCTAATCTTGATTTTCTAAGTGCAGAAATGGGAGATATGCCAGAGCGTCAACGCAGTATGCACGCCGTGATTGACCCAACATGGAAACGACTCACCGAGAAAGAACAAAAAGCATTCATGTGGGCATCAGTCTTTCGCGGAGGCTTTACTCGTGAGATATTTCAAGCATTTACAGGGGCATCTATCCGAACCCTACAAACCTTATTAAATCGTTCTCTTATTAGTCATGGGTATGGACGACGTTATGATATGCACCCACTGTTGCGCCAATATGCCCATGAGAAGTTAGAGGAACATAATCTTGTAAATGATGCAAGGCAATCTCATTTACAAACCCTGCTAGATTATGCGACGACTCAAGCAGATAGAATGTATGATGGGGAACATTATCTTGAGTCGCTTGATGCTTTAGAAACTGAAGCAGATAATATTCGGACAGCACTCGATTGGTCATTACAAGGCAATCACATTGAACTGGGTGTTGCATTAATTTTAGCAAACAGCACATTTTGGCTGGCTCGTTCCAGAGTATTAGAAGCTATCACTTACATTGAAAAAGCACTCCAAGAATCCACTCACCCAATGCTCTACTATTGGTATGCCGTCTATTTAGACCGACTAGGACATGTAAACGAATCCATAGAAGCAGCAAACCACTTGGTTGAATATGGCGAATCTCACCAGAATCATGAAATACTAGCATATGGACTGTTTCGGTTAGGGTCAATGAAAAATACTGTCAAAGAAGCTAGCCCCCTGTTTGAATCAGCATTATCCAATGCACAAGAAACAGATAATCAACATCTCATTGCTATCTGCCATCATTATCTTGCAATGATAGATTCCGAGGAATTTTCGATAGACGATCCTCGTTCTCATTTTCAGCAGGCACTGAAAATCTTTGAGTCGCTAGGTGACCTTCATGGTATTTCACGGGTTACAAACAATATTGCTGTTCTATATTACGATAAAAAACAAACACAAGAAGCAAATAAATTGATGGATTATAGTTTACGACTCAAACGTGAAATTGGGGACAGGGCGGGAGAGGCAAGGCGTTTAACAACTTTAAGTCTTTGGGCTATGAACGAAGAAGAATTCGAGTTTGCACAAGAATGGCTACTTGCAAGTCGAAAGATATGTGAAGAACTCGGCGAGAAAGATCGCCTATCCTACACCTTGACAATAGAAGGCTTGTTATACTTGATCATAGTAGACTTTGAAAAAGCCCATGAAACCTTTGAGCGCAGTTTACAACTCCACATCACTATCAAGGATTATCGCGGTATTGTTGATCTTTATAGCTTGCTTAGTCATTTACACTTATTACAAAACAATATAAAAGACGCGAGGTTATCATTAATAGAAGCATTGAAGGTTGCATCGGTTGAACAGTCACAACCTTCAATGCTAATTATCGTTTATGCAAATTATTTAATCCATAAGAAAGAATTATCTACTAGTATTCCTATCGTCGCAGCATTGGCGAGTTTAGAATTAAATACTTATTCGGGTAGTGAAATCATTGTTGAACAATATATACTTAATCCCCTCATTTATCGAATTTGTCAAACCATTGGTGATGAGGCGTGGAGTGAAGCGGTTGAAAACAATGAATACAACTCAATTGATGAATTATTTCAAGACATCCACAATAATTTGCACCCATCTCTTATCGAAAACAATTAACTCATCGATTGCAAACGTCTTTCAAGAACCCTATCTGAACTATAATTATCCATTTGTAGATACCATGCTGCCGACTCTAATAGTGCATCTTGTGGGATAAGCCCAATTAACTCACTACTTTCAATTGCAACTCCATAGCGCTGTGCCTCGCGTCGTATCATCTCTACCACGCGATAAATCGGTGTCTTCTTATAGTTTGTGAGGTTCATCGATACTTGTGCTTTACCATCCACCAATAAACCCAACGCCTTCACATAATGCAATCCACCCGATGAATGTCGAATCGCTTTTGCAATTTTCTTAGCAATATCAATATTATCTGTTGTCAAAAACACATTGAATGCAATCAGTGGGTAGCGTGCCCCGATGATCGTCGCGCCAGCCGTCCCTAATTCAGATGGTCCATAATCAGGTTGACGGGTTTCATCTGTCAATATACCCTGCTTGAGTTGCTCATACTCACCCCGCCGTACATCCGCCAAGTTGACTCTATCGGGTCGGGTTGCCGCCTGTTCATATAGGAAAACTGGTATACTCAATTCTTCACCAACACGTCTCCCTAAAGATTGCGCCAATCGTATACAATCATCCATTGTCACATTCTGGATAGGAATGAATGGAACAACATCGGTTGCACCCAAACGTGGATGTTGACCCTGATGTCTATCCATATCAATAAGTTTTGCAGCCATTCGGATGCCTTCAAATGCTGCCTCACCCACAACATCAGGTTTCCCAGCAAATGTCACAACACTACGATTATGGTCGACATCACTTTCTGACCCAAGTATTGTCACACCCCAAACATCATCAATCGCGTTCACAATCTGGTCAACAATA
Source organism: uncultured Anaerolineaceae bacterium (assembly GCA_964352825.1). Classification (GTDB taxonomy): domain Bacteria; phylum Chloroflexota; class Anaerolineae; order Aggregatilineales; family Phototrophicaceae; genus UBA6055. Next base: position 67,143 of record CAYGTY010000004.1, read on the forward strand.
TCGATTCGCCGACCTTCAGAAAAATTAACTACACACTCAACAATCTGTTTCATAATCACTCATATCTGTATATAATCCCCCAAATTTTCGGGGTTTCATCACTTTTTTGCCACATAAAAATTAGACATACTATATAATAGATAATAGTTTCTGACGAGAAATAAGGATAATACTTATGGCAAATATGAATTGTGAATCTTGTGGCGCACCATTACAAATCGAAAATCAATTTATTCGATCCATTACCTGCCAGTTTTGTGGCTCATCTTATATCGTCAAAGGTGACCAAGGTTTAGACATGAAAGGTCAGACCGCAAGCCTTGCAGATTATCCCTCACGCTTAAGTATTGGGAACACAGGTTCAATCAAAGGCAAGAGTTTCTCTGTCATGGGTCGTGTTCGCTATTCATACGATGAAGGCTTTTGGGAAGAATGGCAAGTAAACTGGGCAGATGGCTCACCTCCTGATTGGCTAGAAGAAGATGAAGGCTATTGGACACTCTATCGTCGTGAACGGGTTCGGAGTGCAATTCCACCTTATGAACAAATCAAAGTAGGTGGAACTGTCCAAGTTGGCAATTATAAAGTATTTGTCACTGAAAAACGTGAAGGGCAGATGATGGGTAGCGAAGGACAATTTTCATCCGTTCTCCCAATCCAAGGAACATTCGGTTTCTTCTCTGGCAATGCTGATGGTAAAATTGTATCCATCAATTATTGGGAAGATGAAATTGAACTCTCTGTCGGTGAAGACCTTGAACATAGTGATATGGTGCTATCGTGAGTGAACAATCTGTCTTAAAACGCCTAGAGTGTCCTAAATGCGGGTCACCTATTAATCAACATATGCCCAATACTCAGACGCTTGTCTGCACAAATTGTGGCAGTCATGTAGCAGTTGGTGCAGGTGACGCAGAAATCCTAAGTGACGGTGGACGTAAATTACCCCCTCCTCCTGTCCCTATCAATGTCGGTGATACATTTAAGTTGCTAGGTGATGAATACTTTGCAATGGGTCGTGTTATCTATCGAGGTTGGGAGCTGGGTGACACATCCGATTATTGGGTGTGGAACGAATGGCTACTCGGTGCAAAATCGGGTCAGATGTTATGGTTATCTCATGATGAAAACGGCTTAGCCCTATTCCGTAAAATCCGTTTTCGGTCACAGTTTGATGCCAAGACATCCCGAACATTGGAAATCGGAGACGGCAAAAAAGCCTTCATTAATGAACGTTACCCTGCTCAAATTGTAGGCGCAGAAGGTGAGTTAACTTGGCGAGCAACACTTGGCGAACAACTCTGGGTAGCTGAAGGTGCTGGCTTCGGCAAAAAGTATAGTATTCAGCAAACCGAAAGTGAACTCGAAGTCCATGAAGGTAAGGCGATTGATGAAGCAGAACTCGCAGAATCAATGGGCAATGAAAAATGGGTTAATGATATAAAAAGTCGCGCCAATTGGGGTTTAACTTTAGGTATCGCGGCATTGCTATGTATTGTTTTTGGTGTAGCCGCATTAGTTGGTGCAGCAATCGCCAGCGCAAGTGGTGAGGTCATTCAAACAGACGCAATCACCCTGTCCAGAACAAACCCCGAAGCAACTATACCTATAAACTTCACAGAAGCCGAGCGACCAGCGATTGTTGGCATTAACATGCAGACGAGCCTACCTGAAAACACAGCTCTTGATATTGCCATCACAATCACCTCACCTGATAATACAGAAACAGAACTCTTTGAGACTGAGTTTTGGCATGAGACAGGACGTGATGAAGATGGACCATGGCGTGAATGGTCTTATAATGGATCTGATATGTTTGTTCCCTTCCAATCAGGCGATCATACAATGAAGTTCATATTAGGTGATACACCAATTGATACGATGTCTGCCAATATTGAAATCCGTGCGAATCACATTATGCCCATCTGGCTAATTATATATGGTGCAATTGTCGGTACTATCGGTATATTATTGCTATTTTTGGCAGCAAAACAGAAATAAGTTAACGAGGAGTTTATCGTGGGAAAAAGTGCAATTGTCTTATTATTAACGGTTGTCATCTTAGGTGGCTTATTTGCGGCAGCAGTTCAAGCAAGTTATACAGGGTATGGATTAGTCGCAAGTGGTGCGCCACATGCACGTGTTGGTAGCACGGGTGGTTTCTTCTTTATTGGAGGCGGTCCTGGTAGTGGCAAATAACCTATCACAACCTGATGTAAATCCCCCCTTTCCTTTAGACAATATCAGTGAACAAACAGGAGTCAGTCGTCGTGAACGGGCGACACTCCTGATTTCCGTACTCATTATCTCAATTTGTGCATTGGCTTATGAGCTAATTGTTGCCACCTTATCCAGCTATTTGTTAGGGGATAGTGTCACCCAATTTTCATTTACAATCGGGTTCTTCTTATTTGCAATGGGTATTGGCGCACTAATTTCAAGACGTATCCAATCCGCTGAGTTACGCTGGTTTATCCTAATCGAAATTTGTATTGGTTTGTTTGGTGGTACATCGGCATTAATCTTAAATGCAGTTTTTGCATCGATTGATATTTACTATACAACAATCATGCTACTGATTTCGATGGTCATTGGAGCATGTATTGGCTTAGAAATACCCCTGCTCACACGGATTGTCGCCCATCGCGACCAACTCAGCCATGCGTTATCCGATATTTTATCAATCGACTATATTGGATCACTTTTAGCATCTTTAGCCTTCCCCACATTTTTATTACCCGTGTTAGGTGTGAACCAAACAGCATTTCTGATGGGTTTATTAAACATCTCGGTTGCAGGGATTCTATTAAATACATTTGGTTATAGACTCCAAAAACAATGGAAACAGGCATTATGGGGTATATGGTTTCTTGTCGCTAGTATCATGGTCTTAGGCACAATTTTCTCTACAAATATCGTTAAATTCTTTGAACAACAACTGTATTCCGCCGCTATTATCTATGAAGAGCAAACCCCGCTCCAGCGAATTATTATAACGCGTGGTGCAGGTGATGATTTAAGGTTATTCATCAACGGTAATATTCAATTTAGCAGTCGTGACGAATATCGTTATCATGAGGTCTTAGTCCATAGTGTCATCAGTGCAGCAAGAACCCGTGAGACAGTACTTGTTTTGGGAGGTGGTGATGGGTTAGTAGCCCGTGAGCTATTGAAATATGATGATATTCAAGAAATTATCGTCGTAGACCTCGACCCAGCAATCACTGACTTGGCACAAACACATCCATTATTAGTCGATATTAACCAAGATGCGATGAATAATGAGCGAGTTACAATTGTGAATCAAGATGCTTTCAAATATTTGGAAGAAAGTGATGACCTATATCCTGTTATCATAATTGATTTACCTGACCCCAATAATGAAACCTTGAGCAAGCTCTATAGCACAGCATTTTATAAACTTATCAAACAACATATGACACGCGATGGTGCTTTCATCACACAAGCAACATCCCCTTATTTTGTTCGTGAAGCGTTTTGGACAATTGTTACAACCATCGAGGCAAATGATTTTGAGGTACTTCCACTACGGACACACGTACCATCATTCGGCGAATGGGGATTCGTTCTAGCAACACAGGTAAGACCACCGCAAATTTCAGTCCCAGAGAATATACCACTACAATATCTTACTAAAGATACTTTAAATTATGCCACTCAGTTTGACCTAGATACGGATCGCATCCCAGCCCAAGTGAATACACTCAATACACCCATTTTACCGAGGGTCTATGAACGGGGCTGGCGACAGTGGGGATAAATGCAAAGGAGCATCTTAATTTGATGCTCCACAAAATTTTGCTATAGGATTTGGAATAACACTGCAATATAAGGCGCAACAGCTAAAGCACCAATGAAAAACGCAAATGCTAAGTTATGTTCATCAATTAATTCACGCTGAATATAGCGATACATCGATTCACCAGCAGCACGTTCTTCTTGTCCCATCCAGCGGAAAACAATAAAAATATTGAGAAATGTTAGAATTGTCCCAAAAGCAACACCACCAAAAATCCACATTGCCCCAGTTGCCGCACTTTCGACTTCAGTAAAGCCATTACTCGATAACACGCTAACAAATAAAGTTGTGACTAGGGTCACTATAAAGAAAATTGCACCCACCGCAGCATTTTGTTTTTCTTCAATTTCATGTTCTATTTTATTGGGAGGAACACCCAACCAAGCCACAATCGTAAAGCTAATAATTTGTGATATTAGGATAATTATAACTGTCCACATGACAGCTTCAAGAATCAGTCCTGTTAATGCACTCATTTTGACTCCTCTCCTTTAAATCAAATAAGGATTCTGAATAGACATATGTGATATGAGTTTCCAATGGGTAAACATGGGTTGTCCTCCATTGAATAGATGACTCATTGATTTGCCATGCAATTTCTGTGAATGGTATTTCGCCAAACATCTCAGGAAAATCCATACGCAGAGTTTGCTGGGGTTGCCAATGATGTATCTGTTTTTGTTCTGTAAACCAAATATGTGATTGATAATTTGGTCGTTTACACTGATATGGTTCTAGTTTAACAAATTTATGAGAATCTGCCTGCAAAATACGAGGAATATCTGTACAAGCCAGCACTTCTTGCAATATCAATTGCTCTTGATATGAGATGGTAATGCAATGACTTTCACCAATAATTGAAAAGTCAATGACATAATCTGCTTGATGAATTTGCTGTGATTTCAAAATTGTCAATAAATTTGACACATCATCAGTCATGACAGCAAATATCAAATCTGTTGGATATTGTAAAATGGGTTGGGTATATCCTAATTTGTTCATACTATTTATTATAATCATTTACTCAATTCAGGTCATCCATAAAATCACCCAATAATCGGGGGATTGTAAAAATGTCGATTTAACTCTATCTATAGGGTTCATTAAAGACTATAATAAATCATAACATACTATTAAAACTCAAAATTGGAGTAGATAATGGCATTATCGAATCAGGTAATCGCTGAATTTTTACGCCACATACCACAATCCAATCAAGCCAAAGCCACATTAACAAGCCTATATACTCAACCTTATAATCCCAATGAACTGGCAACACTATATGGCATTTGTCGGATGTTAGATTTATTAGGCGTTGTCTTAATCCATGAAGCTGATGTTATCGACCAAGTCGCCATCCAAGCATCATCACAAACTGCTAAATATACATTGATAAGCATCGCAGATTATATAGAAGCTGACACAAAGATAATTTCCGATTGGGAAACACGCGGTATGAAGGATAACATTCTTGCGAATGGAGCAACATTTTTGCAAGCAATCGAAAAACAGCGTTTACAATACTTTAAAAATCCAACACCCTCTCGACATGTTAAAGTAGCTCAGGTACTTATCAAACGAATGAATCCACAAACAGGCGACCATGAGCTTCTTTTTCAGTTCGATAAGAATGCTAACCAATTTCAACTTATTGGGGGTCGATGGTCGGAAAAAGATGGAGATAATTTACAAACAACAATCATTCGTGAGATTGAAGAAGAATTACCACTTAACGAGCTACACTATCCCAAAGCCTATCAACTCAATTTAATGATTGAAAATTTAGCTGTTGATGGCATTATTTCCTCTACATTTGGTGCATTAACCCACTACGATTTCTGGCTATATCACATGATTAACCTGAATGTTGACCTTGTCCTACAACCCGAAGATCAATGGATACCTATTCCGATGATTTTAGAAAGACAGGTCGAAATTGATGGTCGCACATACCCATTTATGAATCCAAGTATATATAGTCGCATGGATCAACTGTTACCAAATGGACTTATAGGTTTACCAATTAGCACAATCAGACAATAAAATTCGTCGGATTATATGCTTGTAGTTCCCGTATTGTTAGTTAAAATCGAAGTCAAACGTTACATAGCCAATTAACTACGGGAACTAATCATATGACCGACACAACTAAGGCAAGTAACTCAACACTCAGCCAAGATATTCATACACTAGGAAATTTATTAGGGATTATCATCCAAGAGCAAGATGGTGTTGATGCTTATAATCTTGTTGAAGAAATTCGTGCAGTCTCCAAAGCACGGCGTAGTGGTGATGCAGATGCCGCTTTTAAGTTAGCCGACCGCTTAGAAAATACATCACTCGAATCAAAAAATATTCTCATCAAAGCATTTTCAAATTATTTTCAGCTTATCAACATTGCTGAAGATTTAGAGCGTATTCGGGTTATCCGACAACGAGAAGCACTCGGCACATTAAAAGAATCCTTGCATGATGCAATACGTGTTCTAAAAGAACATGGGAAATCTGCAATGGAAATCCGCTCGCTCTTACACCAAACACGGTTACGGCTCGTTTTAACAGCACATCCGTCCGAAGCCAAACGCCAAGAAATCCTCATTAAATTACGGCATATCGCTCAGATGATGGAAGATAAAGACCGTCAAAATTTGCTACCGCGTGAACTACAAAAACTAAAAACTAACCTTGCCGAAGAAATCGAAGAATTATGGCAAACACGCCCCATACGCGCTGTCAAAAAACAAGTTGCTGACGAAGTTGAATTTGGGATTTACTTCATTACATCAGTCATTATGGATGTTGTCATTGATATTTATGAAGAGCTTCAAATGGCACTTGAGGAATTTTATCCAAATGAAGATTGGTCAGACTTACCGCCAATTCTGCGCTATGCCTCATGGATTGGGGGCGATAGAGACGGCAACCCCAATGTCACAACCGATGTTACCTTACAAACAATGGAAACCTTGCATGAAGCCGCTAGAGAAGTCTACCTGAATGAAATTCAGTTCTTATTTGAGCATTTAACCCAAGATACAGATAATTTTGGGGTATCTCAAGAATTAGCTGAACAAGTCGAAACAACTGAATTAGAAATTGAACATTTCCCAGATGAAGTTTACCGTCAACAGATGAACATCATCTATACAAAGTTAGAAGATGATCTCTATCGTTCTAGTCGTGAATTATTAGATGACCTACTCATTGTGCAAGAAAGTCTACTAGAGCATAAAGGCAAACGTGTGGCAATGGGTGAAGTCCAACGTCTGATTCGCAAAGTCAGGCTATTTGGTTTGCATCTCGTCCCATTAGAAGTCCGTGAAGATGCAGGTTTACACGCCGCCGCCCTCGAAGAAATCTTTGATTATTATGGCATCGCTGAAAGTTATATCACATTATCTGAGGAAGACAAACAAGAACTCCTCACAACTGAAATCCGTAACAAACGCCCCTTATTCCCAAATGAAATCAGTATTTTTACAGAGACAACCCAGAGCATCATTCGCACATGGCAGATGATTGGTCATGCTCATAAAAAATATGATGCCATTGTTATTGATACAGTAATTGCCAGTATGTCCAAGCAACCTAGCGATGTTTTGGCTATGCTTCTATTTGCAAAAGAAGTCGGCATTGATAATGATGTCTATATTGTTCCACTCTTCGAGACGATTGATGACCTCTATAATGCACCTGATATTATGTCAAACCTATTCAATAATTCCGAGTATCGTCGACATTTGGTAGCGCGGGCTGGAAAACGTGGTTTACGTCAACAGGTAATGATAGGTTACTCCGACAGCAGTAAAGATGGCGGTTATCTGGCATCAAACTGGAATCTGTATAATGCTCAACGGATTTTGACAGAACATTGTATTGAAGAAGGCGTATCATTAGAATTATTTCATGGTCGTGGTGGTAGCATTGGGCGTGGTGGCGGTCCAACCAATCGCGCTATTCTATCGCAACCCCCAGAATCGCTAAATGGCGGTGTAAAAATCACGGAACAAGGTGAAGTCATCGCTTATCGCTATAGCAATCAAAGTATTGCGCATCGTCACCTCAATCAAGTATTAAATGCTGTTCTCATCGGCATGGGCATCCAAGCAAAAGATGATGTTCCATCTAAATATTTCGAGACAATGGCAACTTTATCCGAGCTAGGGCGCAAAGCTTATCGCGACTTTGTTTATGAGAGTGAAGGTTTCCTACCCTACTGGCAACAAGCAACCCCCATTAACGAACTTGGTATGATGCAAATTAGTTCACGACCAGCCAAACGTAAGAAAAAGGGTGGGTTCGCGGCAATGCGTGCAATTCCTTGGATGTTTAGCTGGATGCAAAGCCGTGCGATTGTCCCAAGCTGGTTTGGTGTAGGATATGCTTTCAGTACCTTCGCACAAGAAAATGAAGGTGGAATGGAACTCCTCCAAGAAATGTATAAAGAATGGGCATTCTTCCGTGCGATAATTGATAATGCCCAACTCGATGTTGCAAAAGCCGATATGGGCATCGCTGAACTCTACGCATCACTGGTTGAGCCAAAAGAATTACGTGAAGAGTTTTTTGCTCGGATTAAAGATGAACACAGCCAAAGTCGTGACATGATTAAGCAGGTTACACAACAAACTGAACTCTTAGAAACTATGTCAGCAATTAAAACATCTATCGAACGGCGTAACCCATATGTTGACCCGCTGAATTTTATGCAGGTTGCCCTACTGCGTGAGTTACGGACTCTTGATGAAGAGTCTGAAGCATATCGCGAGGTACTTGATGTTACCTTAGCGACAATTAATGGTATTGCGGCAGGTATGAAAACCACAGGGTAATCTGATGCAAGAAACACTCCAACAAAAATTACGGCGGTGGCGATTTAATCTGTTACCGTCATATCGTGGTTCAGGTGGCTGGATGACTTATCTCGCTGATGATTGGCGTGAGGTTCATGTTAAGCTACCGCTGAATATATTCACGCGTAATTATGTTGGGACAACTTTCTGTGGCAGTATGTATTCAGCGATTGCCCCTTTTTATGTGGCGATGATTCACTTCAATTTGCCCAAGGATCACATTGTCTGGGATAAGTCGATTCAAGTTGACTTTAAACGCCCTGGGAAAGAGATCCTTTATGCAAAGATTATTCTGACACAGGATGATATTGACGACATCTTAGAGAGTTTGCAAACAAAACGTGCAACCGAGCGTGATTTTAGCATTGACCTAATTGATAAATCAGGAACAGTCTGTATGACATTAACAGAAACTATCTATATCCGCAGACCGCCCCCTATACGTCAGGTCAAATATTAGCTGGATTTATCCCAATCGACCTCAGCAAAGCGTTGCACTTCTAGCAAATAGCCGTTGGGGTCTTTGACAAAGAAGTGATAGATATTATAAGTCTCGTTGGTACGGGGTGAATATTCACATTCCCAGCCTTGTGATGTAATTCTCTCGTACCAGCCATCGACATCTTGGGTCACAAAGGTAATAATAATTCCCTCTGGTTTTTCTGGTGCAGTATCACGCTCACAAACACCAAAATAAGCATTACGTCCCACGACACGATAAATACGACATGAACCTTGGTCAACGGCTAAATCGAAGCCCATAATTTTCTCATAGAATGGTGCTGTTTTTTCGAGGTCGCGTGTATAGACAAAGGTAATTTGTGAATCAACAGGTAAAGCAGACATCGTATTTTTCCTTTAGATTTTGCGTCAGTTATCCTATTTTATCAGCTACGGGGTGATAAATCCCAGTTTGGCAAGAAAGGCTTAACCAAGGGGAAAAGCGATACACCTGCTATAGACACCCACAAGGGCAAAAAGTCTAATACACCTGTGTTTCCTTGCATCACAGCAATAAAATAAGCAATGACTAAAACCAATACCTGTAAGGCTTGAACCCGCACCGCAATAATCGGCTCTCCTGTAATATCGCAAACAACATCCACTTGACTCGATTTCACAATCAAAGGAATAGAAATGAGGGTAGTTATTATCATTGCAATGAGATACTCAGTGCTTGGCATGATGATAGCAAATTGACCGCTCTGTATAAAAAATGCAATCCCCATAATCACTAAAGATAAACCTGCAAACACAAGATGTTTAGGGTCGCGGTCTGGTAGCCTGCTATCTAGCAAAAATGCTAAGACCCCGATGAGACCATACACCCAGCTACCCAAAATGCTCACCGCACCTGTGAAAACAAGTAAGATGATGCTGTCATTGATTAAAGCAGGCAAACCCACTGAACGATTGACAATCCTAGACATCGACATGATGTAGAACAAGACTATCAGATTAAAGCGTATATCCAATACAAAGACAGCAATCGTCATCAATATAGCAGATACAAAAGCAGAGAGTTGCTCTTGGGGATCAATTTCACGAGACATCGCCCACACATAAAATACTGAGGCACTTGCAACAATCGCGCTAATGCCAGCTTCGATTAATTCTACCCCACCGATTAAGCGAAACACAAAGATCGCTACAGCCACCACAGCACTCCAGATGACTATGGCAAGGTTGGTTGGATAACGTGGGTCGATGGGTCGCCCAATATGTGACATTTCGTACATTTTTTCCATTTGATGTGATACTCCCCTTGAATGTCTTAAGTTTAATGCGATGGAGTATAGCTTAGGTCGCTTAGTGACAGCTAAGTTATGGTTAAGCAGATGCTTGGATTGTGCCATTGAGATAAAAATTCTTACCCCATCCCCAGCCCTTCCCAAATCATTGGTGAAGGGAGTAAAAAACCTTATTTGATGAAACTATGTACTAAAAGGCATAAATTGTGCCTTTGAATTTAATGATTGTGCCACCTTATCCAGTCTTTATTTGTAAGGTTTAGAACGTTTATCAGCTAAGTATTGGCGTTGGCGCAGGTAACTTTCTTTTTGTGCCAGTGTGCCAAGTTAATTCGTTCAAAACAGCCATCTTGCTATCAGTTTGTTAAGCGATACGGCGACATCGTAGCATAAATTAGGTCGTGGTAGGTGACTATATGGTCACGTACCCCCCTCTAAATCTCCCCCCAACAAGTTAAGGGGAGACTTATGCTTAAAGTAAAAAGTATGATGGAGTTAAGTTTGCAAAAAGCATAACCACGAAGGCACGAAGGACACAAAGAAAAGACTTTAAGATTAGGCATTATTCAGCAATTGGTAGTGTGAAGTAGAAAGTCGTTCCTACTCCGAGTTCACTTCCAAACCAGATTTCGCCACCGTGCATCTCGATGATTTGTTAAGTTGAGGGCAAGTTGCTTAAAAAGCATAACCACAAAGTCACGAAGGACAGAAAGAAAAGACTTTAAGATTAAGTGTTATTCAGCAATCGGCAGTGTGAAGTAGAAGGTTGTCCCCACGCCGAGTTCACTTTCAAACCAGATTTCACCACCGTGCATCTC
>CAYGTY010000005.1:0-43204 GCA_964352825.1 uncultured Anaerolineaceae bacterium
ATCTTATACATTCTTATCGAAGGTTACTATTGATGGAAAAACGCAAAGTTGCATCACCCGAAGAACACCCTTTTTTGAGTCGTCCACATTACACGATTATGGCATTATCTTTCCCAATATTATTATCTCTGATTGCTGAACCCGTGACAGGACTCATCGATACAGGCTTTGTCGCTCAGTTAGGGACTGTTTCACTAGCGGCATTGGGTGTTGGGACAGGGGCATTATCTTCTGTGTTTTGGATATTCGGCTTTCTAGGAATTGGCACACAGACCGAAGTTGCACAAACTTATGGCAAGGGCAATATTGAGGCATCCATCAAAGCAGTTAGTCTAGCGATGGCGATGGGCTTAATGGTGAGTGTTGTCTTGGTCTTATTGCTCATTCCGGGAGCATCGGTTATTTCTAATCTATTGGGTGCAGAGGGTGCGGTACTAGCAGAAGCGACACTATATATCCAAGTTCGCTTATTGGGTGCGCCTGCGGTCATTATTACGATTGTCGGATTTGGTGCATTACGTGGCATCCAAGATATGAAAACGCCCTTATGGATTGCGCTCTGTATCAATATCACCAATATTGTTTTGGATTATCTGCTGATATTTGGGTTTGCATTTATCCCACCGATGGATGTGGGCGGTGCAGCATTAGCGAGTTCGATTAGCCAATGGGTGGGGGCAGGCTGGATGCTCTGGATCATCAATCGTAAGCTCGGTTTTACCCGTGATATTCATTTGAGTGATGGCATCAACCTGATAAAAATTGGGCGCGACCTATTTATCCGGACAGGTTTATTGACCTTGTTTATGTTGCTAGCAACCCGTACTGCCACTCAAATTGGTGATGAAGCAGGGGCGGCACATCAGGTGATTCGTCAAGTTTGGTTCTTTACGGCATTAGTGCTAGAGGCTTTTGCAACTACTGCCCAAAGTTTAGTTGGCTATTTTTATGGGTCTGACCGCCTCGATTACGCAAAACGAGTGGCATTTACAACCAGTCTATGGAGCTTGGGGACGGGTATTATTCTCATGATTGGGATGCTGATAACAACCGATTGGGTCACAGCAACCTTTGTTCCCGAAGATGCAGTCTTTATATTTATGAGCGCATGGCTGGTTGCCGCTATATCTCAACCCCTGAATGCTATAGCTTTTATCACTGACGGCATACATTGGGGAACAAGCGATTATAGTTTCTTGCGTAATGCAATGATTATGGCAACCCTCAGTGGCTTAGTTGGCTTGAGCTTGATTACACTTGACCATCCTGAAGCCTTTACTTATGTATGGTTAGTGACTGTTGTCTGGATTGGGATACGTGCTTTTTGGGGCTTTTTACGTGTTTATCCAGGGATTGGGAATAGTCCGTTTCGGCAATCTGTAAATGGAAAAATAAAAAACTTGTAAATAGACCCAAACTTGTAAAACCAAATCCGAACTCCCGCGTATATGTAAGTAATACTGAAAACAAAATTGGGAGTTTAAAATATCATGCAGAAACAAAAAAACTACGAAGCAAAACGACTAACAAAATCCGCAACAAATCGCTCCATCTGGGGTGTTGCTGGTGGTCTCGCTGAATACCTAGATGTTGATGTAACTTTAGTCCGCTTGGCATTTGTATTGCTGACCTTAGCAGGTGGACCTGGTCTACTCGCTTATATTGTGATGGCGATTGTACTGCCAGACGCATCGTAAATTTGATATAATTGAAATATAGATAAAGCAATACTGAGGAGTAAATAATAACATGGGAAATAAACGACTGTATCGCTCGCGGACAGATAAACAAATAGCAGGCATTTGTGGTGGTGTGGCAGATTACCTCGGTGTTGACCCCACGATTGTACGTATCGTCTGGCTATTGCTGACTTTAGCAGGTGGTCCTGGCTTAATCCTGTATATTGTTATGGCATTTGTTGTGCCAGAAGAACCAGAATTTGTGCAGACCTCTGCTGAAAAAATCAAAAACGAAGACATCTACTAATCAAGAGTCTTGCGTAAATGTGGAATTAACTGTGAAGCCTTTGTAATCGGGGCTTCACAGTCCAATATCAAGTACTGACCAGATTCTTCAGGATGCGCGTGTGCATATGATGCGAGGCGCAACTGATAATCTGTGATGAGCTTATGTCCACCTGTTACCCCAATATGACCCGCAATAATCACATGTTGTGGATATGGACTTAGGTCTGATATGGCTTTTAGATATGCCTTTAAAACAAGTTCGTAGGCTTCAATTCCCCAGCCACTTTCATTTCTAGAAAATAAAACATCCCACAAAAATTCAAATTGACCGCTATTTGCACTCAGTAATTGTCCTTTTAACATATCCAGAAAACGTGGGTCATCAACCGACTCTATTGCAAGCATTGTTATGGCTTGAGCTAGATAGTCTTTATGGCTTTTTAAGGCTTCGGTATCATAGTCTTGTACCCAGTCATCTGCTTGATTGAGTAAGTTATCATGGTCAAAATTGAGAAGTTGCTCGGCATCGGCTTTTACTTTGATAACAGGTGTTGCCCCAGCATGAGTGATGAGAACCCCTGCTTTTGTTCGGACGACGAAGGGTAGCGATTTTAAGAATGTCATAACATCATCACGGCTGAATTTTGCATGTGGGTCTTTATCGAGTTTAGCTAAGGCGCGTTCAAAACGTGGTGTGAAGGTGATATGCCCCTTTGATAAGGAGATGCTATACACATGTGGCATCTCATGATTACCCATTAGCATGACGATTGTGTCTTTCCCATATGTTTTTTGCAAACTCATGACATCGAGAATCATCGGTAGGCTGGCATCTTCGGCTTCGTCACCATAGCCATGAATCAAATCCCCACAGATAATCAAGCGGTTGATCTCACCTGAGTTATAGAGATTTAGAAATTTGTCGCGGATGTGATTATAGACTTTGCCATGACCGTGTAAATCAGTGATGACCATTGCTTTGCCAGAATCAAAATCTATAGCTTTGGGATAAGGCATTTTAGAGGCTTTCTAATTCATAGGTAATAATAGAATAACGGCAGATATTGCTTCAAAGGCTAAGGTTACCAAATATACTTGGTCAAATAAAGTACGATCTACCAGCCCATTAATCAGCCGTACACCTGCTAGCCCCGCATATCCAAATCCAAGTAACATCCATGCTGACGGGGTATTTAGGATAATGACACCAGCCCCTAATGCAATGAAGAATCCACCGAAATTAATGCGGGTTTCAGCTATTCCGCGTGAATCTGATAAACCAAAATGGGCAAAATCTGCCATAACTTGGGGACGTAAAATACTGATAAGTCCAAACACAAATGATAAGATAGCAATGATGATTTTTAGAATTAGAACAATATCCATAACAAACTCCTTGAATAAAAAAGGGCAGAGAATATTCTCTACCCAAGTGTAATCTAAATCTGTGTGTAGCGGATTAAAGCAAGTCTGTGATCGCTTCACGCTCTTCAAGTAATTCAGCTTCGGTTGCTTTTGCTTTCCCGACTGCATAATCGCTGAGGTCAAGACCTTCAACAATTTCTACATTGCCTTTCCCATCTGTACGGAGTGGGAAGGAATACATGATGCCTTCTTCAATACCATATGGGTTGCCATCGGATGGGATTGCTGCGCTGAACCAATCGCCTTCTGCGGTTGGTGTAATTAAGCTACGGATAGTATCCAATGCGGCGTTTGCTGCACTGGCTGCGGAGCTTTTACCACGCGCTTGAATGATTGCTGCACCACGTTTTTGAACAGTGGTTAAGAATTCACCTTCGAGCCATTCACGGTCACCGATGACTTCTTCGGCTGGCTTTCCACCAATGAGGGCATGTTCAAAGTTCGGGAATTGGGTCGCACTGTGATTACCCCAAATGCCTACATTGGTTACATCAGTGACGGCAACACCTGCTTTATCAGCCAATTGTGATTTTGCACGATTTTCGTCAAGACGTGTCATCGCGAACCAACGGTCTGCTGGAACATCAGGTGCGTTAGCTTTTGCAACTAGGCAGTTGGAGTTACACGGATTGGCAACAACAACAACGCGAATGTCATCAGCCGCATGATCGTTGATGGCTTTACCTTGTGAGACAAAGATTGGACCATTGGCTGCAATCAAGTCACCCCGTTCCATACCGGGACCGCGTGGCTTACCACCCACGAGGATTGCCCAGTTTGCATCTTTAAAGGCAACATTGGGGTCATCGGATGTGATAATGTCTTGTACGAGCGGTTGTGCGCTATCTTTCAATTCCATAACAACACCTTGGAGTGCATCCATAGCTTGTGGAATTTCTAAGATTTGTAAAATAACAGGTTGGTCTGGACCAAAAACTTCACCATTCCCAATACGGAACAATAGACTATATGCAATTTGACCGGCGCCACCTGTGACTGCTACACGAATTGCTTCACTCATTCGTTTAATTCCTCTCCATTAGATTTTATTGATACTTTCAAAACGTGTTGATTGTACCTGAAATCCGTCTAATTTTCCTCTGTGCAATCTGTCATAAATTCAAATGATAATCAGCATCTCATCTGTAACATTACAGTTTCTAAATATGAGAGATGATTTATCCTGTGCAAATATAATTTTCACCCACTGCTTACATGTTATTTAGCCATCGCACAGTTTACATTTAACTCAACCACCTATTGTAATTGTGTGAGGGGCTGGGCTTCTCATAAACTATAAAAACGATATTTAAAGGAGACATGAATAATGAAAAAACGTTTAGTCACCCTTCTTATTTTGATGTTAACACTGGGTTTATTCTCAGGTGCAATCATCAATGCTCAAGACAATACAACTCAAATACGTGTTGCACATCTTTCACCTGACACTCCCGCAGTTGATGTTTATGTAGATGGCGCAAAAGTTATTTCAGGACTTGAATTTAATGGAATCACAGGCTGGATTGAACTAGAAGCGGGTTCATACTCTATTGCCGTATCTCCAGCAGGTACATCAGTTGATGATGCCGCAATCGGACCTGCAACCCTATCCTTTGGTGGTGGGGCATGGACGACCATTGCTGCAACTGGCTCACTTAGTGCAGGTACACTCGGTCCTGCAATCATTTCTGAAGATATTGGCGCACTCGCTCCAACTGATACCTTTATAACTGTATTCCACGGTATCGAAGATGCACCAGCAGTTGATGTTATTTTACCTGATGGTACAGCCGTTATCAGTGGTTTAGCATTCGGTGAATCTGTATCTTTGACACTTCCTGAAGGCACTTATAATTTACAAGTTGTTCCTGCTGGCGCAACCTCACCTGTTGTAATTGACCTCACAGGTACAACTCTATTCCGCCAAACCTACTACTTCGTGGCTGCATCTGGCACATTGTCATCCCCAGGGGTTGCACTGTCAGCATGGAGCTTTGAGACTATTAACCAAATTCTCGGTCTTGGCAGTATCACAGATATTGCAGTTTCCAATCCAAACTTATCTACACTTGTAACAGCATTAACTGAAGCCAATATGGCTGGTGCATTAGCTGGTGGTGGTCCATACACAGTATTCGCCCCAACCAATAGTGCGTTTGCTGCACTTCCAGCAGGTACACTTGATGCTGTCTTAGCTGATAAAGCACTATTAACGAACATCTTGCAATACCATGTTGCATCGGGCGTTTTCTATGCAGAAGATGTTGTATCCTTCGGTCAACTCTTGATGAACAATGGTCAACTCGCGATTGTCTCAACTGATGGTGGTGTATCTATTGATGGCGCACCCATCGTCGCAACAGACATTCAAGCGTCAAATGGTGTTATCCATGTCATCAGCGGTGTTATGCTCCCTGACTAGATAGCGACTAACAAGATATAACAAAAAAGAGGTCGGTAGTGATACTGACCTCTTTTTGATTTCTATTGCTTTGACAATCTACAGATTAGACTTTTGGTCCTGCAGATATAATGGCTTCGCTACTGCCTTCAACAAATTGCTCAAAGTTCTTGGCAAATAGCTGAGCTAACTTCTGTGCTTGAGCATCATATGCTGCTGGGTCAGCCCATGTCTTTTGGGGTATTAGTACCTCAGCAGGAACATTCGGGCAACTTGTCGGAATAGCTAGCCCAAATACTGGGTCAATGACTGTTTCCACGTTATCGAGCGAACCATTATGAATCGCGTCAATAATAGCGCGTGTATAGTTAAGTTTTAGGCGTGAGCCTGTGCCGAAAGAACCACCTGTCAAACCTGTGCTAACCAACCAAGCTGATGTTCCATGTTCTGCCATCTTTGCTGCGAGAAGTTCCGCATATTTGCTTGGATGCCAGACCATAAATGCAGCGCCGAAGCAAGCCGAGAATGTTGCTTGTGGTTCAGTTACACCCATTTCCGTACCTGCGACTTTTGCAGTGTAGCCACTGATGAAGTGATACATCGTCTGTTCAGGGGTTAGCCTGCTGACAGGAGGTAATACACCAAAAGCATCATAGGTCAGCAAAATTACATTCTTCGGATGCCCACCAACACAAGGGATTTTGGCGTTATCAATGAATTCAATCGGATATGCAGCGCGTGTATTTTGGGTCAGTGATGTATCACTAAAATCAACAACATGTGATTCCTCATCGTATACGACGTTTTCTAAGACTGTACCGAATCGAATCGCACCATAGATTTCTGGTTCGCTTTCTGCTGATAAGTTAATTGCTTTGGCATAGCATCCGCCTTCAATATTGAAAACGCCTCGATCTGTCCAACAGTGTTCATCATCGCCAATCAGCTTACGTTGTGGGTCTGCTGATAGGGTGGTCTTTCCAGTACCCGATAGACCAAAGAATAGGGATACATCTCCATCTTCGCCTTCATTGGCGGAGCAGTGCATGGACAAAACACCCTTCTTAGGCATGATGTAGTTCATGATTGAGAATACACCTTTTTTCATTTCACCAGCATATTCTGTACCGAGGATAACAATTTCACGGTGTTCAAATGAAAGATCGACACTTGTTTTCGAGGTCATGCCTGTAGTGTGTCGGTTAGCAGGGAATTGACCAGCATTAAACACAACATAATCAGGCGTACCAAAGTCGGCAAGTTCCTCTGCTGTGGGTCGAATCAACATATTGTACATAAATAGTGCGTGATAGGGTCTTGTACAGATGATGCGTACCTTGATGCGCTCTTCCTCATCCCAACCGCCATAGCCATCAACCACATATAATTTATCGAGGGTATTGAGGTAGTCCATAGCGCGTTCACGATTGATGGAAAAAGTGAGTTCATCAACTGAAATATTGACATCACCCCACCAGATGTCACCTTCGGAATCAGGATGACGAACAACCCGTTTATCCTTAGGGCTACGTCCTGTTTTTGCGCCAGAGCGCACCATGAGCGCACCAGAATCTGCTATTGCGGCACCTTCTTCATAAGCGAACGCTTCTTGATAAAGGACTGAAGGCGGTGCATTGCGGGTGATGTTTTCTGTATCAAGACCATATGCTTTCAGGGTAAAATTGTCAGACATTCGTTCCTCCAAATTTGTAAATAGGATTTCAAAATTTTCGATGTCCATGAAGTGATTACGTAAGATATTAGGTGATTCTTTATTTTAGTAGTCTACGTATCAATCAACAGGACAATTTTTATCTTATTGAGATATTCTTCTCAATATCAACAGAAGCTGAGTTGCTTCCCTTCCCCAATTTATTATGAGCGGATATGTTTTTAAATCACCATTAGTTTACAAAATATAGAGATAATCTGTTATTGACATGCCTCATGTATTGACATGACATTTGTCATATCAGATTAATCGTTTAAATGTGGGGTTTCTGCAAAAGATTGAATTTCCCAAACATCATGAAAACGGACAAGTGTTGTAATCGCAGTATTTGGAAGCCGTATATCGTCGATTCGATAAAACATATGCCGTAGTAATATTTTTAGGGCAGCACCATGACTCACAATTGCGACGGTATCGTAATCTGTTTGTGCGGTAATTTCTAACCATGCGGTAGTTATACGTTCTTGGACACTTCGACGTGATTCACCATCGGGTGGGGAGTAGGACATATCGCCAGATTTATACATCCGATATTCATTTGGATGGGCTTCTGCCATCGTATTGTGGTGGAGTCCCTGAAATTTGCCCAAATTAATCTCAGCAAGGCGCGAGTCTTGGCGAACGCTTAAATCAGCGACTTTAGCAATATATTCAGCAGTTTCATAGGCGCGCGATAAGTGGCTGGCATAAACAGCATCTATGGATTGATTTTGTAAATATTGACCTAAGGCTTGAGCTTGGTTATGACCAGTTTGATTCAATGGGATTTGCAATGTTCCCTGAAAGCGTCCTTCTCGGTTATAATCTGTTTCTCCATGACGTATCAGAAATACTTTTTTAATGGGCATCTAAACCTCTCAGACTTGACGAATATCCATACAGTAGGCAAAATTCAATTAGTTTAGAGACGAGTTTAACATAAAAGGGGTCATACCGTGACAGAAGAACATCACACAGAATCATCCGAACAACCTAGCCGTTTAACACTCATAAACCTATCAATGGTTGGTGGATTGGGAATTACTTTGGTAATTGTTGCCGCGACCATTGGTGTAATTGGTGGGGCTAGCCTAGATGCTCAATCGACTAATTTGATTGGCTTGGCTGTTGTTGCTGGTATCTTGTTGTTGATTGTTGCGATTGGATTTTGGGCAGGCATCGTGCGTCCATTTGAAAATTTTGATGATATTAACGTGCCAGCAGAACCTGAACATCATTAAACTGAATGACTAAACAACAAATTCCAGACCGCGAACCCATTGCTGACTTGATTACGGGTGTGATTAGCCAGTTTGATAATTTTTATATCTTATCAGCTAAACCTCTAGCTTCTGCTGTAGAAGTGGCTAGTGGTGATTTTTACATTCGCTACGGCATCACCTATTTAGGTAAACCATTCTATTCAATTGTGCCTGATTTGGTGGTATTGGATTATGGCGATATGATGGTGGGAGAAGAAGCGTGGCAGTTCTTGACGAAGCAGAGCAACTTATATCCACGCGCTGATGTCATTGGTTATCGGAATGATGGCGCTGACGAAATGTTAGTTGTCAAGCAACTTGATTTTGCGATGCCCTTTGATGTTTTGGCTTATAAAACACAATCCGATACTATTCCATTCGCAAGATTGAGCGCGATGATTATACCTGACTCATCAATATATCCTGAACGATTAACAAAATATTTACCTCATTATAAGACTTTAGCAGATTGGCAGACAAACCGTGAGTGATTTAGATTCGATTTTTAGTGATGATTGGGGCGATGACCACCGCTCAGGTATGGTTGCCGTAATTGGACATCCTAATGTCGGTAAATCGACACTCATCAATGCTATTCTGGGTCAAAAAATTGCGATTGTAACGCACAAACCCCAAACAACCCGTCAACGTCAACTTGGGATTCATACAACGAATGATGCTCAAATGATTTTCATTGATACCCCCGGTATTCATGATCCTCACACCAAACTAGGGGATTATATGGTTCGGGTGGCGCGCGATGCCTTACATGATGCAGATGTAATTTTATGGATTGTGGATGTTTCGCAAAAGCCAAATGATGAAGATAGGCAAATTGCTGAATTGATGAAAAGGTCTACACCATCAACACCGATTTTGCTGGTTCTCAATAAAATAGATTTAGTGCCTGCTGATGCTGATCATAGTGCCTATATTGACCTGATTGATGCCCATACAGTGCTAAAAATCAGCGCAAAAGATAAAAAAGGTATTCAGCCTCTGATTGATACGGTTACGGATTTACTGCCACTTGGACCGCGCTACTACCCAAAAGAGCAAGTCAGCGAAACAAATCTTCGTTTTATTGCTGCTGAAATTATTCGTGAGCAAATCATAAACCTAACGACTGAAGAAATTCCTTATATTGTTGCTGTGGAGATTACAAGTTTTCGTGAAAAAGAAGACATCACGATTATAGAAGCGGTCATTCATGTGGAACGTAACTCGCAAAAGGGGATTATCATCGGCAAGAAGGGGAGCATGATACGCCAAATTGGGGTTGATGCACGGGCCTCTTTAGAACAAATATTAGATACCCAAGTTCATTTAGAGACACGAGTCAAAGTCTTGAAAAATTGGCGCACTAATGACCAATTTATGAAACGTGTTGGGTATAATACCTCGCTGGGTAAAAACGATTAATTCAAGGGGTTTGCATCTAGGTATTGGCGAGCAGAGTCTGCATCAGATTGTATCTGTGCAACCAGTTCTTCAATACCATTAAACTTCTTTTCTGGACGTAAGCGCATCTCAAAGGTGACTTCGAGTTGTCGCCCATAAATATCACGGTTAAAATCGAGTAGATGCGCTTCGACTGTGACATTATCGCCATCGAATGTAGGGCGCACTCCAACATTGGTTACAGCTTTAAAGACCTCATCACCGATTTTTGCCCATCCTGCATAAACGCCATTGGCTGGAATAATCTGTTCTGACCAGACTTCGACATTTGCCGTCGGGAAGCCAATGGTACGACCACGTTTTTGTCCATGAACCACTTCACCGACAATCGCATAACCCCTTCCCAACCAGTCTCTGACCTCATCCATCATCCCTTGTGTGACATGATCACGAATTTGTGAACTACGAATGATTTTATGACTGTCATCGTCCATTATCAACTCAATAGCTGTAACAGCGAAGCCTTTGTCTTTCCCTTGTTCTGTCAGAAATTCAACATTCCCTTCACGCTGATATCCTAATGCGAAGTCTTTGCCGACCCATAGCTCGCTAATTTTTAGATAATTGACGAGTTGGTCTACAAAATCAGTGGCGCGCATCTGGCGAATTTCATCATCAAAAGGATGTGTAACCACACAATCAACACCTAATGCCATCATCAAGTTTGCACGTTGCTCAGGTGACATCAAATAATAGCGTTGGTCAACATCGTGCAAGACTTTATCAGGGTGGGGGAAAAAGGTAATCACGACTGCGAGTTTGTTGTTTTCATGTGCTTGTTTGACAAGTCGTTTAATCAGGCTTTGGTGTCCAGTATGCAGACCATCGAATACGCCAATTGTGACAAGAGATGCGGTTTCCAGATTTGCTTCTTTGAGGCTATAGATGTGGGTCATGCACGCTACCTATTTATGTTCAGTGAATTTAAATTGCACCGACATTGTATCAAGTTTAGCGCAAAAATACCTTATGCGGTTTCCATAAATTTTTACGGGGAGTCAATATCGCAACAAGCTGATTATCTTCTGTATAACTAAACAGATACTCGACTGGTGGGGCATCTTCACGTTTGATAAATTGACCGTTTTGAATCGTCAAGATTTCTTCGGCATTTATGATAATCGAAGGTCTGTCTTTTAAGGCTTCATGTGGAGAAATGATGTGTTCATGCCATGAGTCATCGTCCATAATCGTATCGAGCGCCATCGCTTGTTCAATATGGAAGTTTCCACTGGCGACACGTTCTAACCCTGATAGATATGCGCCGACACCTAGTTCTTGACCCATATCATAAGCGAGACTGCGAATATATGTCCCTGAACTACACACCACATCCAAAACAAATTCTTGATTATCCCATGATGTTATATTTAATTCAGAAATCGTGACAGCACGGGCTTTACGCTCAATGGATTTACCTTCACGGGCGAGATCATAGAGCTTTTTACCGTCAACCTTAATTGCACTATACATGGGTGGGACTTGTTGAATATCCCCTATAAATTGGGGTAATATCGCTGTGACATCCTCTTGCGTGATGTGACTTGCATCCACTTCTGCTATCACATCACCTTCAGCATCATATGTTGTTGTCGTTTTACCGAGTGTGATATTGGCGCGATAGTGTTTGGTGGTGTGCATAACATAATCGCTGAGACGAGTCGCGCCACCGAGGCAAAGTATCAAAACACCTGTTGCCAGCGGGTCAAGTGTGCCAGCATGACCGACCTTCTTTGACCCTGTTAATTCTCGATAACGTCTGCGAACTCTTGCAACGACATCATGACTGGTGTAGCTAAGGGGTTTGTTGACATTCAAAAACCCCATGTGATGCTCAGTCAATTTGGGAAATCCCATCTGCAACCACTTGATGTGCCATCGGTATAACGCGTTTTATGACATCATCTAAGCGTCCATCAACGGTGCAACCTGAGGCTTGTGTATGTCCACCACCGCCCAATGTGAAGGCGAGGCTTCCGACATCAAATCCCTTTTTAGAGCGGAATCCGATTTCGACTTGTTCGTTTGGTAATTCTTTAAAGACAACCGAAACATATGCTTCATTGACGTTTACCAAATGGCTGACCAATCCGCCATCACCTGCTTTTTCTAAGCCCGCTTCTTTGAGGTCTTCTTGGGTGACACTCGCATAAATCAGACCCTTGTCGAGTTGTACGGATGGATAAGATGACTTCCATAGTCTGACATCTTCATAACTGCGACTAGTTAGTGTCTTTATCATGATTTCAGATAGAGGTGCATTTTTTTGCATGAGAGCTTGTGCAATTTCGAGGGTGCGTGGTGTTGTGCTATCGACCCGAAAGCCTAAAGTATCCGTCACCATACCAAGCAGTAGGGCATATGCTGTCTCTTCGCTGATGTCATGTCCCATATAGCCAAGTAGGTCAAATACAATCTCACAAGCGGATACAGCGGTTGGAACGACGAGGTGAATATCACCAAAGCCTGTATTGGTTGGGTGATGGTCGAGGTTAATGACGGTCTGGCTGTGTTGCCGTCCGTATTCGCCCATTTTACCTGTGCGTTCTTCATCGCTAGAATCAACCGAAATCATTAAGTCAAAGTCGCCTGAAAGTGTATTGACGATACTTCCAGAGTTTGGTGTAAATGCAAGATAAGCAGGCACACGATCATCGAGTGCGCCTGTTACGGTTTTACCTATTTGTTGGAGTGCTGTTGTCATTCCTAAAAGTGAACCAATCGCATCACCATCAGGTGAAACATGCGATACGACAAGAATAGTCTGTGCTGAGTGGATGGCATCAACGGCTTCTTGCCACTGTGGATTATTGTATGTCATTGTTACTGTCATCTACCTTTGGTTCTTTTGGTTCTTTAGGAATATCTAAACTAGAGATAAGTTGGTTGATGCGTTCTCCGCGTTCCAAGGTCTTATCCCAGAAAAAATGTAACTCGGGTGTGTTTCGTATCCGAATCCGCTTACCCACTTCACGACGTAAGTAGCCATTAGCTTTCTTAAATCCTTGCATGACTTCTTCTTCCCGTGATTCGTCACCGAGAGCGTTGACATACACTTTCGCGTACATCAACTCTGCGTCAAGTTTGACTTCGGTGACAGTGATGCCTTGTAAGCGTGGGTCAGATATTTCGCGCAAGATTAACTGGCTCAATATTTGATGAATCCTGTCACTCATGCGCCCTTGCTTAATCGACATATAATGTCTGTTCCTTTTGCTTAATTTACACGTTCACGTACAAAGAATTCGATTGTATCGCCCTCTTTGTAATCGGTCACACCATCTAAGCCGATACCACATTCAAATCCAGTTCGTACTTCGCGAACATCATCTTGGAAACGCTTTAATGAGCTAACACCGACCCCTTCAACGATAACTTTATTACCACGTTTGAGGCGTGCTTTTGCGTTACGGCGTGCTTCACCTTCTTTAATCATGCTACCTGCAATGACACCACTACGTGGAATTTTGAAGGTTTGGCGTACTTCTGCAACACCAATCACACGATTTTCGTATTTGGGTTCAAGCATCCCATGAAGTGCCAGTTCGACATCTTCAAAGAGCTTATAAATGATGTTGTATTTCCGAATCTCGACATGTTGTGCTTCTGCTGATGCTTGTGCGGCTGTATCAATCGAGACATTAAACCCGAGGATAATTGCGCCTGATGCACTCGCTAGCATGACATCGGATTCTGTAATACGCCCAACTTCTTGACGTAGAACACGAATACCAATCCCTTCTTCATTTGCTCTTGAGATGTTTTTCAATTCATCTGTAATCGGCTGTATTGACCCTTGGACATCAGTCTTGAGGATCATGGTGAGTTCTTTAGCTTGACCTGCTTTGAATTGAGCAAATAAGTCTTCAAGTGTAATTGCTTCTGCATCGCCACCACCAACACTACCGCCTAGTTGGCGTTCTCTTGATTGTTGCTGGCGTTCTGTTGCAATCAAACGGGCTTCTTTATCATTTGCTACAATCTCAAACATAACACCGGGTGCAGGCGGGGAATCTAAGCCGAGTATCGATACGGGCATAGAGGGTCCTGCTTCTGTAATTTGTTTACCACTGGAATCAAACATGGCTTTGACTTTACCGTATGATGTTCCTGCAACGATAGCATCACCACGTTTCATTGTACCGTTCATGATAACAACTGTAGCTACTGTACCGCGACTTTTATCCATTTGGGCTTCAATCACAGTACCGCGTAATATACCGTCGTCATTCGCGACAATTTCACTATCTTCGGCTGTCAGAATAAGGGCTTCAAGTAAATCTTCGATACCTGTACCTGATAGCGAATCAACAGGAATCATCATCGTATTACCATCCCAATCATCAGGGATGAGGTCTAGTTCTGATAATTGTTGTTTGACCATTTCGGGATTGGAATTGCGTTTATCAACTTTGGTAATCGCAACAACCAAAGGAATATTGGCGGCACGGGCGTGGTCAAGTGCTTCACGTGTTGTTGGCATCACACCATCATCGGCGGCGACAACAAGAATCGCAATATCAGCACCTTGCGCACCACGAGCGCGCATCGCAGTAAATGCCTCATGACCGGGGGTATCTAAGAAGGTGAGGATATGTCCATCATGTTGTGCTTGATATGCACCAATATGTTGGGTAATACCACCTGCTTCACCATCGGCTACGGCAGTTTTTCGGATTGTATCGAGCAGGGTTGTTTTACCGTGATCGACATGACCAAGAATTGTAACAATGGGAGGGCGTGTTGAGAGGGTATCTTCATTTTCCCCATCATACATCACGTTCCATTTTTGATCGCGTAGTTCTTGGCGTTCGGCTTCGGCTTCTTCTTCAGCGACAATACTTGCAGATTGAGCTGAGAAGCCCAATTCTTCAATGACAATTGCCGCTGTGTCAAAGTCGATTTGTTGATTGATAGATGCCATGATGCCGTTGGAAATCAACATTTTCATAACATCAATAGGGCTAGATTCAATAAGTTCGGCTAGTTCGCGAACCGTAAGATAATCAGGTACTAAAATTGCTTTGGCTTCTGCCATGCCCACCTCCGTCAGTTAGGGTTACTGTTGGGGCAGGGGTTTAGATGATACCTGCCCGTTTTACGTGTATTGGTTCATGATGGTTGTATCTGCCGTAAATATATACGGTCATCATCGCTTAACTCTATATGCAGAGCTTTTGCTAAAATTGATAGTGATGCAGCACGCCCCCAGCATTCTGGGTTGGCACATAAATATGCCCCTCGTCCACTTACTTTACCTGATACATCAATTTGTAAACCTGTATCAGTCAAGACGATTCGTGTCAAACTGCGCTTATCTTGTTTTTCTCGACACGCCACACAAGTACGTTGTGGTTGATGTTTAGCGCGCATTAGGCATCCCATTCTTCATCGAGCCACTCTTTATCATCACCCCGTTTGCGCTTCTTTGGCGGCTTCTTTAAGAGGTCACTTACTTCCTCTTCGACCGCTTCATCGACCCACAAATCAGGACGATCTACTTTTTTCTTATTACGACGACGTTTTGTTTCTTGCTCACTGAGCAATTCCATATCGCCATCCAACTCATCGCCTATCTTCTTTTTCTTCTTTTCTTGCTTCCGTTTTAGGCGTTCTTGTCTACGTTTTTCTTCTGATTGTGAATATTTGTCGTTTTCCATAATATCAACCAGTACTTGTACTCATGCCTTTTAGTAATCGTAATCTTCCCATGCTTCATCACCCCAACTGTCACGTCCGCCTTTTCTGCGACGTTTGGCAATCATCTCACCACTGTCTTCATCATATACAAGCTGACGACGTTTTTGACGATCTTCACGTTGTTGTTTCTTACCTTTATTGCGCTCGCGATCAAGGGGTGAGCCATCGTCTTCATCATCGCCGTCTTCATCCTCGTCTTCATATTCATTTTCATCATCGTCTTCTATGATGACCTCTTGTTCAAAGTCTGTTTCTTCGACAATTTCTGGCACTATTTCTACAATTGGCTGGCCAAAGGCATCCAGTAGAATTTCGTCTTCATCATCCAATGTTGCTTCTGGCTGTTCAGCACGATCTTCTATATTGTCTTCGATAACGTCTGTTTCTTCAACAGTTGTTACCTCTTCATCATCAAGCATTGCTTCTGGCTGTTCAGCGTTATCCTCTCCTTCAGCATCTTCGATGGATTTGGCTTCTTCCAGTAATGCGTCAACATCTGCCATCATGATTATATCAAGCGCACCTTGAATCTCTGACATAGGGTCACCATCAAGGGCTGACAGGCTTCGAGCAACACGGCGTTCATCAACGAGACAAGCCAGCATGACTTCACCGACATTTTCATAAGGTTCAATGATGTCAAGAATGTCTTGAGAAACTGCGAGGACATCAAGTGGTAACTCAAACATCTCAGCAGGGAGGGTTATTTTAACCGCTTCAATTTCTCGCATCCGCATTTCGCGAGCTTCGTCACGTTGTCCTAATAAGACTTGTTCAACAATATCCGCAAATCGTCCTAATGTACGATATTCTTCTGGCATGACTGTCAAATCTTGGTTTTTCTTTTCCATGATGCGACGTGAGTCTTCAATTAAGTCTTCATAGCGACCAACCAAGCTGGACAGTGGTGGAATGTCAAGATTCTCAAGCGCACCCTGTACTGTTTCGGTCACGCTCTTAATATCGATACGCCAACCCGTGAGTTTTGCTGCTAGACGTGCATTTTGACCTTCGCGACCAATCGCTAAGGAGAGTTGATCATCTGGCACAATCACGACTGCTGTACGTCCATCAACGGGATCATCATCGAGGTAAACACCTGTGACACGGGCTGGGCTGAGTGCTTTGGATATAAATGCCTCAGCATCGTTATTCCATTCGATGACATCAATCTTTTCGTCATGGAGTTCTTTGACGATGTTCTGGATACGAATACCACGCATCCCCACACATGCACCAACGGGATCGATACCATCTTGGAGGGCGGCAACTGCAACTTTGGAACGATGTCCAGCTTCACGAGCAATACTCTTGATTTCGACTTGCCCATTATAAATTTCTGGTACTTCATATTCCAACAAACGGCGCAACATATTACGATGCGAGCGACTCACGATGATTTGTGGACCACGGTTACTTTTCTTAACTTCCATCACATAAACACGGATTTTTTCGTGAGTACGGAAACGTTCCCCTGGGATTTGTTGTGAACGTGGCAAATCTGCTTCTGCGCGCCCGAGGCTAAGTGTCATCTGACGAGAATTCACGCTCTGGACTGTTCCTGTTGCAAGATCGCCTTCACGATTGATGAATTCCTCATATAGCGCGGTACGTTCTGCTTCACGGATTTTCTGCAAAATAACTTGTTTTGCAGTTTGTGCCGCAATACGACCAAAGTTCTTGGTGGTATTTTCGACTTGTACCATCACAATATCACCAAGTTGTGCTTCTGGGTCATAGAAGCGGGCTTTTTCTAAGGTGACTTCGGTTGCATCCGTTAAAATTTCTTCAACGACTTCTTTTTCTACAAACACCCTCGCTCGTCCTGTTTGAGGGTCGATGCGTGCTTCAATCGCCTGTGCAGAGCTTGCACCAGAGTCCCGACGATATGCAGAGACAAGCGCACTTTGTAAGGCTTCCAACACAACATCGGCTGGAAGAGAGCGCAACTCCGCAATCTCATTGAAGGCAATCTGTAATTCATTCGACATTATTTTTACTCCGAAAGTTGGGAAATGTGAGTTGTGTATCCGTAATGATTGGTAAGTTTCCCATATAAAGCGAAAAGTGGGGGTTGCCCACTTCTCTTAACAGTACTTATATAACTAAAGTTTAGCACGGGTCAGGACAACCGTCAAGATTTGCAACGCTGTTCTGACACTGTTTTTACGCCTTATTTAACCTCTTGCTTCAATTTCTTCGGTAACTTCACTTGTTACTTCACCCTCAATGTCCTCTGTAACTTCCGCCGAAACCTCCGCTTCAGCATTTACAGATTGTTGAACAGGGTCTGGTATTGGGAATGGGTTAAATTTCAAGATTGTTCCTGCTGTTGAATCGGTAACATAGATATAACCTTCGTCATCAATTGCGATACCGCCGACAGCTGTAAATTGACCAATAGACGAGTCGTCTCCATCTTGACCAAATGAACCGATACAATCTCCTTCTGGTGTATAGACAAGGATACGATTGCCATCGGGGTCAGTAACATAGAGTATATTACGGTCTTCATCGAGTGCGAGATAGGGGCGATTAATCGTGTCATTATACCAACCGCGCACACGGAAATCTGTCAAGTGTGAACCATCGCCATCAAATATAGCCACACGACGGTTCCATGTATCTGCAACAAATACACGTCCATCGGAGTGTACTGCGAGACCACTTGGCTCATCGAGTTCACCAGGACCACTACCGCCCTTGCCTAAATCAAATTGGTGGACTGCTGCTAGACCATCAAAGGCATAGACACGTACCCGTTTGTTGCCTGTATCTGTGACATACACACGTCCATCAGCACCAAGCACAACATCACGCGGTCCCCAGAATCCGTCACGCGGTTCTATCGGCGCATCAAAACCAAATTCTCCCGGTTGACCCCATTGCGTAATCATATTGCCGTTTTCATCGACTTGTTGAATACGATAGTTCCATGTATCGACGACCAGCAAGTCGCCATTTGGCATGATGTCTACACTATTGGGACGATTGAATGTGGCAACACTGGCATCAGAGAGCGCATCGCCAAAACTTTGAATATACTCTCCCTCTGTTGTAAATACAGAAATGCGGTTTGAATATTCTTCAGCTACATAGATTTGATTGCCATCTACAACCATACCGAGTGGACGGTTCATTGGTGGGTTGCTGGCTTCGATTCTGGCGAGTGGTGCGGTTTCTTGCCAATTGGCATTACACTGATTGACTTCAGTCGGCATATTGTTCAGGACTTCACCATCACCGACACCATATTCCCAAATTTGGGATGCAAAATCTTTACGAATATAAACGTGCATTTTATCGGCGACAGGCCAATTGGTGATTGAGAAATCTTTACCCGTTGCTGTACCGTAGGCACTATAATCACGCGACCACCAAATATCAAAAATGCCTTGACGAATGAGCCCTGCATCGGTGTTGGTTGGCGATATATCGAGCGTATTCAGTAGACGTTCAGGGGTTAAGTTGAAGTATTCTTGCATGGGCCACCACAAACGCATGTAATCACGGCGCATATAGCGGTCTTCTAAAATAGGCTCGACTTTGCCACGATTCCCATCACCAACGACAACAAAAATGGCATCGTCGAGGTTTTGTACGGTTGGATTTGCACCCACAAAGACAGCATTTGGATAATCACGGAAGTACCAGCTATAAGGCCAAGAAACTTCGTTATCATATGCAAATTTTAAATCCTTGCCATCAGTCATGCGTAAGCTCATCTCTTCGATGTCTTCTAAGACCCACTTAATAGCAGGTGCGGCATGGGCATAAACAAGGAACTCTGTTGGCATATCATAATTGATAAACGATGCGAGCCAAGCTGAGCGGAATGTGACAAGGCTGAGTAGGGCAAACAAGGTGATTGCAAAGATACGACGAATATGTATCCAGCCAATCGGCTTTGCTATTCGGTAAATCACAAACCCTAAGCCACCTGTCAGAATCAAAGAGGCTAACCATCCGTAAGTGCGTTCAAGTTGATACTGTGCCAGACCAGAAAAGGGTGGTGTACCTGCAAAGAATGAGCCAATCACTTGTATACCAGTGACCATGAAGAGTGGCATGACCAACATCGCCATCCAGCCTCGTTTTGCAAATACCGTTTTATCAAGCCGTGCGAAGATGCCACCGAAGTACCAAGCCGTTAATAAAATCATCGGGGTTGTCATATGTGTCCCCAGCCACGGCATCTTTTCGCCTGCTAGAGAGTAACCGACAAGATTGAGTATTGCCCACCATGATACAAAAAGCAAGAAGGGGATTCGGCGTAAGTAGCCGTCATCAGTTTCACCTTCCCATTCGTCAATACGCTCTGTTTTACTAAAGATAGCATGTCCACTATCGTCTGTCGCGTCGAGAAGCTCACCATCATTGTCTATATCAACATAGTTGGATTGCTCTGCGTCGAGTAACTCTGCGACATCAAGTGCTTCATCATCGAGTTCGGCAACATAATTTTCAGTTTCTAATAGAGCTTCGACTTCTGCTTGGCGTTCTAGGATACCTTGTTCAATACGATTTTTTCGCATTGTCCAGAACTTGGCAACACCAGCAAACATCGCTGAGATACTACCGATAATCGGCAAGAACTCATACATCGGCATAATGACCATTAGGTAGTAATACTGAGGTTGGCTACCGCGCCGTACCCCTTGTTGCTCTAGCCAATAACCGAGGCTGTAGACCATGCCTGTGCCAAGACCTGCGATATTCGTAAAGACTGTCGTGAAGAAAAATGCAAAAATCACATGGAAAACGGCTGAAGCAATTAACCAACGTTTCCAATTCCACGCCAGACCGATTGCAAACATCAAGATAAAGAGAGGTAAAAAGGCATAGAAGCTGATGAGAATGCGTCCAACTTGTTCTGCCGACCCTACATTGGGCAAATTCAGAAATAGATTATAGATACCCTCAGGTAATCCTTCACCCATGTTGATGTAATCTGTACTGCTTGCTCCCATCACACGCGGAATAATTGCTGTCGCCCATGGCAAGATGAGCGTACCAATTAAGACAATGAAATCGACTTCAGGGAATTGATATAAGAATCCCCAAAGACCACCTCCTTGACTTTCGCCTGCTTTGAATTTTTCAGTGTGTTGGGAAGCTCGCATCGCATTAAAAATTAAGAATGCAATACCTGCAATCGCGACGACCCAGACTGCGATAAGTGGTGACCATGAAATCGTCGAAGCAATCTGAACGACTTCACTATTGTCACCTTCTTCCCCAGGTACAGTGGGGGCAGCGGTTTCGGTTGGTGTTGGGAAGTGGGATAGCTCCTCGATAAATAACAATCCACCTGCTGTAATAAGGGCAATGGCAAATATTAGGATAACCTCACGCCACGGAACACGTTGGACGCGATTGCGGAATGCGTATAATGCGGTTGAGACAGTGATGAAAAACCCTGAAAATAGGACAAGGAACATCCATGTCAACCAGCTAGATTGCTGAACCCCACTTAGCTCTCCCCACGGTGTACCGCGTCCGGGGATGATCATGGCTGGGACAATATCAACAATGATATACATACCCAATGTCATCACACCCCCGACCAAGATGCCGAGCAGTACCGAGTAGAAAACAGGTTTGCCTCGCCAATCAAATTGGTGTTGTGCTAGACGAACAAGCCAATAGAGGAATAAGAAGATACCGAATATCGCAATATAGATAAATGCGGTTTCCTTCGACCCGAGGTTAAGCACCATTGCTGCCGCAAAGATATAAAGCCAATAAGCGCGCCTTCGGAAACGGGGCGAGCCATTAATATACATCAAAATACAATACGCCATAATCATGCCGTACAAAATCGAGGGCGTATCATGGCGAATATAGCGATTGTAATAGAGGATGAGTGGCGATATAAGCAACATCGTCGATGCCAATACTGCGCCATATTTCCCTAACCACTTTCGGAAGAGTATAGGGAACATCACCATCATGACACCTAGTAGTGAGGTGTAGATGCGGGATGCAAAATCATTATCACCGAACAGATAATAAGAGAATGCTGTGGTATGGAACAACACAGGACCGTGCATTAATGGTGTGTGTTGGAAGTTCCCATCAGCAAATAGATTATATGAGAAGCGCGTATGCAAGCTCTCATCATGGCTCATCACACGGTCGCCCAAAATATAGAAACGTGTGAACATTGCCAACAAGAAAATCACCAGATAGGCGATGATTTCCCAGTTAATATTGATGCGCTGGGACAATATCTGATTGAGTGCATTGTCCTCATTTTGATTCGGTGTCGTTATCATGTAATATTTCTACCTCTAAATATTCAAATCTGTGCTGATATGATTATGGACGATAAATGGGTGCGGGTGTATTTTGCAACAAGGGCAAGCGAATCGAAACGGTGGATTGTGTCGATGTGATTGTAACTTGGCTTCGTTGCGCTACTGTTGTAGGTGTTTTAATAATAATATTTGCAGTCTGTGGACGAGGTGGAAGCTCAATTGTTGCCACAGATGCGTGATACCCTACAACAAGTGGAATAATCATTAGGAATACCATCATCAGCATGACTAAGCCATAACTCCACGTTTTATTTTTGCGCGGATGGTAGCTTAGCATACTGGATTCAGTTGTTGGTTGTGCCAATTGGGTTTGGATTTCTGCCCACATATTATCCAGTTTTTGTGCGGATGGGCGACCCAATATTGGCAAATCGCGTTCAAGTTTATTTGCAAGGTTGCGTTGATGAATATATTCGTTGTAGCAATCTTGACATTCATCAATATAGCGAGCAATCCGACGGCGTTTTGTATCTGATAAATCCCCACTGAGATACTGTGCCATATGGACTTTGCAGTAACGATATTTAAATTTTATCATTTTCCCCGATATACCCCCATACTAGAGGCTTAGTGTACTTTTAACAGTTCTTCCAATAAACCATGTCCAACGGGTTGGAGTGATTGTTTTAGGCGTTGATGTCCCAAGCGCACCCGACTTTCGGCTGTTTTCTGTGGACATCCCATGACTTCTGAAATTTCCCGATAGGTTAAGCCTTGCCCATAGCGTAGGACAATGGCTTCCCGTAATCTTGGTGATAAATCAACTAAGGCGCGTTGGATGGCTTCCTCAGCATCACGTCGAATAATCGAGATTTCGGGTGCTTCTGATGACGGAGCTTTAAGTTCAAAGCCAAGCAACTGTGATATATCTACAGTCAAGAAGCGTTTGCGCCGATATGTATTCCGACAGCGACTGACAGCAATCGTGTATAACCATGTTTTGAGCGATGCTTTGCTTGGGTCGTAACGATGCAAGTTTTTGAAGGCATAGACAAAGGACTCTTGTACAATATCTTCAGCATCTTGTTCGTTCATTAGTAAGCTATAGCACAGGCGATAGACACCTGCTGCAAAATGGTCATACAATTCTGCGTATCCATGCTGATCCCCCTTGAGGGCGCGTTTTATGATGGCTTCAATCTCAGCATGACGTTGCACTTGATTTTCTGACATAAGTTTAACCTTGCGGTGATTTTAGACACACACCATATTTACACATGAATCTTAAAAATTCCTCACTAACGGGGGCGTTCTGTTAGAGGAATACCATTATAGACATCTTGCCGTAACCATAAAATGGACACCTGTTGGATTTGTTGCTCAGTCCGAAAACGGCGCTGAGACCACCATGCAGAGAAATCAAAGACATTTAATGAAGCAGGTGACCATGTGCGACGTATGACAAAACTTTGCCCAACATAATCGCCACCGAAGTCAGGTTGATTCACGCTTGTTTCTGCCATCAAAATGATTTGATTCCCTTGTACTGCATTGACGCTATTTACAAAACGGGCATTCGGAAAATCACGCAGTAACCATGCCACGATACCATTATTGTTAATCACAGTATTGTCTGTGACAACATTAATTTCTAGTGTTGGGAAACCTTGTGCATCGCGTTCAGCTATCTCAAATAGGGTATCGCGTAATAATTTGCTATCTGTGGCTGTTGCGCTACTGTACCATAACTCAGATGGACTATCCGCATTTTCAACTGCTGTATTCCATGCACCGCCCATACCTGACAGAAGCAAAAATAGCACAAATCCTAAACCGATGCCTTGTAAGGTTGTTTCGTTACCCCAAAAGCTAGCAACAATAAGACCGACAATGACGGAGGCAATACTCCCTAAAATAAACAAGCCCAATGACTGAAGTAAACGATTGTACTGGGATTGAGTAATTAAACTAAATACATCCATTAGGGTTGCTTGAGGTGGGAATGTAAGGGCTGAACGAGCAATTTGTAGAAACTGAACCGATAGAATGAAAATGAATAATAATGCACCTAGTGAGATAATCCACTTCACCCACCAATAACGAGTGGAATATAGACTATCGTCATCATTATCGCTTGTCCAAAGCACCATCACAAAGCGATTGACCATCAATTCGGTAATGCCATGACTCGCCAATAGGGTAAGTGGGACAACAACCCACATCGAATCTGCTGCGGTTGCCCCTGCATAAAGTAAGAGACCCACTGTACCAACGACTGCCCATGCTGCCGCAAAACGGTCTATATACTTGACCTCACCATGTTTCCACAATAACCACGACCCACCAAAAGCAAATATAACTAGCAGAGGTTCATAGGTTAATAAAGCGAGAAACCCAACCCGAATCCCTGTACTATCGGCTGGTTGGCTAATGCCCCGTAGAGCAGATTCAATCAACTGGCTGACCGTGCTGAGTCCTGATGGGTTGAGCATGAAAGTCGTTGCTACCAATATCACTATGATAACAGGCACAAAAGCGACTTGTAAAAACGGAAATTCGGTTAAACGCTTGAGAGATGTTTGTAAAATATCATCGCCTGTTAAATCTAGCCGTTCAGGTGCGCTTAATGCAGTCCGCCAAACAGCCAACCAGCCTGAAACCAATAAAATGACCAGTAAGGGAATCCCTGATGGACTCGATAGCAAGACCATCATCGTGATGAACGCAGTTGCCCACATCGCATCGGTGACTTGTTTAGAATACCAATATCGCCACACCATCCAAATACCGAGTACAGTGAATAACATCATCCATGTTGTGCCATCTGCATAGCGTGATGCAACCACAGGAACAGTCAATAAGGATAACAAAACTGCCCAAATAAATGAACGTGTTCTTCCCAATTGTTCACGGAATAGAATCGGCGTGAGGGATAATAATATCCCAGCAATCACTGCACCGAATCGTGCCGTAAATTCGCCTGCACCTAATGTCGAATAAGAGAATACTTGCAAGACATAATTGATAGGACTACTTGAAATGACATATTCTCCAGGGGCAGATGGCGTGACTGTATGCCAAGCGTGAAGGGCTTGTTGTGCTTCATAATCACTGAGAGGCACAGCATCCAATTCTGCTATACGGAAGAGTAATGCAAAAATTGCTAAGGTGATATACGCCAAAACCTCAATAGAGATTGTCCATTGTCGGCTTGATATTGCATTTTCTGTTGATGACTGATTCATGACTTGCATCGGTTGATTGTCGGCTTCCAACGCTATTTATCTTTCTTATATCTACAACGTGTAAGAAACGTTTCCTGATGAATTTAACGAAACTCTGACAATTCTAAGTCTCTATCGACAAAGAATATTCGTGAATCCCCCGATTCACATACAACGGGCAGGTAGTCTGTAAATTTATCTTCGCCAGCACTACCATATTGGGCGCGTTCTGTTGAACCATATAAAATATAGGTAATATCATATTTTTCGATCACTTCAACAACAAATTCCATGTCCATTGCGGTATAGAGCTTATCTATATCTTCGCGACGTGTTCCAGCGACTTCAATATAGGTTGAACCACGCCATTGCCGCTCATGATTTTCCCAACCTAAGACAATCGGAATCCCTGTTAACGCACCAACACGTCCATATTGTGCATTATAAGCATCGCGAACGGCTTCGGCAACAACAGCATCGTCACCATCGACTAGCTCACTGAGACACGATACGACATTAAAATCGTCGCGGTCAATCATGGTACTGCCCCCATCTAAAGTCAATGATGGGGTGATAACAACAGACTCATCTTGTATCGACACAATCCCTGGTTGCCTTGCTTGAATAATGGATGCTTGTGAATTCTCGTTTAAATTACCATCAGAAAAGAGAATTGTACCCACGGATACTGCGACACCATCAGATACCAAACGAACAGGGTTTTGCCATTCTTCGGGTTGTTGATATAGACGACTGCTTGCAATGCTATTACGCCCAGTCTCTATCCAAGATCGATGATAAATGCCAAAGGCAGAATACATCAAGCCTCCCAAGAGTCCTATTGTGACAATCCCACCAAATAGTGCGCGGATGGGTAGCCCGACTTTAGGGATTCGATTGTCGCCAATGATGCTATAAATTGCATATGCTCCAGCAATACTCCACACTGCCCACGCTTGATAATAGAACTTAAAAATCGTATTGATACGGGTGCTGAAGTTATCCTTTAGATAGAAAAACTCTGGAATCAAAGTCAGGCTTAAGCCAATCCCGATCAATAGTAAAGTGAACCCTGTCGCTGATGGATAGGTAACATTGATGCCATCATCGTTGTCAGCAAATTTGGATTTCCGAATAACTGGAAATAGCCTTGATACGACAAGAATAACCCCAATGAGCAGGATAAGCCCTGTCAAGCCATACTGAATTCGTCGTTGAACAAGTAATGGGATTACCTCATTCCAACTACCCCAATCATTGAGAAAACTTTGAACATAGGCTTGGGCATTCGGGAAAAATGAACTCAATACTGTGAGTGTCAACATTATGACCATCAGTACAAGGACTATGAGTCCACCAATAGATAAACCTACACGCCAATTTTGCCCTTGAGATTTTTGTCCACGCCATGCTTCAACAATGAGGAAAACTGGTAGGATGATAACAAATGGACCGAACATCAAGAAGAAGCGACGGAATAATGTCGGATGGAGTAAGTTGGGTAAAATACCCCCTGCTTGTGAGCGGAATCCGATGATAAATGGTAGATAAGCGATGAGAACAATCGCGACCAAAACAATACCGAGGCGAATGAGTTGAACCCAATCTTCAAAATCTAAGTGTCCCTTGTCATCTTGTATCAGCCGTCTGACAGCTTCTGCACCCACTAATCCAAATAAATAAATCGGTCCATCCCAAGTATTCAAGAAGACAAGTCCACCCACACCAATCCCATAGAGCAGGATTTCATAACCGCTTGGTGTACGTAGCGTCAGAACGAGATTGAGCATCATACCCATAACCATGACGACAAAGGGCAATGATAGAACATGGGGGTGATTATCGGCTAAGATGAAGCTAAATGCTGGGAATTCATCAATGGGTTGTGCGTGCCAATTGGGGGGTAGGGTATTATCTATGTTGTAATCGGTTAAAACACGACTCGCACGAAACCACCACCAGCTTGACCATGACTCTGGACTATCGAGCAAAACGCCGTCTGTATCTTGGATATATTCATTCTCGCCAAAATTTGCACGTTCTTGTGTTCCCCAAAATTCAAAATAAGATTGAGGCATGGATTTAGATTGATAAGGGGCTTCGATGAGTATACCCTGAAAATTGCCAACCAGAACCATCAATAGCGTACCAATCAAACCGATGCTGATAGCAACTGGTCGTGATGCCTTTTCATTACGGATGGTTGCGACTCTCTCAAATGCTCTTGAGCGAACCAAGTTATAAACAACACCAAATGCCGTTAAGCCAGTGAGTGCAAATTGTGATGCTATGGTCAGGTTAAAGCCAATTGAACTGGTGATACCCGATAGCATCGACAGCATTGCCGACATCACATAACCTTTATAATAGTAGCTAATCGCATACCCCGACATCCACGGATCGTTAGGCGGAAATGTGCTACTGCGTTGAACCGCACTCATAAATGCTAGTTCCATCGGTTTTTCTGTAAATAGAATTTGATTCTGGTGAGCGCGGAACAGTACCCACGTGAAGAACAAACCAAAGAAGAGAAGTTCTGTTGCAACAAATACAACTTTGTTTTCTTGCCACCAGAGCTTAATATCACTGATATTCCCTAAGCGCACATACACCATGAGGGATAGGGCTAGAACAATACCCCACGATAAAATGATGCTCCCAACAGAATTATCAAGAAAGCCATAGGTCGCCAATATCCAAAACACAAAAGTAACCAGCATCATGCCAACAGTGCGGGCTAGAGTGTAACCTTTATCAGGTAATCCACTTAATAAGCGCATACATAATGGGAATACAGCAACACCAGCTAGGGTTATCCATAACCACCAGCTAAAGATAATCAATCCTTCACGCGATAACCATTCAAATAATAATGTCACGAGTTAAGCTCCACAAGATATTGCAACATTGCTTCTTCATTGACTTCATAAATCGTACCACCGATGGTTGCATATGCGACGGATAATAGACCTTGATTCACCATTCTATCAAATTTCTCTAAACCTTCAGGTGTTGTTTGGACACGTTCTAATCCACCACTGATGATATATTTCACATCATAATGATGCAGAACTTTTACGGCTTCATCAATGCTAGGTGTGTCATAGAACATGCGAATATTGAGGTCGCGTTGATCTACCCAGCGTGGCAGAGGGTCGAAGGTGCGTTGTTGTTTTTGATGGAAATTCCAGCCTAAGACAGAGGGCAAGCCAGTTGTAATCGCAAAACGCCCATTCCAATGATATTCACTCGGGTAACTCCGCCCTTCTATGATGACAGGTGACCCTTGAACATTTTCTTGCATCCAGCGGATTAACTCATGGTCGATACTGAGTTCAATCACATCTCCACGATTTTCGAGTTGGACAGTTTCATAATGTGTGCCTTGTGTCATATAGTCCAAACCATTCAGGGTCAACGGTAAATCGGGCACCATACGGTCTAAGGCACGGGCGCGTGTTGCCATGACGGGGAATAAACCAGCAATGATAAACAGGATGATAAAAGGTACGTACCAGACCATCCTCAGACGATTTGACCAATAATCTGATGACTGTAATAGCCAAGATACCCCAACACCACATGCCACACTCAGCAATAACCATGCTTGGATATAGAATTTAAATACCGTGTTTTGACGACCAATGTCACCACCAATGACGATGATTTCTACACCTAAAGTCATGGATAAGGCTAAGCCGATAAGCACCAGCACAAATCGCATAGAACGGGATTGTGATGGGCGGAAGAAGAGGACTGCAATCCAAGCGACCAGTGGTAGAACCACCAAAGCAACTTGATAGCCAACCAGTGCCAAACCAATGCTTCCCAGTCCGCCGATAAGTGCGATAAACAAGCTAAGGGTTAATCGATTTTGGCGACCTCTTAAGATACCGACACGCGTACTCCGCATCCACCGCGCTGTTTCCCATATCAATAGTGATATAACGATAAACAAGAATAATCCGTGAATGTCGAAATATGCCCATAATGGGGTTTTACCACCTTGCCACAGACCGACACTGTTATAAGTCGCGGCGTACCAAGAGGTGTAAGGCAAGGCAAACAATAAGCTGAGTGCAAGGAATCCGCCGACAGTGGTTACGAGGTCAATCAGTGATGCGCGAACAAGGAAATGATAAAACATAACCCACAATATAATGAGTCCGATGAAAAGCACGATAACCAATCTGAAACCCTGCAACACGCCTGCAATCGCAAAAATACTTAAGTCTGACCCTACTTGTGATAATACAAGTGTGACAATGACGACAACAACAGCTAGGATGCCAATAGATAGGGCATACATCCAACCTTCTTTGATTGGACGGAAGGTATCTTGCCAGCGTACCGACCAGACATAACCTAAACCAATGACTCCAAATAAAGTCATCGACGGCCAATCCCATGTATTGGTTGCTTGCATCAGACCAACAGCCATTGCACCCAGTGATAGAGCAAGGAATCGCTCGAGATAACCTCGTCGATCACGTCCGACTTGGATGAGTTCATTAAATAGGAACAGCACCGTCAACAGAATCAGAGGCATATTAATCATATGGGCGTGTAAATCACCATAAAGGAAGGTGAAGTAAGGCATTTCTGTAATGGCATTACCTTCCACGCCTTTTGTCTCTGCCAGCACGCGCGACGGCCCCCAATACCAACGGTCATGACCAATCGGTAGGATTTCGCCTGTTAGTGCGCGTCCGATACCTAAGCCTAACCCCGAAACTAAGGAAACTGAATTATTGATTTCATAGCGCACTCGGTCGAATATATTATTTTGTGCTGCACGTTCGATGATTTCAAAACGTTCTTCTGGGAGTGGGTCAAGTCCGTTATTTGCAGCTTTAAAGTCGTCCACCAGAAATTCTTCTAAACCAAGTGGTGTTTGATAACCACCCAGTTGGGCAATACCATTACCTGCCACACGAATGGTATCGAGATTACCCAATACTACACACATCAAGAGGGCGACAATACCTGCTACCCACGGATTACCAAGTCTACGTCGTGGTGCGCTGTCATCCCGTTTGGCGGATTGTGGACGTTCACGCCATAAGGAGACGATATTAAATGCGCCCGAAAATGCACCCATACCTGTCATGGTAAAGACGGTTGGAATCATCAAGTTATAGGCGAAAGCAGGCACAACACCAAGCAATAGAGCAGGTGAGCCGACTAATACAAAACCAAAGTAATAATAATTGATGAACCCTCCAGCGAACCACGGGTCAATCGGTGGGAAAGTTGTACTCCGCAAGACACCATTGAGGTAAGCAAAGTCCATTGGTTTCTCGCCACCTTTAGCATAATGCCAGAGGTCGGGGTTGGTTAGGCGGACAAATATCATGAAAACAAATGCGATGATGGATAGAACTTCCATCCATAATAGACGTTTCCAATGATTTTTCAGGAAGGCTTTGAGTTTGACGCGATTACGATACCCCATCGTTAAGCTGAGGAGCAATAAGACCGCTAAGGATATACCCACTCCTGTTTGTGACCATAGGGGTACTTTCAGGCTGGAGACTGTCCATGCAAACCACGCAACTAACAATAAGCCGATGAGCTTGGCAAAACCATAACCCCCATCTGCCATATTCGGGAATAGTGAAAATACCAAGGGGAAGGCAATCACGCCGAATAACGAAATAGTCAAATACCAAACAACAACACCCACTACTTGATTGGTATTGATGATGCTGTCACTAAAGAAACGGTCTGACCATGTTCCACCTTGTGTTTGTGTCTCATAGCTATCTTCTGGCAACATCAAGGCTGTATGAACGGGGTCGGCATCAATAGACGGCCAATTGATAACCCCTAACATTTCTATTGTTGCATCATTCGGACTCAAGTTACTGATTTCTTGACTTTGGAGTAATGAGACTTCCGAGAAAATCGCTTCGACTTTTGCTTTGGAGTAATCATCTGTTTTGCGGAAGATAAGGACAGCAGGGTGGTCATAGACATGGAAGGCTTCATCAGCTTCGAGTTCATTTAACCATGCTGGCGAATCATAAAAGGGTAGGTGCTGGTCAGATACACGGAGTCCGCCAAATTCAAAGGTTTCATCAAAGACTGCTTCGAGTTCGTAGCCCAGCTCACCAGCGAACAATTTGTCATAATAGAGTGATGTGAGAGGCCAGCGGGCGCGATTGCGTGGCTCGGTATCATAGAAACGATTACTTGCGATTGTGAGATAATCACCCACATCAAGTGAGGTCACAATATCATTATATTTCAATTGACTATCAAGCGGATACGACATTGCCTGATCATACGAATTAATCAAGGAGAACCACGGTTGTGTCCCTTGACAATCATCATAGTGCGTCAGTCCTGATGCAGGCTCATCAGCTAATGTCAAACCATCAGGTAACTTACAGATTTGCGTGGATGTAACACGATTATCCCAGTCACCCTCTGTTAAGACCACAGACCCAGAACCGATAACATCGCCACTACCAATACCTGTAACAATCTCAAATGTATATTTTTGACCTGCTTCAACCTCAAGCGGTATATTAAATGGAATCTCATAAGCAGACCCCAATGGGTGTTCATCACGCGATAAGTTGGTCTCTAAGATACCTTCCGCAATCGGTAAGGAGATACCCTCTGTGCGAATACGAACCTCAACCCGTTCAATATCTCCATCGTCTAATGGGTCGGCGAGGTGCGGTGTAAATACGCTACTAATTGTGCCCTTGGCAGGTGCTATGAAATCAATATTGACGGGGATTTGCTCTGTATAATAGGTTGCCCGTTCAAATAGTGTGCCTGTGAGTGTTGCGGTACTATAGCCATTGTTGACAACCGATAAATTAATCAATGGAACAGAATCATCTGCACCATCAATTTTCATGGCAAAGTCCCCAGGAACACGCTCAAATATATAACGTGAGGACTGAACCAATGTTGTCTGATTACGATAGACATTGGTAAACATGAAACCCCACAAGACAGAGAAGGCGACTGCAAACCCACCTAATACAAGCGCACGTTGACGATTCAAAATCGGGAGAATCGCAATCACCAGCAAGATACCACTGGCTGCAATGCTTGTAATAGCCGTCATATCAGCAACACCATTTAAGGCTTGATACCATCCGACACCACCGAGGACAACACCAAATAATCCCATCAATAGACGCGTAATCCATAAATCACGATTAGCCCGTTGGGCATGTTGATAAAGCTCCCAGATGCTCCAAGCAGCGAGAACCGCTAATGCGCCATATATCGGTAAATAATAACGCGGTGTCATGACCCAGATACGACCCATCCAGCCGAAATATCCACCTACCCAAGTCAATAAGACGAGATTAAGCATGGCGTTTTTGCGATTGCGTATCAAACGATAGCCTGACCATAACCAGCCAAACCATGCCAAGACCCCAA
The DNA here is from genome assembly GCA_964352825.1 of uncultured Anaerolineaceae bacterium. Lineage (GTDB taxonomy): Bacteria > Chloroflexota > Anaerolineae > Aggregatilineales > Phototrophicaceae > UBA6055. The sequence goes on from CAYGTY010000005.1 coordinate 32,822, forward strand.
AGCCTAAGCCCATTGACCATAAGAGCATATCTTTTAGGCCATAGATATAGGGGGGACGTGCCAACCATTGCCAGTTGGGCGGAGAATCTTGCGTACCACTAACACCTGCACTACCTGAAGCAATGTTATCAATCCAGCGACCATTAGGAATAATGCCAAAAAATCCTGGCCCTTGAAAGGCATAAGGATTAAATATACGGAAAGCTAAAAATGCGCCAACTCCTGCTAAGATGAGACCAATAAAGTGATAAGCAAAAATGCGCGAGCGTTCAGAATTGGATAAACCTGCATCAAATATGGGCATGGCTTTGACGATTGCGACGATGACAATAATGCCTGCTAATGGGGCAAGGTTAATACGGGTTGCGACTGCTGCACCACAGGCGATACCAAACAGGGTATATGCCCAATAATTCCCACGCTGTTGCACCACCACCGCACAGTATAAGGCAAAGGTGCTAAGGAACGCGGCAACTGCATTGACTGTTCCGAAGTGTGATTTCTGGATAGCGAGGGGTGCAGAGGCATATAAAACAGCCGCCAAAAGCCCAACCCATTTATTATGCAAGCGTGTTCCTAAGGCAAATACAACCAGTACCGCTAAGATGTCGAAAAGCATCGACATGCCACGCCATACCAGATGACCACCTTGCCAATCAAATAATGGATTACCGGCTTGGGATTCTGTGCGTACTATATCACTAGCAAAATGTGCAATGAATAGTGGAAATGTACCATAAGTATAGAAGCCTTGACTTGCTTGATGGGGATTCAGGTTCGAGCAATTCGCATCGAAGAATCCGCCAATACCATTAGTCTCTGGATAGAAATAATTACAGCGAATGGATTGAACCTCTTGTGACGAGATATTTGCTATTGTTTCAATAACATTGCCGACGAGATTTTCGCTACTATTGACAATCAGCGCATCAACTTCATAGGCTTGTAAGGCGGCGGTTGCTGTGACTGTGTTATCAAAGGTTATAATTTGAGATTCGTTGGTTAGCCAAGTGACAACATCATGTGAATAAGTGTCTTGTACTGCTCCGATTTTGGCGGTGGTTGAGCTTTGAACATCGAAGAGGTTGCGAATATTGACTCCACCAATCGGAATTACGACTTTTTGTGATGGGAAGTGTGTCTCATCGGGAGTGTATTCGTTGCCACCACCAACTTGAGGTAATAGATTTAATGTGAGAAAGCGTTCATCGGGATGTGAATAGGTAAAATCATCCCAATTTTGACCTGTGTAGCGCAATAAACCTGCATATAACAGGATGACGACTAACAGGATAAATGCAATAATGTTTTTCATCAGTCTCTATGCCTTCGTAATCTATCTACCTTAGGGTAGACTATCCCTTATCTACTTACACAGCTTGTTCTTTATTTCCTTACCAGTTACGGATTATCGGCAACAAATTGTTGGAATCCATCCTCACCTAAAAATGGAACACGATATAGACGATATTTATCATCAGGTTGATAGGACTGTATTTCTTGTTCACGTCCATATGGAAACCATTCTTTTAATTGTAGCGATGTAAACTCATCGTCAGGTGAATAGAAGAATAGTAAATCCTTATTTGGGTCGAGCTTAAATTTATCTTGCCGAGACAGCGAATTATACAAAAAGCTAGGTACATCAGTGAGATTGATAATACCATTGGGCCAAAACGGCTCGCCACTTGCAATCCCAATAGCACGATGTCCCCACCAATGCGGATAAGCAATCATAAAGGCGTTACCATATGCGCCATCACTTTCGGCGAATCCATGTAACACATTACCAGCTTCACTATATGGATAAGATGAATCGATATAAACGGGTGGGTAACGGTCAAAGTAGAGTTTTGTATTTTGTTGATTGGCAAGAACAATAACACTACTACAAAGGAGAATCGCAAGTATCACACCTGTGCGCTTGGAAAAGGCTTCGACAAAACGAAAAACAATCATCGCTAATGGGAATGCAACCATCAGATAGACGGCTGGGATTGCACCACTGGTACGCGTATGACTTGGATTCTCGAGTGGATAGGCAATCGACAAAGCCGACGGTAATAACATAATCAATACCATCACAGGGATTAGCCATATCACAGGGTCGCGCGATTTCACCATCATCACACCCCAACCTGCAATGCCTAAAATTAAAAATGTACCCGCATAAATATCCATCGCAGGCTCATTGGGAACACCACTAATCCAGCCAACATCCCCCTTCCAATTAAACATCAGCAGGGCATTGCGTACATTGGTCATTAAAATCGGGACATTGGCATTAAAGGCTTCTGTTCGTTCTTCGGGTGTTGCTTGACGTTCAACCATACTGCCATCAGGACGTTGCTCAGTGATTAAATCATCACCCAAAATCCGCCCAGCAGTCCGTCGCCAAAAGTGGTCTGGGTCTTCTAGTGAATAATGGAACATCGGCAAGAAAACCATGAAAGAGATGAAGACCAAAACCGTTAAATTGACACCGTATATCAGACGCTCACGCCATGAAATCGAGCGAATAACAACTGCAATTGTGACACCTGCTACCACAACCACAGGTAACATCCGCACAGCTTGATAGGCATATAACCCGAATCCTAATATCAATGCTGTTTTGACAAAATCACTACGCTTGTTATAACGCATGGCTCGCGACAGATAGATAAGTAATAAGGATGCAAATATAGGGGTCATGACAATACGAAGGGCTTGACGAGAAATTGCCACATGCCAATAACTGACCGCGACAAACCCAGCCAAGAGTAAACCGACCACAACCCCAAATTGGCGACGTTCCTTACCCATGATTTCCACACCGAGCCAGAACAGAATCGGTAATGTTATCAGGCTTTGTAATGCCGCTAATAGTTTTAAGGTGTAGTGATTGAAGTCTAGCCCTGGGAGATTTGTAAATAAGGACATCAGATACATTTGTATTGGTTCACGCCCACCGTTGTTAGCGAAGAAAATATTGAACTCGCCATTAAACACACGATTAGAGTCGAGAATTTTTTCGACATGATCGCTCGTCATTTCTGGCGGTAAGCTATCCAGTTGAGCTAAGCGAAAACCCATCCCCAAAATCATAATCAGAGCAAAAGCAATGATTGCCCAGCTATAAGACTTCCAGTGAATGCGACGAATGGCATCTATTTTGTTGGTCGCCCAATCGAAGAGACTCCACTCTAAAGGCGCAAAGACCAGCCCCCATAACCCAGCACTGAGAAACCAGAGTGTTATAACAGGCGGTGTAATCTGATTACTAGGTGTACCTATCCAGACAAAAATGCTGGATGCAGTTGCCATAATAAATAGAAAAAGTCGGGTTAGGCTGATTTTATTCCAGAAAGCTTGCTCTGATATATTGTTGGTGTTGGTTTCTGACCTATGGTTTTCTAGTATGACCCAATCTGTCATTGAGTCTGGGTTATTCTGTGCCATAGCCAACATAATCCAGACACCAATCTCAATGAGAATCCAGAAAATTGCACCTAAGGCAATCCGACTAATGGCGACTTGGACTAAGCCCAATGCAAACTCAGCAGGGGCGGTCATAGAATCAGTCAAAAGGAATAATGCGCTTAACCATACAAACACAGGGATTATACGTAATGCCCAACGGCTTTGCGTCAGGCGGTCACTTGTATTCCACCATCGAATAAGTGATTCCCAATTGCCATAAAGTTCTGCACCAAGCCATGTGAAAAATGCCATCCATAAAAAGGGCGCGCCTAAAGCGAGTGCATTGCTTTCTGTCCGTCTAACATCACCCGGTCCAAGTAATGACATACTGCCTAAAAGCCCAAGTACAAAGGCAATGAGGTACAGACCCAGTTGAATCTGTTTGCGATTAAATCTGAAATTGAGGGCTTGTCGCCTATCCCCATCGCTCGATTCGAATGCGGGATTACGATTCGAAGATTGGCGAACAGGTGCTATCGGAATCGGCACAGATGAAATATGAGTTGCTTCACGCGGGGCTGCTGCTACTGTCGTTATCGCTCGCCATGTGCGACGCGGTGAAGCTATCAATTGTGAGATGAGTTCTGCGAGTGTTAAATCTTCAAAGGTGCGTGACTCGTCTTCGTCATCTTCAACGTTTTCATCAGGTAACATATCAAAGTCATCTGAGTTACTGGTATCGTCATCGTCGGATGTATCTACAGGCGCATAACGTAAATCTTCTTCGTTGATGTCCTCATCCTGTTCGGGGTTATCTGTTTGCCAGTTATTCGGTTCAGACATTAGGCTTACGTCCTTTTACCGCTAAGTTGACGGTAGAGCGATGATGACCTTCGTTAGGTACATTTTTACGGTCAAAGAAATTAAATATCGAGACACCCAGATTGATGGGGTTCAGTATGCTGCCATCATTTTTATCAAAATCTAGTCGGCTGGATGCGGACTCCATAGAATCAGGTAATGCACCCGCTTCTAACAATGGCATACCAATACCATAAACTAAATTATGGATAAATGGGAAGCTATAATGTGTGAAGGCGCGTTCATCTTCAATAACAAAGCCTGCTGATAAGACGGCATCGCGTAATTGACTGGGGCGATATAGACGGACATGGTTTGCCCATATGCCAGCAAATACACCTGTGCTGATATGCCAATTGAGTAGCGTTTCTAGTGTTTTGTTAATTGGATCCCACCAAAATGGATAATTGGCATGAGGGACTGTCACCGCAAGCACACCATCAGGTTTCAAGACACGATAGGCTTCACGTAAGGCTTGTGCGTCATTATCGACATGTTCTAGCACTTCAGAGAATATGACAGCATCAAAGCTGTTATCAGGGTAGGGCATATGATAAATATTGACACGCTGAATATCGACATCATCAAGGTGTCCGACATTGGCTTTTGCTTTGAGGATTACATCCCAATCTAAATCTGCTCCAATGAGCCGACACTTGCTCACATAGCGGAACATATTCAAGTAGAAGCCACGTCCACAGGGTAAATCTAAAATAAGCATGTCATCAGTTGGATTGACGTACTCAAAGATTGTTCGTGCGCGCATTTTGAAGGACATATCGGCTTCATTGCGTGTCATATGTTGGATTGTCTGTAAATCTACCATGTTACTTCCTCGCATGTTCACGGAATACCGCTTCATAGCGATTGACAGTTTCTTCAAATGAAAAACATTGCTCAATATACTCACGCGATTTTACATAGTTGTCAAGGTTATCCAAGACTTCAACTGTTGCTGAACCGATGGATTCCCAATCGCCTTGTTTAGCTAATTTACCCATGCCTGTCACTGTCACAGGAACACGTCCCCCTGATATGTCGGTCATAATCATCGGTGTGCCACAGAGCATCGCTTCGACTTGAACTAATGCAAAACATTCTGTATCGCTCGGCAAAACAATCACATCACAGGCTGCATAAAAATCTGCGAGGTCTTGTTTTTTACGAACAAGCCCTAAGAATATGAGTTGAGATTTGTATTTTTCGACAAGATGTTGCTGGCGTTCCCATGTGTCCTCATACTGAATATCGTATTCACCTGCAAATACGACTCTAGCATTTGGGTATTTCTTATTGATAACTTCCAAGGCTTGAATTAATAAATCGGGTCGCTTTTCTTGTACGAATCGTCCAGCATATCCAATAATTGGACCATCTTCATCTTGCCATGCTTGGCGTAACTTTGCCACATTTTCAGGATTCGGCTCTGGAATAAAAATCGGTGGGTGAATAACTTTTACTTTATCGCGAAATGGTTTCAGGTAATAAGAATTATCGGCGTAATCATGACTATATCCGACAATTCTTGGGGCGCGACTTGCCATAAATTTATAAAATGCAAACATCGTTTTTGTGATGAAGTTGTTCATCGGGTTATCAGGTAAAACCAAGTCCCCGTGATGTGTTGGAATGACTTTAACACCTGCTAAGCCAGCGAGTAGACTGACGAGAGCTGTTTCCAGCATAGGGGTATGAATACTGACAATATCATGTTCGCGCATGAGCATATACATTGCCCACGGATAAGCTGGCATCAACATCCCACGACTAATCCGTATCGGCGCCCATAAGCGGATAACACGCACGCCATTGTGCATGACCGTATCACGGGGTAATTCATTTGTGTATCGGGATGTTAATATAGTGACTTCATGCCCGCGTCTTACAAGTTCTTCGGCAACTAACTGCACATGATAGGTAAGCCCTGTCAAATGTGGATAATAATATAAGAGTGAAATCAAAACTTTGAGTTGCTTCTTATCTGTACGACTGTCTTCCATAACTTATGTCTGACTCGCTGAAGTGTGTTGCAGTTGCTCAACACCTGTCCTCAATTGACCTAGCGAGATACCCTCCTGCATAAATCCAACCACGCCTGTTGTAGCGTGAACAAATACATTAATCGCATGTACGGTAATCGCAAAAGCAATCGCCGTTTCTGATTGTTCATAACCTAATGCTGATAGTGCTAATAAGATAGAGGCTTCATATGTGCCGATGTTCCCAGGGACAGCAGGGACAGCAATCGCGAATGCTGCCGCCGCAATATAGAGCATGGTTGCTGTCCATTCCCCTTGGTCGAAGAAGGCAAACATCAAAATATAGCCTGCGATAATCGACAATACCCAACTGATGGTTGTCCAGAAAATCGCCTGAGAAAGCGACGCAAAATCAATAATTGGCATTAACCCATCAAAAAAATCATGAGCGAACTTATCAACTTGTAATCGGTCTAATAGGGCGATTCGCTTGGTTAAACGGCTGATGAGCTTCTCTGTAAATTGTCTGTTTTTGGCTAAGACAATTAAGATGACGAATCCGCCTATTGCCATACCCGCGCCGACTGCACTAGCAATTTGTAATTCATTAGGAATCGGTGCAACCGTCAAAGCCAGCATCGTCATTATCACGACAGCTAATAAATCCAATAATCGCTCAACAACAACTGTACTGGCTGTTTGCATCACGGGGATTGGGTTTTTGACGCGTGTTGTCAAGTAGATACGGGCGACCTCTCCCATACGAAAGGGTAAGATACCGTTGACAAGGTAAGCGACATTCATGATGCTAAAAGCACGCCTGAAGGGGAGTTGGTTGTTAAGGAGTAAACGCCATCGCATTGCGCGCGTAAATAACCCCAATATTAAAAAGAGCATACAAGGGATTAAATAGCGGTAATCTGCATTTGTTAGCGCAGATATAAAACGCTCAACATTAATTTGTACTACAATAAAGTAGATAGCAATAAGGCTAACAATGAATCCTAGGATTCCAACCTTAAAATGCTTGAGCCAACTCACAGTTATTATGTCCTTTGCTTTACAAGTGGCGTATTATAGCATGGTCTTTCATAAACAGGTTGTCTATCTTTATTCACACAAAGGAAATCTCAGTGCGACAGATTGGATTACTTCTTCTCTTAATATTAACGGTATCTGCTTGTGCGACAAGTGATGATTCTTTACCCACACAATTAAAATTGCCAGCACCCACAAAAACGCTGATTCCGACACAAGCGCAAATCCTCAGCACACCGACTTTACCAGAATTTGTTGAGGCTAATGCGGTCACGGATGAACCTAAATTAGAATCAAGCTCGACATCAACATCTATTTCAGAATCTATTGATGTTCAAGCGACTTCTACAAATGAATCGAATACACTGTCACAACTCACAGTTACGGCACTGTTTAGCTCAAATAAACCTGAATCGAGTACAGCTACAGATGCACCTGAGTCAAGTACAGCTACAGATGCACCTAATAATGATCAGCCCTTCGCAACATCTATTCCAGTAACAGATACACCAATTGCATGTAATCTGCAAGATGATTGGGATGAGTATACTGTTCAACGGGGTGACAATCTCTCTAATATTGCCAATCGTACAGGTTCGACCATTGATGAATTGACATCTGCAAACTGCCTTGAAAACCCCAATCGACTACGGTCTGGGCAAGTCTTATATGTGCCGAATAGTCCTGAACAACCCCCGACTTCTGTCTTAACTATCACAAGTGAGCCTATTGCTGTGTCTACCAGTCAAGCAACAACCTCTGGTGACTCCCCATCATTCTCAGTCTCAATTAAGAAGACCTATCAAAGTGAAAAAGGTTTCTCACTCGATTATCCTGCTGACTGGGACTTGCTTGAAACGTCATCAGCGACAGTTAATAATATCATTATCACATCTTTTGAATACACGCTTGGCGATGAAATTCCTCAAAATCGTTGGACAGAGGATATGGTGAGTATTACCCTGACCATTTTTCAGGAGACCACTGACCAAGCCTTATTGAATTGGACGCAATCCGTAGTGAGTCAGTTCCAAAATGCGAATAATATCACCCAAGTGAATGCGCCTGAACCATTTGAAACGGATAGTGGTTTAGTGGGTCAACGGATTGATTATGTATCGAGTGATGATGTGAGTGTCAGCAATGTCTATTTCATCATCAACAATCATAAGGTGCAAATTAGTGTCGGTGGAAATTTTGCACTCGCAGATACCTTTATCCGCACACTAGAATTAACTGATGCTTAAATCAGGGTTGTTTGTTTTCTTGGTGATCTAATGTTGATGTACCTGTGTCTGCGACATCCAAATCATGAATTGTGACTGCGTCTGCTAAACGTGATGTATTAATTTGCTCAACATTCTCATCTGCATGCTGTAAGTTTTCGTTCAGATATTGTGCAATGAATATCCCATATTCTTCAGTTACATCTTTGACAATGACCTTGCGACTACCGTCCATCATCGTTGCCCATACATGATAGCGAGGGGTATCATAGGCTTCTTTTTTAGAGACTTCTGTCTCTTCACTATCAATAGACTTGATGTTGTATGTACTCATCTTATTGGTAATGTTTGCGAGGCTAGGTAGGGGTTGGCGACTGATAGCGATAGACTCCGCATCCATGTCGATAACTGTTTGATTGAATACAATTAAAGCCAAACGATAAAAAGCGAGGATACTAACGACACCAAAGAGTAAAGGAATCGTGAAAAGCGCTCCTTCATTGATGAGTTTACCAGTTGTCACAATCGTCATCATGCCGAATAAAATACCCATCAGCAAACTGGATAAGAATGGTTCATCTTTATCCAATCGGAAATTTGTACGATAAGCTAAGCTAAGCGTTTCGTCATGTTCTGTGACTGTCATATTTTGTGGTTGATGCACTTTACGGCGTTTTTGTTTCTGTGTAGATTCTGACACATTGAATGAGAATAAGTGGTTACAATGCGAACAAACCGCGACTTTATCATGTATATTGATATTTTCTGCTGTGATATTTTCTCCACAGTTTGGGCAAATTAATTGCATCAAAGCTCCCATTTCCCTTATTATTGTTTATATCCCATAATCATAATTGACTTGACAGTATGAGGCACACCCCCTATAATTAGGGGTATTCTGCGGGTGTAGCTCAGTTGGTAGAGTGCCTGCTTCCCAAGCAGAAGGTCACGGGTTCGAGTCCCGTTACCCGCTTTGATATATTTTGCTCACTGTACGTAGTGGGCATTTTTTGTGTCTCAAGCATTGACGATACTGATTGTGACGTTTAGAATGACAAGACTTTTGTCCGCAAATTATGATTAAGCGCACAACGAGAATACATCCCTCATAATAAAGGCTGAATTTTAAGGAGTTCCAAATCATGGCAGAATATCAACTGACTGCTGAAACGCGCACTGCAAAAGGTAAGAAAAATCGCAGATTACGTAAAACGGGAATTGTCCCCGGAATTGTTTACGGACCTGCTGATGATCCTGTCAGTGTACAATTTAAATACCGTGAAGTCGAAGTCATGTTAATGAATGCTGGTGGTACCAACTTGATTGACATTGTTGTTGATGGCGGTAAAACCTATCCATCACTTGCTCGTGATGTTCAACGTGATGTTGTTCGTGGCGATATTCTACATGTTGATTTCCTCGCAGTAGATGAAAATCAGAAGATTCGTGTCGATATCCCAATTGTAATCGAAGGTACAAGCCCTGTGATTGCATCCCGTGAAGGTATCTTGATTACGGGTCCAAGTACAGTTACATTGGAAGTTTTCCCGAGTGACATTCGTAACCGTATTGTTGTTGACTTATCAGAATTAGAATTTGTGGGTGCGGAAATCTTGGTACGCGACCTCAAATTTAAAGAGGGCGTAACCGTCATCAATGAACCTACTGAAATGATCGCTAAGATTGTTCAACCTGCAGCTGCACGTCGTGATGAAGCGGATGCGATGGACGCTGAAGGTGAAGAAGAATCACAACTTGATGGTGAAGAAGAAACTGAAGGCGAAGAAGAATAATCAGCTTCTCTTTACTAACTTGAATAAATTAAAAGAGGCGACTTCTGATTAAGGGAGTCGCCTCTTTTTAGTTTCTACTTAATG
>CAYGTY010000005.1:43304-77481 GCA_964352825.1 uncultured Anaerolineaceae bacterium
TCTTCTTCAATGTCAAAGTCATCATCTATGTCATCTTCAATGATTTCTATATCTTCATTTGAAGCAACATTTAATTCGTCACCCTCGACTTCAATTTCGTAACCGTCGTCATCCTCATCATCACTGATAATTGCAATACCAGCGACTTCATCTTTCTTAAGATTCATGAGTTTGACACCTTGTGTGCTACGCCCGGTTTCTCGGATTTCGTTCAAATTGGTGCGGAGTACAATCCCTTTTTTAGAGATAAGCATAATGCCATCATCTTCGGTGATACAGCGCATGGCAACAACAGGACCTGTGCGTTCATTACGCTTGAGTGTCCGCGCCCCTGAACCATAACGTCCTTGCACATTATATTGGTCAATTGAGGTGCGTTTCCCAAAGCCGTTTTCTGTGACAATCAAGACATGAGTGTGGTCATCATTGATAACATCCATACCAGTGATTTCGTCATCGTCAGCTAGCCTCATACCATTTACACCACCTGCTTGCCGTCCCATCACGCGAACATCTTCTTCTGGAAAGCGGATACTTTGACCATTTGCAGAAACCATGATGATATGCTGGTCGCCACCTGTCCATTTAACCCAACTGAGTGTGTCATCATCATGAAGACTAATGGCAATCAGACCACTAGGGCGGACATCAGCAAATTCTTCTAAAGCCACCCGTTTAATACGTCCTTGCCGTGTTGCAAGAACAAAGTAGGCTTCTTCTAAATTCTCATCCGTAAAATCGACTGGCAAAATTGCAGTGATATGTTCATCACTTTCTAGTGGCAAGATACTATGGATGAGTACCCCTCGTTTTTCACGCTGTGTTTCCGAGATATGAAAAGCGCGTTGTGAATAGACTTTACCCTTATCACTAAAGAATAAGATCGTGTCATGGCTGTTGGCAAAGAAGACATCAAATAATGTATCGGATTCTTTGGTTGCCATCCCTCGGACACCTTTACCCCCACGTCTTTGAGCGCGATAGGCACGGGCAGGGACACGTTTGATATAGCCTTGTTGCGTTAGCGAGATAACGACATTTTCTTTGCGGTAGAGGTCGGTTTCGTCGAAATCTGCATTACCAAACTCAACAGCAGTGTTACGGTCATCGCCATATTTTTCTGCAATTTCGGTCACATCATCACGAATCAACTGGAGAATTTTATGCGGTGAATTTAGCAAATCTTCTAGATAATCAATGCGTGATTGAACTGAGTCATATTCATCTTGTAGCTTCTGACGTTCCAAAGCAGCAAGACGACGTAATTGCATATCAAGAATGGCATTCGCTTGAATCTCATCTAGGTCGAAGCGCACGATAAGTTGGGCGCGGGCTGTATCCACATCAGCAGAAGCCCGAATTGTTTGAATCACAAGGTCAATATTTGATACAGCTTTGAGCAGACCTAGCAAAATATGGGCGCGAGCGCGTTGTCTATCGAGTTCATATTCCGAGCGACGCACAATCACATCATAGCGATGCTCAATATAAATATGCAGTGACCGTTTTAGACCCAGTGTCCGTGGTTCACCTTTAACCAGCGCAAGCATCTGGATACTATGAACACTTTGAAGCTGTGTATATTTATAAAGTTGATTGAGTACCCGTTGCGGTTGGGCATGTTTTTTCAGTTCAATGACAAGTCGTAATCCGTTGCGGTCAGATTCATCACGCAAATCGCGAATGGCTTCGATACGATCATCACGAACTAAGGATACGATGCGTTCGATAATGGACAATTTACTGACTTGGTAGGGGATAGAGGTAAAGACGATGTTAAATGTATCATTGCGTCCTTCTTCAATGATTGCTGTAGATCTCACAGCAACGCGCCCTTTACCAGTTGCATAGGCTTCTTTGAGTTCATCCCCAACGATAATGGTTGCACCTGTTGGGAAATCAGGTCCTTTGACGAACTGCATCAAATCATCGACTGTGATGTCGTCAATGTTTTCATAATTGTCAATAATATAGGTGATGGCAGAGACAAGTTCGCGTAAATTATGGGGTGGAATGCTGGTTGCCATACCGACAGCGATACCACTTGTCCCATTGAGTAATAGGTTGGGTAGACGTGCTGGGAGTACAGTCGGTTCTTCTTGTGTACCGTCATAATTCTCAACAAAATCTACTGTATCCATATGGATGTCGGTCAATAACTCGCCAGCAATATCCGACATACGGGTTTCTGTATAACGCATTGCCGCAGGTTTATCACCATCTTGACTACCGAAGTTCCCTTGACCATCAACTAGTGGATAGCGCAGGGAAAAATCTTGTGCCATACGTGCCATTGCATCATAGACGGCTTGATCACCATGCGGATGATACTTACCAAGCACCTCACCTACAAGACGGGCACTCTTTTTATAGGCTGTGCCTGGGCGCAGACCCATATCGTGCATCGCAAACAAAATCCGCCGATGAACAGGCTTAAGTCCATCGCGCGCATCAGGTAAAGCACGGGCAACGATAACACTCATTGCATAATCAAGATAACTACCACGCATTTCTTCGTTGATGTTGATGGTTTCGATGTGACCTGCGTTGTCAGCTGTTAAATTTGTGTCGATTGTATCCATAAGTCGCGGCTAATCCGAGAAGATAATTAGCACAACTCTCCTTTCAATATCACTGCGATTTAGGCGCAAAATCCCCAACCCACTGTATGATAACAGTGGTAACCAAATAATATTCATTCAACTATTGTCGGATGTGTTGGAAGGTGTAAATTTGAGTGGGAATTTTGTAAAATTGCGTCATCATATGACCAGATTTTCAGGGTTGCGCCCTCGCCATTATTTAGGATTATTATATCATAAGTCGCTAATGATTTCCAATTTAATATTACTGTATCCCAAATTTTAAGTTTATATCCCAAATTACTTGGGATATATCCCACATTGAGGTGAAATTGTGCGCTTTGTAATTGTTACTATGATATTTTTATCTTTATCACTCTTTATCTCTGCCGAAGATGAAACGATTGATACAGTTTACTATGTCTTGTCAGCAGGTCAAACACTAAGTGACATGAGTCCATTTCGCTCTGCTCTCGTATCAAGCGGATATAGCTTTAAACAGTTTGATAGAGATTTGCATGATGTCGCTGAGGTTATTGGATTCTTAGGTACTGTGACACAAGATGGTAAGTTCAATTTTCGGTTACTAACAGCGAAACCCTTATTTATAGGCGAGTTGTCTCCAATATTATATGATAGATATGATGATCCTATTTTGAGAAATACGGTTGCGGAATTTATTGATATTCCATCGCGCCAACTCCTCGCAACATATCTTGATTTCACGCTTAACTATATCAACAGCGATTGCGAAAATGTAACTCGTATCGCTGTACAAACTGATGCTTCATCTTTGCAACCTATTTCAGAATCATTTGTCAATTTTGCGATTGGAAATTGTATACTCAGCACAATAGACGCTGACCCCGCCGTTGGTTATTTGGTTAAAGCAGTGCAACTTCTAAACGATGATGAGACTGCACAACCGTTTCAAATTATTGCATCTCACATAAATCTAGCATGGGCTTATATCCAGTTGGGTGACTATATGCCAGCCCGTGAAACATTAAATCAGCTTGTTGAATTTAGTTCTGAGTATTCTGAAACATTACAAGTGCAAATATTAGAAGACCGCGCTCAACTTTTTGCTTTGATGTTTGACTACACCTCTGCAATACAAGATATGGACACTGTTATTGAGCGTTTAAAGTCTGATTACAGTCTTGCACGCGCATATAAACAACGTGGCGACATCATCATGCTGATTTATGAATGGAATCGTGCCTTAGGCGACTATAACAAAGCAATTGAGTTTGAACCTGATTATGCTGAAGCCTACTATCGACGGGGGATTTTATACTATACGATGGTGGAACGTGAGAATGCGATTGCTGATTTTGAGACCTATCTGGAGCTTGAACCTGATGGACAATTTGTCGCGTTTGCTGAACAGTTTATAGTAGATATTCAAACTGAATTAGACGCATTGGACGGATAATCCACAACGACATCCAACAATGATATATTAGCGGAATCCCAATCGACGGTATCATCTATCGACTGTAAGTAATTTAGGGCATCGTTTAGACTGCCAAAATGTCGATAAGGACCACCTGCAATATTTGCTAAAATGACCGACATTCTTGCCATTAATGAGTTGGGGCGATGAACAACTAAATGCTTCCCAACGTTTTTATGTCGTATGAACGATAGAATTCTGCGACCTGTGGCAAGATTAGGCTTTGGTAATGTTGTGTCAGGGTGTGTGACCAATAATGTATAGATGGGAGCTTGACCCACATCGAGTAAATCAATCATGCGTTGATTATGGATTACCATTTCTTCATTTGTCATATCACCTTCTGCATATGCGAAGATGACACGTTTTTCAACAAGCCATTGTGCAGGATGAATGGTCATGATGTCTCCCACAATCAAAATATTATCCACCTATAGTATATGGGTAAACTGCATGATTAACCTAATTTGCTGTAGTGTTTGCTCTATAAACTGCGTAAAATGAGCCAAACTATATCACTTCTTAGAAAAGGAAAATTTATGAAGACACTGCAACGACTTGTATTAGGGCTTTCAGCATTGATTGTGATTGTTGCTGGGGCATTAATTTTTACCCTTTATAACTGGACACAAGGACCACTCCCACAGTTAGACGGCGAAATCCAAGTAGAGGGATTAAATGACTCGGTTGAGATTTTCCGTGATGAATGGGGTGTCGCTCATATTTATGCGAGCAATCCTGAAGATTTGTTTTTTGCACAGGGGTATACCCACGCACAAGACCGCTGGTGGCAGATGGAATTCTCACGTCATATTGGTGCGGGTCGGATTCAAGAATTGACAGGCGCAAATCCGAGTGTGATGGCAACAGATATTGCGATACGAACAATGGGATGGTACGAGACAGCGCAGTACGAGCTAGACAATGTATATGATGAGCCTGCTATCGCGATGTTGGAATCTTTCGCTGATGGGGTCAATGCTTATATTATGAATCGCCCCAAAGATAAATTGGCATTTGAATATAACGTACTAGGTGTTACAGGTGTTGATATTGAGATTGAGCCGTGGACACCTGCCGATAGTGTTGTCTGGGGCAAGGCGATGGCATGGCAACTCGGCGATAGTGGTAATGAATTACGTCGCTCTCGTTTAGGGGAGTTGCTATCTGTCGATAGTGATTTATTCGCGAGCTTATTCCCTGAATATGATTATGCAGAAAATCCAACTGTCATATTAGAATCAGATTTGCCATTAAGTGAGGATTCCTTATCGAATCGTTTACCTCAAGATACCTTAGGTGTATATGGTGTTGATGATGTTATTGCAGGTGGTGTTTCTTTATTGAACCATCCGCTTCTGACAAAACGTGAGGGGATTGGCAGTAATAACTGGGTGGCTGGTGGCGATATAACCGAATCAGGCTTACCGCTTCTAGCAAATGATATGCACCTTGGACTACAAATGCCCTCCATTTGGTACGAAATTGGCTTACATTGCCAACCTATTAGCGATGAGTGTCCTTATAATGTGACAGGTTTCCAATTTCCGAATGTACCTTTGGTGACGGCTGGACATAATGACAATATCGCATGGGGCTTTACTGATCATACCGATGATGTGATTGATTATTTCTTGATTGAGATTAATCCTGAAAATGAATTGCAATATCGTTGGAACAACGAATGGCGTGATATGACTGTCCGTGAGGAAATTATTCGATTTGGGGATGGGGACGAGGTCGTTACGCTCCAAATTCGTGAGACACATCTGGGACCTATCGTTAATGACAATCAATTAGATGATGATAATAACTTGCTCGGCTTTAATAATGATGACCCGCGTGTACTGCGTTGGACAGGGCATGAAGCGACCCAAATATTTGCTGCTGTACATGACTTGAATGTTGCATCAAATTGGGATGAATTTCGTGATGCACTTCGCAAATGGGGTGCTCCTGCCCAACATGTCGTTTATGCTGACATCGAAGGCAATATTGGTTTACAAGTCCCAGGATTAATTCCAGTACGCTCAGCAGGGCATGATGGTACATTGCCGATTGTCGCAAACTCTGATGAACAAGATTGGCGCGGATTTATACCTTTTGATGAATTACCGCGTGTGTTTAACCCTGAGCGCGATTATATTCAATCAGCAAATCAGATGACTGTTCCACCTGCTTATTTTGAACAATTATCTGAAAATCTTGCTGATGAATTTGGTGATGATGCCTCCTTTATGTATCTGAATTCGTCAGCCGCAGGGTATCGGGGTCGTCGTATTGTCGAATTATTAGAAGAGCTTGCACCGCATTCTGTAGATACTTTCCAACAGATACACGGTGATAATTATGATCGTAGTGCTGAAAAATTGTTGCCCTTGCTGGCAGATTTAGATTTTGATAATGATAGATTATCCGTTATCCGTGATTGGTTGCTAGACTGGGATTATCAAATGGATGCTGATAGTGGTCAGGCAGCGATGTATGGTATTTTCTGGGATGTATTAAAAGATAATATCTTAAATGATCAGATTGGTGATTTTCTAGTTGAATATAGTGTTCGCTTTCCGCCTTATGTTGTTGTGAGACTCTCAGAAAACCCTGACCATGAGTGGTGGGATGACGTGTCTACTGACGAGGTTGAAACAATGGATGATATTTTGATTCAGTCATTGGATGAAGCTTATCAGGAAGCGATTGAACGCTTGGGTGATGATGAAACGGACTGGGAATGGGGTACGATTCATCTTGCCGAGTTTGAGAGTAATCCTTTGGGGTTAAGTGATATTGAAACACTTGAGGGTATCGTCAATCGTTATGTTCCTGTTGCGGGTAGTCCTGTGACTGTAAATGTTGCGCATACCAGTGAAGACTTCATTGTGGAGTGGGGTGTGTCTGAACGTGTGATTTATGATACATCGGATTGGGATAGTAGCTTATCGATACATACCACAGGTCAAAGTGGACATCCCTATAGCCCAGATTATGATAGTATGACTGAGCTATGGGGTACGGTTGGCTATAAACCGATGCTCTGGTCACGTGAAGCAGTTGAAAATGCGAGTGTCAGCAAGCTTATACTCACTCCCTAATATATGAATAATTTGTTGGGGGCTGTGATATGTCCCCAATCTTTATATCGCAATACGTCCTGTTACAGCGAGAATTGCTGCCCCAAAGATGAGTACAATAAAAAATATCATCATTGATAAGAAAGCGCGTTCACCTGCGGTCATCCCCAAAAACTTAGTTTCTGGTTTTTTGATGGCTTGCGCTTGCTGTGCTTCAATTTCATCAAAGTCAATCGGTATATCTGCTTGTATATCATCGTCGCTATTATAATCATCATCAAGATTATTGCGTAAATCATCTAGCATGAAGTCTATCCTTTAATTCTAAAGTCTTATTTTTATTTTAACATATTCCCAATTTTTCGCGCTTAACTGGCACGCTTCCAAACTGAGTTGACAAGATTGAATAATACAATTTCATCACGGAAAGTATCCCCTGACCCAATCCGCACCGTCACACGCAGTTGCGGTAGCCCTGTTGTTGACATTTGGACTTGTTGTTCGATTGCAACCGGTTGTTGTGACGGGATATTCGTGTTGTAACGATTATAGGCATTAACACGCACAGTTTCATCCGATGTGTCATATAAATTGAGCCATTGATTTTCTGAGCGTTGTGCAATCAGTTCGTCTTCTATCGTCAATCGCCATGTGATGAAGTCGCGCCAATCCAAGTTTGCTTGACCGAGTGGGGCAGGAACAACTTGCTGAATAATATCCATAGTGGATGTTGGTGTGAATATAGATACCAATTGCCCAATTTTGTCTTTCCCATATTGTTCTGCAATAGATTCCATCAAATATGAGTTTGTCTCGACTTGGACAAATTGTTCAATCATATAGGATATGACAGCTTGCCTCAGATAATAAGCATCATTGGGGTAGGTCATAACCATACTATTTGTTTTATCATTGATGAGACGTTCTGCTAATAATGTCGCAACTTGGATTTGATGTTGAATATCAAATGGCATGTCAGAGCGTGTTGTTCCTACATAAGGAGATTGTAGTAATAATTGCCATTGACCCTCATTAATCCAGATTGCAGTATCAGGTGCATCTGTAATGATGTCTACTGTTATCTTGGGCGTATCAACACACTGCAACATCGCGCATCCATCAGCTATCCACTGATTGAGGTTTTCGTTCACTTGTTGGGCAAATAATTCATCAACTTCACGATAACGCACTAGGATATGATCAGATTCTAGTGTTTGTTCTTCACCCCAGAAGGTTAAATCAGGGGGGACGTGTCGCCATCCATCTGTATATCGCCAGTAAAACCAGACTTTTGCGTAGGGTATGCCGTCAATAATTTCTTCAACAATCGCCCGACCGCGTTGTCCTTCAATTTCTGTTGCGAGGACGTTGCCTGTTAACTTGATTTCTGTACCGACTTTAAGTTGCTCATATTGTTGATAATTGGCTTGTTGTGTATTAATCCATTCATCAGTAGCACTGCGCTGTAGATTGATAAATGTACTAAAATCACCGATGCGTAATGCCGCAACTTCTGCCCTTACTGTGTCGCGTAAGAGGGTATCAAGCTGTTGGTCAACTTCTAATAAACGATTTTGAACGAATAATATACCACCAGCAACCAAGCCTAATAAAATACCAATAAGTAAGAATAGTCGGAAAAGATTGCGTCGCCGCGCCCATTTGATTTGTTTATCTTCACCATCGGACTTTTCGATTTTTTGAGCTTCGATATCCCATTCAAGTCGTATACGTCCCATTTATTTTGTCCCTGACTCTTCCATCACAAATACATCGCCAGCAATGACACGTTGCATCACCTCAAAATTATCCTGTACTAATAATGACCCATCGGCTTCAACATCAACTGCTAAGCCTTCTATATCTTCTATTTTTACACGCTTGCCAAGCATATTGAGGCGGTCTTTCCATGTGATATAGAGCGCATCGGAGCGAATCCGTTCATACCACATATCAATCCGCTGGAGGTGATAATGGATTAAATCAATGCGATTGAGTGGTTTGCCTATCTCAGTCTCTAAACTGGTGGCTTTGTTTACGAGCTCACCGTTACTGAAATCGACTCTCACATTAATACCCATTCCTAGAACTACGCCGACCAGCTTTGTGCCGTTCCAAACCGCTTCTGGCAAGATACCACTTATCTTTTTCTCTTTAACTTGTACATCATTAGGCCATTTGATGCCAACTTGCTGACACCCAACTTCAACTGCTAAATCGTAGACGCTTAATGCGCCGATAAGATTAATACGCGAGATAAAATCTTGCTCTGGCTTGAGTATAACTGACATGGCAATCGCGACATTGGGGGGAGTGTGCCATGTACGCCCTTTACGTCCACGCCCTTTGAATTGCTCATTGGCAATCACAACGGAGCCTGATTGTGCGCCTTCTTCTAACCATGTTTTTGCAATATCGTTAGTGCTGTCTACAGACTCGAAATATTTGAAGGGTCTGTTAAGATGCTCTTGAAGTAGTTCTGTAGAAAGTGTCATAAGTCCTCGAATGATAAGATGAGACTATTGCATTGTAACAGAACCTTTAGGACTCATAGAATAGAATTATTCGCCAATTGCTGAATTTGGTTTAAGATTTTCACAATATGCTTAAAATAGTGTATCGCTTGTTATAATAATTTTGATGATAAAGGTCGGGTAAATATTTTATGGAACACTTATGGACACCGTGGCGGATGGCATATATCAAAGGGGATAAGAAACCGATAGAAGGTTGTGTTTTTTGCAATAAAGCGGCGCAACCTGAGCATGATGATAGTGAACATGTCATTGGGTGGTCTAGCTATACTTATGCGACATTGAATAAATTCCCCTATAACAACGGGCATGTCATGATTATTCCCTATGAACATATTACATCTCAAGAAGATATGACAACCGAAGCGCTAACTGACTTGATGGTAATGACCAATCGCATGATGCGTGTACTACGTGATTATGCAAATCCGTCAGCTTTTAACCTCGGTGCAAATATTGGGGCAGATGCAGGTGCAGGGATTGCGGCACATTATCACTTTCATATTGTGCCACGCTGGGGCGGTGACGCAAATTTCATGACAACAGTTGGTGAAACCCGTGTCATTCCTGATACTTTAGATAATACATTTATAGACCTCAAAAATATTTGGAACAACTTATATCAAAAGGATTCTTAATAATGGCAACACAATCAAAAAATGGACGTGAACCTGTTATTTTAAGCACTGCACGGACACCACAAGGCAAATTTATGGGTGCGCTAACACCATTGAGCGCGGCTGAACTGGGTCAGATTGCATTTGGTGCGGCAGTAGAACGTAGTGGCATCAAAGCGGGTGATATTCGAGAAGTCATTGTGGGGAATGTTGTGAGTGCTGGTGTTGGACAAGCTTTACCGCGTCAAATTAGTATCGGTGCTGGTGTCCCCGAAACTGTCGGAGGTGTTGCTGTTAATAAAGTTTGTGGCAGTGGTCTCAAAGCGATTATGTTGGCGAGCAGTAGTATCAAAGCTGAGGATGGTGAGGTCTATTTGGCTGGCGGTGTCGAGAGTATGAGTAATGCACCTTATCTCAATACACAACAACGCTCGGGTAATAAATACGGACATATACAATTGACGGATTCCCTACAGCATGATGGTTTATGGTGTTCCTTTGAAGATTGGGCAATGGGTGACGCAGCCGAGTTTATCGGGAATCAACTGGAAGTAAGCCGTGAGGAGATGGACGCATTTGCATTCCGCAGTCATCAATTGGCGCATCAAGCCACAGAAGCGGGAAAATTTGATGCTGAAATTGTACCTGTGACAATCAAAACACGAAAAGGCGAGGTTATCATTTCTAAAGATGAGCCAATCCGCCCAGAAACATCACTAGACGCTCTGGCAAAACTGCGCCCAGCATTTGAAAAAGGTGGTAAAGTCACTGCTGGTAATGCCCCCGGTTTGAATGATGGTGCATCAGCTGTGGTAGTCGCCAGTCGGGATTATGCCGAAGCTAATGGACATCAACCCCTTGCGAGGATTGTCGGTTATGGTCATGCTGCACTTGACCCACAGTGGATTTTCTATGCACCTGTTAAAGCTGTTCCAATTGCATTAGAGAAAGCGGGCTGGAGCGTTGACGAAGTTGACTTATTTGAATTTAACGAAGCCTTTGCCTCTCAAGTCTTAGCGGATATGCGTGGTTTGGAACGTGATGGCTATCCAATTCCCTTGG
Source organism: uncultured Anaerolineaceae bacterium (assembly GCA_964352825.1). Lineage (GTDB taxonomy): Bacteria > Chloroflexota > Anaerolineae > Aggregatilineales > Phototrophicaceae > UBA6055. The sequence continues at coordinate 54,630 of CAYGTY010000005.1, forward strand.
AGAAAATCAATGTTCATGGTGGTGCAATCGCGCTCGGTCATCCGCTGGGTGCGAGTGGCGCGCGGGTCTTAATTACGCTGATTCATGCACTTAAAGACAGAGGATTAAGTAAGGGTATAGCCGCACTGTGCTTGGGTGGTGGGGAAGCGGTTGCAATGGCAGTCGAAATTGAGGGCTAGTCAAGCTATTGTCACCACTGATACAGCCTGTTATACTTTTTCGCCGTTACGATTGTAGATGTTAGGGCTGTATGACAGATAAACTACGTAGAGGGTTCAATGCACTTGATGTTGGCTTATTGTTAGCTATCATTATTCCTATTATTGGCATTTTGCCAACCTTTGGTGCAGGACTTGCTAATGGGGCAGATGCACCCTTTCATGCTCATCGAATGTATGCGCTTTCCGAACTAATCCAAGATGGCAATTTATATCCGCGCTGGGTGAGTTATTTTCATATGGGATATGGATACCCCGTCTTTAATTTTTATGCGCCACTTGCATCCCATATCGGCGCATGGATACATTTACTCGGTTTCGACATTCCAACTGCCTATAACTTGACCAATGCACTCTCATGGATTATCAGTAGTGTCGGTATGTATTTATTAGCACGTACCTTCTTGACGATACCAAGTGCATTATTGGCATGTGTTTTCTGGGTTTATGCGCCGTCACGCTTTTATGAATTTTGGTGGCAGGGGAGTATCGCGCAGATTGTCGCGACTTCTTTTGTACCCTTCGTATTTTATGGAATTATCCGCACCGCTAAGTCTCCAAATCTGAAAAATAGCTTGTGGATAGCGATTCCATTTGCATTGATTGTTTTATCGCATACACCAACAACCTATATGTCTGCTATTTTTATTGCTCCTTTTTGTTTTCTCATCCCACTGCCCTATAAATCATTTACTGAAATTGTTCGTAGCTGGATTTATATTGGCTCAGGTTTAGCAATTAGTGCAGGATTATCAGCACTCTTCCTGATTCCCGTTTTGGCTGAGGTTGAATTTGTGCGGATTGCAGGTGAATTACCTGATACGGTTGCATTTTTACGAGCAGGTTTTGCGACTCTCAATGAACTATTTAGTGTACCTCCGTTGATTGATAGTCTTGATGCGACCTTGGTAATGCCTCGTACATTGGGTTTAGTCGGTGGCGTATTCAGTATGATTGGTCTAGTTGCTTTACTCAAGCACCGTAAATTTTTGATTGCTGGTGTGCTTGTTTTAGGGCTGGGGTTCGCAGTGTTTCTGGCATTAGAGCCATCGCTTGACCTCTGGTTATTAATACCGAGCTTTCGGAATTTACGTTTTCCTGAACGGATGCTAAGAATGGGTGCGGTGTTTATCGCATTATTAGGGGCATCGAGTGTTTTATTACTTCCTCGACGTTTTCATTTGGCTGGATTGGTCACCTTATCAATCATCGTGATTGGTCAAGCCTTGCCCATCATGCACCCACGCGATGATGACCGTGTTTGGGAAAACTTATCTGCCCTTGATGAGATTCAAATGGAACACCTCGAAAATAATTGGGGAACAACTGCATACGACGAGTATGAGCCTGTATGGGGTGAAGTTACATTATTTGATATGCCACATGATGCTGAGACGTATATCGATGAGCCATTTAAGATTCGCTTTTTTGAAGCTGATTACCTCGTCGAAACTAATAATATTAGCTATAGTCACTTGAGTGATAATGAAATTAAAGTCGATATTGATGCGAATGATTTACCCATGCGCTTTCGCCAATTTTATTTCCCTGGGTGGCAGGCGTGGTTGGATGATGAGCCATTTTTAATTGAGCCTGATGAACGCTACGGTTTGATTGAAATGAACATTCCGAATGGTGAACATGTTATTCGCCTAGAATATGTTGGAACACCTATACAACATATTTCGACTGTGATTAGTTTACTGGCAGTGCTAGGTTGTGTGGTCATTGTGCTTCGTGGCAAACGACAGGTGTCTGATCATAGCCTGATAGAATCACCACCCTTACAAGTTAAAGTTGCTATGATATTTGCAAGCGCTTTAGTCATGTTTGCGCTATTTAATACTGTTTGGCTACAAAATAATCTATTCCGCATTCAATCTACCCCCGATAATCCCTACTATATGCAATATCCAGTGAATCAGACTTTTGATGATACCGTGACGCTATTGGGGTATACACTAGATTCTGATGTGATAACTGCTGATAATCCCTTTGGCATCCGCTTATATTGGAAATTAGAACAAGCCACTGATGCAGAATATCGCCCTGTCGTGCAATTGGTGAATCTGAATATCAGCAATTCATGGGCAGTCAGCCAACCTTTGGAGTTTGAAGGCGGTAAATTAGCGGATATATCACTTGAACAGTTTATGTCGGACAGTCATCGTCTGCGCTTATTTGATGATGCCCCACCCTATGTTGCTCAGCTTTCGATACAATTACAGCGAATTGATGCCGACCAAGCCCGAACTACCTCATTAGATGATGGTCGTGATCGCTTAGTTTTGCCTGAGATCATCCCTATTGATAAACTCTCTGAACCTTACAAAGGGCAATCACAGAATATCGAATTTGAGGATATATTGATGTTGCATTGCATCGGACTCGGCATGGAGAATGAACAATTTGAGATTGATATGATATGGCAAGTTAAAAAGACCCCTGCTTTAGATTATCAAATGTTTGTACATGGCTTAAATGCTGAGGGTGAAATTGTGCATCAGGTGGATGTATCGCCTCTCAGTGGTTTATATCCAACATCTCTCTGGCGTGAATCACAAGTGTTATATGATACCGTCGGACTTGCCTTTGAGGAATCTATTATGACTATTGCTGTTGGGCTGTATAACCCTGCTGATTTTGTGCGAGTACCTGTTCAATTCCCAGATGGGACAACAACCGACTCTGTAGATGTATCGGTTGAGGATGATACATGCTAATAATAACAGCGATTACACGGCGCGATTTAATTGTATTGCTTGCTATTTTGACAATTGCAGGTTGGATGCGTTTTGGGCGTGGCGATATTGTTGAATATTTTCATGATGATGCGATGTTAGCGACACTTGCATTAGAGATGGCAGATGGTGAAGGCATCCCAACGACTGGTATTTTATCGTCAACTGGGATTCCCAATCCGCCGACCAGTGTTTATGTGATGGCAATTCCCTTCATGATTTCTGCTAACCCCCATGTCGCAATTTATTTTGTGATGTTCCTGAATGTTCTGGGTGTTGGGATTTTATGGTTGCTTGCTCATCGTTATTTTGGTCGTCAAGTGGGCTGGATTTCTGGCTTACTCTATGCGATTAACCCGTGGGCAGTGTTGTTTAGCCGTAAAATTTGGGCGCAAGATTTCCATACACCTTTTATTCTGGCAGGTATTTTTCTACTGGTATATGGCTTGTGGGAAGCCTCGCAATGCTCTGAGGGTAAAATCAAAAAAACACAGTGGCTAGCTCAGGTCATCAGTGTTCCGATTCTACTTTTTGCCTTCCAGATTCACTTCGCTTCGTGGGCATTATTCCCGATTATTTTGCTTGCTTTATGGATAGGGCGTTCCCGACTTCGCTTGAGTGCAATAGGTGTGAGTTTGATCTTATCCTTACTCGTACTCGCCCCTTATCTTATAGGATTATCTCAGACGCTCCAACAAGACCCAACACGGATTAGTGATGCAGCAGGGCGGTCTAGTGCATCAGATGGGATTGGACTAACCACAAAACCAATAACCGACACAATCTATTTATCATCAGGGATAGGCTTAGAAATATGGGTCGCGCCTAACCAAACCGACGAACTTAAACAGACTTATCTACCCATTGTTCCACTCAGCCTAATGCTTACGCTCCTGATGGCGATTGGCATCTGGGGGATATGGCGTGGACACCGTCAACTGACTTTGTTTATACTGCTCTGGGCATTTTTACCCCAGCTTGCTCTAGTCTTAGATTGGACACCTGTTTACATCCATTATTTTATCCCTTCAATCCCAGCGATGCTTATTTTGGCAGGCATGGGATTTTCTTATGTTTTACGTCATGCTATGTCTTATCGCTTTATCTATATCACGGTATGGGCTTTCCTATTTATCATTGCTGGGATTCAAGTGCTAACGTGGCATCAGACTTTAGATTATCTGGATAAACAACATGTGGCATACCCAGGGTTTACGACACCGATTGGTGATTTAAGTAATATTCGATCAGCTTTGGTTGATAGCGAGGATGTCCTGATAATCAGTCAAGGCATGTCATGGAATTTACATCATGAGGTGGCTGTTTGGGACACGCTCTTATGGGATGAGGTGGCGTGTGTACGGACAATGATAGGGGATGGCTATGCTGTCTTTCCTACTCAACCATTTCGTGTAGTCATTTCACCAGATGCACCTCAAAATCCAGTGAATAATCTGTATCAAACCGAGAATCCTAAAAAATACGAGACGCGTGATGGTGATAAAGGATATGTTATTCATGATTGGCAATTAGCACCTGAATGGACAGAAACAGACATTCAAGCTATCGAACCAGCCCAATTTGATAATGGTGCAGAGTTGACAGGCTATGCGATAGATAATGATAAAATTTATCTGGAGTGGCGTTTACCTGCAAAATCCAAAGGTGCAGACTATCAATATTCAGCCCAATTGTTTGATGAAGATGGGAATCGTGTTGACCAAGTTGATAAAACTTTTTGGCATGGACGACATTGGTGTTTGAATGACCGACTCATCACATGGGGAAGGTTATCAGGTGGATCATCTGCGACTGTCCTAAAAGTTAGTATGTACACTCTCGGGACAGGCTCACAAACGGGGCAGTTCTTTAATGCAAATGTGCTTGACCCAGCAGGAAATCCAATTGGACAGAGTGTTGATATTGACCTTAAATAAAGCCAGCTAACCTCGTGATTAGCCGACCCTATATTTAGTCTTCATCTTTTTCATCATTTGCTGTTTCAGCTGTTGATTCAGGTTCTTCAGTTGCTTCACTTGTGCCTGATACATTTCGCCGAGCCTCAGGGGTTTCGATGTCTCCTGCTTCATCAGTTGCTTCTGGGGTGACTTCTGCTGTCAATTCAAAGTTATCATAGGCAATGTCCCATGGAATTTCATAAAAATCGATGAAAACTTGTTCATCATCAATCACAGTTTCATATTCCAAGCGCGGATAAGATAGCTCGTCATTGATATACCAGCCAACGATGATGGTATAGTCGAGAATATTCACCTCTGCTGGGAAATCATGATAGGTCAAGTAGCTTTCCCCCCAACGCCAATATTCTGTGGGTAGCCGTGGCGGTGCATCTGCTTGTGCAACAATATTCCCATCTTTATCCAAAGCATGGACAAATACCGTATAATTTTCTGTTGGCGTAGAGTCCGCTTGCCAGTGTAAGACAATCTCATTGCGGTCTGTGTCAATCAGAAATTCACGTAGACGAATAAGTTGCTCAAAGGTCGGTTGGGATTCGGTTGGGATTTCTGCAAAACCTTGCGGGTTACTTTCAACACGTAACGATACCACTGCACCAATATCTAATAAAATGGGTTCGATAAAGTCACCTTCTGCATTTGTTGCAGATATCGGTTTATCAATTTTAAGATTATCCCATTCGACTTGTAAATCAAATGGATAACGCCCAAAAGCACTCTGGTCGATATTGACGATATATTTATCAGGATAGATGTTACCAGCTTCCCATGTTGAGGTACGTAATGTACCTGCCCCTGGATAACTTGAATATCGTCCGATTTCTTGTCGGTTATCATCAATCAAGGATAAAAATATACTATTATCTTCTTCGGATTGCTCTAAGACCTGCCAATATAGAGTAACGCTAATATCTTCTCCGGGGAGGTAGCGACGATTGGTGTGTTCATATCCGATAAGGGCAACATCACCAAATTCTGCATAAACAGGTTTTGCACCAATTGGAATATCAACAACAGGGTTCGGTGACATATATTGGGTTGCAATCACGGTGAAGGGTGTGAGCAAAGCGATAATCCCCACAATGCGCAAGGGCCATAGTAAGGCTTCATCAAGCAGTGGCTTAGGCACAGCATCACCAGCCCGTACAAATTCTAAGTTTGGTGGGCGTAGAGAGAATATAATCCACCACATGACTTCTACAAACCCTACAGCGACAATGGGGCTAATGACAGCAATTAATGGAAATAGGACGCGACCATCAGATGCTTGGGTGAGGCTACTCCAATAGAGTACACCAAACCATACGAGTAAAAATGTACTGATTAATGCAACCAGATTTGCTAACTCATAGCGTGCATAAGCTAAATCTCGAATCGCCAATAATTGCATAAGCAAAAACACACAGCCGATCACACTAAAGAAGGTGATTAAATCAACCAGCATATAGAATATGGGTGTGATTTGGATATTCATTGAACCAAATAAACCCCAATAGGACATACGGAACTGCTGATATTCTGTCAAAAGGGTAATCGGTGTAAAGGTGACTCCACGTGGACCTGCGATATTTGACATGGTGATGATGCCGAATAACTCGCCATAGAGTTGTATATTGCGGACATACCACCAGCCACCAAGACCCAATAAGAAAATGAGTAATGCTGAGCCGTAGATAATGAGACCTCGACGGTCTTTTGTTTTGCGATAGGTAAAAATCCCAACACCAATGAGTACGGGTATGAGGACAAGTGAGGTTAGTTTTGTGATGCTCGTCAATCCGAGTAAGAACGCGATAATGAGTGTATAGCGTAGGTTAAATCCATCCCGTAATGTACGTAACATCAGTAACACGATAATTGCATTGAGTGCCATTGCCAGCGCGTCATTATTGACAGATGCACTAACAAAAACAAACATTGGATTAAATCCTGTGAGTGCCGCCGCGACAAATGCTACGGTTGGGCGATGGGGGGCGATAAATTTACCAATTTCATAAACTGCGGAAATTGTCACTGCACCGAGCGCTAGCCCAACGATGCGAATGACTTGTATCGTTAAGCCTGTTCCTTCAACCATCGATTGAGCGTCATCATGTAAAACAAGGTTTTTATTACCAAAAGCAGTGGGTCGTTGGCTGGTAACATGGGGGTTCAGAATGCGGTAATTATCAACATCATCAATAGAAAAAGGTGATGTTATGAGTGCCATTAATCCGTAATAGAGGGGTGGTTGGCTACCATGCTGTTGATAAACAGTATCGCCACCGTCAAACACTTGAACGGGAAGGTCGCCTGATTCGCGAATATATTGCACATATCCGAAATGCCAGATTTCATCATTTGATTCAAAGACAGGTGTAGAAGCTGTATAGGCAATACCAAACATAATGTAAAACAGCAGTACCCATTGTAAGGGGCTTAAAGGAATATCAAGTGAGTTCAACCAAACCCATGCCCGAACGATTTGTCGGATAAGCCATTCAAAACCTGTAAGTAGGCGGTCAATCAGCGGGATAAGTCGTTGAGAGAATTTGATGATACGTTCCTGCATAGATACACTATACTCCCATAGCTATGTAGTCCAATCCCCTAAACAATTAGAGGCAACAACAACCTTAGTATAGTCGTTATTGCCTCTGTTGGATACTGTATTATCTGTTTATTGGTCTAGTCACCAGCTTGTGAGAACATGTCTTTTGAATTTTCAACATAGCTTAAGGATTGGTGACGGAAGTAGGTATTATAGAGTTCTGCATAATGTCCACCACCTTCCATCAATGTCTCATGACTGCCTTCTTCTATGATTGCGCCATCACTCAAAACGATGATACGGTCAGCACTTTGTACGGTGCTTAAACGGTGCGCAATCAAGATAGATGATGAGCGGGATAAGATGAGGTCAATGGCTTCTTGAATTTGTGTTTCAGTGAAGGGGTCAATACTAGCAGTAGCCTCATCCAAAATAAAAATTGATGGTTTTTGTACTAATACGCGCAATAGGCTGACTAACTGCCGTTGCCCCATACTTAAACGCGCTCCACGTTCACCAACATGGGTATGTAAACCTTCGGGTAAACTTTCTAACCACTCACCATTGCCAATACTCATCGAGATTTCGAGTATCTCTTCTTCTGTGGCATCAGGTCGCCCATAACGGATATTCTCTAGAACAGTTCCACTGAACAAGAAAGGTTGTTGTGGCACAATTCCTAAACGTGAACGGTAGGACGATAAATCAAAGGAACGGATATTATCACCATCAATCAGAATCTCGCCCTGTTGGAACTCATAAAAGCGCGTAATGAGTTTGGCAATCGTGCTTTTACCTGCGCCTGTATGCCCAACAAAAGCAACACTTTCCCCAGGTTTGATATCTAAATCAAAATCTTTGAGGATGGGTTGTCCTTCAATATAGGCAAAGCTGACATTCTGGAATTCAATCCGCCCAGCTAGCTTAATAACTTTTTGATCATCTGTTTGGATAATTGTATTATCTGCATCAATTAGCGCGAAGATACGTTCTGCCGCACTGAGACCTTGCTGGAATTGACTCCAGAAAGAGGATAAATTCATGAATGGAAACCAGAAGCGGTCAACACCTTGAATGAATAGATACCATGTACCTGCTGTGATTACCCCTGCAAATACAGAATTTGCGCCGACCCATACAATAACTGCAATCGCCAGCGATGATAAAATATTCAGCCCAGGGAACACCATCGAAATGACAAAACCTTTACGCAAGTTGATGTCATAACTCTGATTATTCACCGCTGAAAATTCGGAGTAAATCATTTTTTCTTGGCGGAAATTTTTAGCAACACTAATGCCTGTCACACTCTCTTGGATGTTGTCATTTACGACTGCCATTGCGCGTGAGCCTTGACGGGTTACAATCCGCGCGAGGTAACGAAAACCTAATGCTGTCATCACGACAAATGGCATCGTCAATAGCAAAACAATGGTTAACTCTATAGAGTAGCTAAAGAGTACCAAAAGCAAGATAATAACAGATAGAAATTGAGAAATTACATCACTACCCAGCAACATCACGTCACCAAATTCTTGTGTGTCACTGGTGATACGGCTGACGATTTTCCCTGTTTTATGTGTGTCGTAGAATGCGAGGTCACGGTCAATCGCAGCTTCAAAAGCATCTTTACGCATACGTGCGACCATTTTCCCAATAATATCGACTGTGAAGCGTCGCCGTACATAATTGGCGGTATATTCGGAAACCCCTACAATTGTCAGTACAATAAATAGAAAGACTAAGAAATCACTGCTGTTCACCATTTCATCAATGGCTGTACTAATGAGTACAGGGCGTACACTTGTTACAATGCCGACTATAAAAAAGCCAGTGAGTGCATAAATCACTTGTTGTTTATATGCAGATAGATAATCTTGGATGCGTTTAAAAAGATAACTATCAGTATACTGCCTATCGTAGCTATCACCATCTAATCCACGAAATAATGCCGCCATTGTTAATCTCCTACTACTGGTTGAGTCGGGTTATTGGATTCAGGTTCATCTTCTGTGGGGTCTTCGTACCGTGCAAAGATACGGCGGTAAGACTCTGATGATATTAAAAGGTCATCATGCGCGCCTTGTGCAACAACATGTCCTTTACGCAAAACAACAATATGGTCTGCCCAACGGATTTGCGATAGACGATGTGTAATTAGAATCGTAGTACGACCTTCTGCCGCTGACCAAATGGCGCGTTGGATTTTATCTTCTGTTGCGCTGTCGATTGCACTTGTGCTGTCATCCAAAATCAGAATCGGTGGGTTAGTCTGGAATGCGCGGGCTAAAGCTAAACGTTGGCGTTGACCACCACTCAGTGTCATACCCCGTTGCCCAATAACGGTTTCATAGCCATCTGGGAAGGACATAATAAAGTCATGTGCTTGTGCGGCTTTGGCTGATGCGATAATCGAATCCATATCAATTTCATCCATACCAAAGGCGATATTTTCCGCAACAGTACGGCTGAATAAGAAGATGTCTTGCTCGATAATACTGATTTGAGAGCGCAATGATTGTAAATTCCAATTGCGCACATCCACACCATCAACTGCAACAGTTCCGTTTGTTGTATCATAAATACGGTTGATGAGCTTGGTTAAGGTACTTTTGCCTGAGCCTGTCTGCCCGACAATCGCTACCGTCTGCCCTGGTTTGACTGAAAATGAGATATTCGTCAGAACATCATCGCCACCACCATAATTAAAGTCAACACTCTCAAAGCTGATTGATCCCTCAACAGGCGCACTATGACCCTCTGTGTTTTGGTCTAGTTCTGTTTTGACATTAATTACTTCTAAGATACGGTCAGCACTTGCATAACCTGAAGCAAGCCTTGAGGATGAAAATAGGGAGATAAAGACAGGAAATCCGAATAAATAAATCAGACCGATGAATGCAATAACATCACCCTCACCGATTTGTCCGCTACGGAACAGAATAGTTGCATGAATCAAAGCACCAACAAAGGCTAGTCCTAATAATAAGGTTGAAATATAGCGGGCTTCAAATTCGCCTTGTTCAATAAACTTGTCGCGTACACGGTCAGCTAATCCATTAAATAACCCGACTTCGCCTTTTTCTTGTGCTGCACCTTTAACCACTTCTAAACCGTCTAAAGATTCGGCTAAACGTGCGTTCATATGTCCGAAACTTGCGCGAACTTCTTGTGCGATCGGGTGTAAGCGTCGGATAAAGTAGACTTGTACAATGATATGCAAAACAATAAATATCAGTGGAACGAGAATTAATTGTGGATGAATCGAGGGCGCAAATAGGGCGGGCATAACCAAGAAAAAACCTGACCCAATCACAAGATTGACCCCAGGGTTCATCATAAAGTTCATCTCGCGAACATCATTTGTCACCCGTGCCATAATTTCGCCAACAGGTTGCATATCATGATAACTCATGTTTTTCCCCAATAAACTTGAGTAAAGTTCATCACGAACATCACGTTCAAAGCGTTGGGCAAATACCTCTGCCGAAAAGTTCCGCATGAATTGTAAAACAGAGCGCAAGGTCTGCGAGGCGATAATCAATAGAACGATATTCATAATCGTATTGAGCGTGTTTTCATCCATCTGTACCATCGCATCAAATGCGTCACCAATTAATGCAGGGACAACACCAGCTAGAAATGCGTTACTAAATGCTCCTAAGACAAGCAATACTGCTGCAAGGGGATGTCGTGCAATATGCGATAAGATGAATCGAAAGGCATTGGAGTGATTGGTTTTAATGGGGGATTTAACGATAAACTCGGCGGACATATCTACTCCCTATTTTACGGATACGTTACAAATTTATTTTAAGCGATGATAAGGCTATTAAGAATAGAAGATTTTTGATTTCGCGGTTAATGTGGCAATCTACTAAAAGTCTAATCTCTAGTTAATCACAAGTGTGATGGGTAAGACACCAATTGTTCCGTTATCGGTGACTGTTCCCCCTGTGACAGGCAAGCGTTCAATACTTGCTGTGTCTGGATTATAGCGGTAGAGCAATACCCATATGACATATTCCCCTGATGAAAGGTCGTCTGGTAGTCGTAGGGCGCGATTATCCCATATTGGCGAGTTTGTTTGCCATTGGCTGGTTGGTGCAAACCCTGCTTGTGGCATGGAGTCTTGCCCTTGTGCGACAAATTGACCTGTTTCGGCTGATGCAATGAACCATGCGACGGTATAATCTTGTTCTATGGGATTATTAGATTGCCATAGTAACGATAATTCGACGGCTTGACCTGCCTCATATCTTACCCCATTGGGTAATTGGAAACCTAATAATTGAATCGTATCTCCGTAAAACAAGTCGGTAAGATTATCAGATGCAAATGTTGAGAAGGGGTTTGGAGCAAAATTTCTGGTGCTGTATTCAAGCAAGCGTACGGTATCGTCTGGATGTTCAAGCTCAAGCTCACGCAATGGATAATAATACATCGCCATATAGCGTTCAAATGGACGAAAGCTCCATGACATGAAGGGGCTTGTGTTTGCTAAATACCAAATATGGTCACGCTCATTACCCAGATGATGAATAACACGGATGCTGGATAAGGGCAGCCAGTCATTCGGATTATTGGACACAATCTCGGCAGGTTGCTTTTCACTTGCAGGTTCAGCTAACTCAGATGGAAGAATGATGGTACGAGGGATTGCGTTATCCTGATGATTTAGAATGAATCGCTCATAGTTATTATTGGGTAAAATAAGCACATCACCGATTTCTGCCTCAGCTTCTAAAATATTGAGGGTATCATGTAAAGCGAGCTTTTGTGATTGTGTGATAGGGTCGCTATAGTAAACACCACGTAAATTAAAAATTACAAGCATAGCCCATACAAGCACCGTAAGTGGGGCAAAGTAATATATACGGCTGGATGCTTTGCGTATTGACCCTAAAAGCCAAGCCAGCAAAATAATAGTCAATACCCCAAACTGGATAAACCAGATGTTTGCATTTGCTCGTACCCACAAAAAGTCGATACCGAGATTCTGCCATTGCTGTGGCATAACCACCCATCGGAAATATTGAACTTGTGTTAATCCAGCTTCCCATTCTGTCAAACCACCTGATTCGGGCGGTAAGGCACTTTCATATTGATACCACATGAGCGACACAGAACTAAATTGTATCCATATACCGTAAGCGACTAATGCAACCCATATGCAACCCAATAACCGTTTTTTATGTTGAATCATATGATGCAATACAGGCGCAGTGGCTAACATCAACACGGGTATAATCGGGGTGAGGAAGCGTGGAGGCCAGCTTTGTCCGCCAAACCAATCCGCCCCTGTGGTAACGGCGTGTCCTGTTGTATATCCTGCAAATATCAGCCATATGACCCATACGAGGCGATGTTTATTTTGCCTAATGAGCATTACACAACCGATAAGTGATAATAATAAAATCGGAGATGTCCCCCACAGGCTACCCCCTGGGCTTAAGATATAGACACGTAGGGCATAACTAATAATTTCGGGTGTTTCATTTAATCGTGAGACTAAATTTTGTATGACTTCGGGTAATGGATTGAGCAAGATAAGGATACCCAGAACCACGATCTGAATGAGCAGGAGCAGTGTTGATAATTTGCGAAGGCGATGATGATTGGCAATGCTTAATGTGGGTATCGCAAGAAAAAGAATCGCTGGAAATGCCATAATTGCAGAAAACTTAGTCAAATAGGCTAAGCTCAGCATGATAAGCGTCCACCCAATGCTGATAAGCCACTTAATCCACCCACGATTATATAAAATTTGTATTCCTAAAATTGCCAATAAGATGAAAAATGAGACCAATGGCTCACGAAAGAAGGTTTGGCTATACGCCCACATATTGGTGGCAACGCCCGCGCTGATTGCCGCACCAATAGCTGTTGCTTCGCTATAATCTAATGCCCGTACACATAAATAGAGTAAGCCGATATTGAGTGATGTGATGATGATGTTAAATAGCCAAACAGTATGAATATTCCCTAATTTGGGAATCGCTTGAGCGAGGCTTAATAATGGCGATGCAAGTTGTAAATTGAGTTTTTCTTGTACATCATAAGGCGTGAGGGGTAAATCAATATTTTCACGAACACTAAAGGTGTACTTAAACCAGACAGACTCATCCATGAGCCAATCTCCATAACGTGTCTGGCTGGTGAGTGCATCTAAGGCACGTAAGGTATCACCACTTTCGATGCGACCTCGAAACGTCAACATATAAAAACTTGCCATCAGTGTGACAAGTAAAAGAAAAATACTGGTTTGTCTATAGATTTGCATGAGCTGAGTGTGAATTGCTTACGCGTCAGAACTTTTGTTGTTTGTACCTTGAAGCCGACCAATCACATTTGCAAGCCCCTTCATCATGCGTTCATTTGCACTCAGATTTTGCTTGTACTTCAGTCCATCACCAATGGTTGTTGCACCTGCAAACCATTTGCCATTACCGATGAGTAAATAGCCCATTGCGACAAGTGTTTCGCCGTGATTTTCTTTATCACCCAAATCTTCAAAAATATCCGCAGCTTCACGATAGGCTGTATAGGCTTGTTCTTTATCACCTAATGACGTATAAACACCACCCATATTCCCTAATACCTTAGCAACACGTTCCTTATCATCCATATCCTGAAAGATTCGTAGTGCTGCTTGCATTGCATCTAATGCTTGTTGATTTTCACCAAGAATCCGATGAATAACGCCAATATTGACCTGCATTTCTGCCGCCATATCTTGCTCGCCTTCATCCACATAGGCTTCTTGTGCTTGTTGGAATAGGCGCGCTGCCGCTTCATAATCATGTTGTTGGTGTAATTTTAGCCCTTGTTCTTTAAGTTCGTTGCCTTTACTCATAACAATCGCAGACCTTGATTTAGGTTTGCTATGCTCCTTCCTGACTTGTTGATTACATTGTTATTTCAAGCATGCCTTCAGCAATTTTTCTTAATGTCGGAGTTGGCATATCACTAAAGAACATTGCGATCTTGAGAAAGCCGAGATTGGTTTGATTGGATGCGAATTGTCGTACATCTTCATCTAAATCCATAAATTTCTGCCATTCTGCGCGCATCTGTAATAACTCACCAATATAACTATCCGTTTCCAGAAAATAATTCATATTGCGGTTGACTGCACTTGCGATGACGCTGAGATGGTGCATCGGTATAATTGCCTCACCATACTCATATTGCTGTAGTAATACACTATCAATCTTAGTCGTATCACTCAAATCTTCAATACTCAGGTTTTCACCTTCACGGGCTGAGCGTAATAACCCACCAATCATGCGATTGCGTAAAGCAACATACTCACCCTGCACGGTTGACTTTTGCTCTTGATGGCTACGGGTTTCCTGCCCCCAAAAATGGCTAACAGGGATATCTAAATAATACGCGAGTAATTCTAACTGAGGCAAAGACGGTACATTGTCGCCCAATTCCCACGCATTAATCAATGCAGTGTCTACTTTTAATAATCGCGCACAATCATCTACCGTCCGTGAGGCAGACATACGGGCATCTCGGATAAGTACACCCAGCATTTTACCACGCAAGCGATAAGATTCTGCATGGTCATAAGGTTTATCATCAGTTGCTGATGGTTTCCCTTTGTTGAGCCCCTTTTTCATACGGTCTGATAAATCGCCGAAATCCATAACTACCTCCACCATAATATCTAATACTTAAGCATTATAGACCTATGGGGCATCCTGAGCAACTTTTATTTGTTATAAGCTCAATATATTCAAATACTTTGAGCAAATACTTAAATATTTGTGCTACATAGACAATAAAGCATTATAATAAGAATACTTATTCAATAAATTGTGATTTTAATATGACTGATAATATACAGCCTTCACCCGAAAAACCTAATAATAACCCAACCAATCCGCCATCTGATGAGGTGTCTGTGCCTTCAAATATTTTGGAACTCATTCGTCAGGCGAGTTTGCAACTTGGTACGATTTTAAGTTTGTCAGACCTCTCTAGTAATTTGATGCGCTTCTTGAATGATGTGATGTCTGCTGATTATATTATGCTTTTTGTTCGAGATAGTGACCAAATCAATTTTACCTATCAACTGAGTTATCCTGTCCATACATCGCCTCATACCGAATCAAAGCTCAAGCGCGTATTTATTAATAGCTTTAATGCTGAGGGTGACCCGATTGTTGGGCAATGGTTACAGTCTAATGCAATGGTTATTAACAAGGACACGGTTGATGGTTCTCAAGCACAGGGGATTTTAGATGTCATCGATGCAGACCAATTATACAGTTTCCCTTTAGTGATTAACCAACAACTCTATGGTGTTTTGATTGTTAAATTAAGTGCCCCAGAGTCCTCGCAGTCTGTATTGGCGACGATGAAATACCTAAGCCCTCATTTGGCAAGTTACTTTGCAAATGCTTATACCTATGAACTTAAGGTCAAGGAACTGCAAGAGGGGATGCACGAAGTCAAAATATTGAGCCAAATTGACGAGGAATTGAATGCAACCATACAACTTCCGCGTGTGTTTCGGATGATTATGGATTGGGCTTTGCGCTTTACAAATGCACATGCCGCCGCACTTGCAACCTATGATGAAGAATCTGATAATTTGCTCGTGATGGAACATTATGGTTATGAGCTTGATAATCCTGTTTTGGTACAGTTGACATCGGATCATCGTTTTGGAATTACTTACCGTGTGGCACGTAGCGGTTTACCCGAAGTTGTCCCTGATGTCAGTATGGATTCTGATTATCGAAGTATCAAACATAATACACGCTCGCAAATGTCTGTGCCGATTATGCGTGAAGAACGAGTAGAAGCTGTTGTTACCTTGGAAAGCAAAAACCTCAATGGCTTTACTGATGAACACTTGGATTTTGTTGTACGCTTGTCACAACGTGCAGGGGTCGCTGTAGATAATGCACGGTTATTTGCAGAAACTGAAAAAGAACGCCAGAAACTTGCACGTATCCTCAGTAACATCAAAGATATTGTTATCCTTGTTGGTTATGACAATCAAATCTTGTTGATTAATCAATCAGCACTTGCTGGCTTGAGCTTGTATGGGACGGCTGAGGAATATATTAATTCACGGTTTAATGATGTTATTATTCATACTGAGTTACGCGAATTTTTTGCTTCTGGCATAAGCAAAGAGCAAGACACCATGATTGAGATGCAATTGCCCAATGACCGTCACTATCATTGCCAACTATCTTCACTTGAAAGAATCGGATGGGTACTTGTCATGCAAGATATTACCCACTTTAAAGAGACCGATAAACTTAAAAGTGAGCTACTTGCAACGGCTTCACATGACCTCAAACAGCCACTCAGTGTCATGCGCGGGTATATTGATTTGCTTGATATGACCAATACATTTGATGAACGGTCACAGCGATTCTTGCTTAGCTTGAATAAAGCAGTTGCTAGTATGCAAATTCTCATTGATGAATTACTTGACCTTGCACGCATTGAATCTGGGATTGAGTTGCAAATAGAGGATATTGACCTCGAAAGTTTACTGCGTGAGTGCCTAGAAGGAAGTATGCCAAAGGCAGAAGAGAAGGCAATGCAGGTGTTAACTGACATTCCTGAAGACTTTCCGATAATTAAAGGTGATCGCCTGCGGTTGGGACAGATTTTCAATAATTTGATTGGCAATGCTATCAAATATACCCCACCAGAAGGGTCAGTTCGTATCTATGTAGAGAGACAAAAGAAGGTTATTCGTGTCAGCATTCAAGATACAGGACTTGGGATTAGCCCCGAAGATAAAGCCCAAATTTTTGATCGCTTTTATCGGGTTCGTCGTCCAGAAACAGATAGTATCGAAGGTACAGGGCTGGGGTTGGCAATTGTGAAATCGCTTGTGGAAGCCCATCAAGGTGAAATTACGCTAGTTAGCCAATTAAATAAGGGATCTACATTCCATGTGACCCTGCCACTAGGTGTATAAAACGGGTGATAAAGACACTACCACCCGTTCTCTAGTTATTATTTATTCGTTATCAGTGTTTGTTGGCTCTGAATCTGAATTCTCATTTTCATCCTCAGGTCCGTGTGTATGAATCTTGATTTCACGGAGGTCATTGCGTGAATTAATCGAGATTATTGTTTTAATATCGACTTCATCAGGAATTAACCCCATCTCTTGCAATGTCCAGACTGTTGTCAGACGACCGCTAAGATTTGGCCATTGGTCTTTTGCCCATTGATACCGTTCACGACTGAACTGCCATATTGGCTCTGGTTGTTTTGCCCAAGAGTAACTCGTGTATTGTTCCCAGATAATATCATCATCTGTTAATGGGAATAATAGGCTAATCATAGCGAGTTGAACCTCGGCGGCATCACGTCCATGCTCTTCATTTATCCAGTTTGCATAGTATTTAACAATAAATGTGAAGATACCATAATGTGAATAAAGCTCAATTGTGCTGAGGATTTCATCACGCGCACCATAGTATTTTTGGTAGGTTGCTTCCAAATCAAAGCTGGGTTCATGAATGTGGTCTTCTTCATGATGATCATCATGTCCATGTTGATCAAATGCGTCAGGCTCTAAGTTATAAACATAGGTCACAAGTCTTGTAATACGCTCTGGCTCGACGTTAAACTTGACTAATGCGCCTTCTTCAATGAGTTCGTTAACACGGTCAACAATACCTCGTTGGCGTGCTTCATCTTTTGCACGTTGAATACCACTGTCATATAGGCGAGGTTTGGTTGGCTCTGGAATATAGGGCTTAACTTTTTCAGGGTCACGCTTTGCGCCACCATAAGCATAGTAAAGTTGATACAAGGTAACCAATACACCGATAACAATGATTGCACCGAGTGCGTCCGTTTTTTGTGTAACAAGAACAACTCCCATAATATAACTGGCAACCATACCCCGTAAGCCTGCAAATTTGAGCGATTTTGCTTCACCTGACCCCGGTTCAATCCCACGGTCACGTAGTGCTTCATCGCGAACAAAGAATACAGTTGTACTGGTAATCATAAATGCACTGACAAAACCAAAGGCATAATAGGCTTCTACGATAACCACTTCACGGATTAATGGGATAAAGACTGCTGCAAAACCCCAAATGACGGCGATACCAATGCGGTCATCTATGAAGAAGCGTGGTAATCGCCCAAGTGTCGCGGCATTGGCAGCAACGGCAGCCCCACCGATATAACCACCACCTTGTGCTAGAAGGAGAATGATAGCAAGTAGGAGTGCAGCAAGTGATAACAAACCCTGACCAGATGTGCCGACAAGCGCATTATCCAATGCTTTTGCAAAAGCGAGGTCAGATGCCAGTGTATCAATCGCATCTTCACGATTAACAGGTTCTTCACTATGATCATCTCCCGAATGTTCTTGGGAACTACCAATCAGAGCTTGCTCAGCCTCACGTTCAAGCCGTTGTTCATAGATGAGTTCTGCTTCTGTGGCTATTTCATCAGTGACAACAATATCACTTTCTTCGACACCCCGCCCAAAGGATTGTACAGCCACAATCTCATATTCAATGAGCAGCGTACTGTAACCTTCGGTGGATGGGATATTCCAGAGTTTTGCTGCTGCAAGCTGTAATACACCTGTACCAATTAAGAAGACTGCCGCAAGTGTCAGAGCGGTATTAATAACTTTCCATTTTGGACGTGCAGCATGTTTACCACTAGCTGGAATGACTTCATAACCAGAGAAACCTAACATAGCGCTACTCATTGACCTAAAGAATAGCTGGAAGAACAATACCGAGCCGATAGCAGGAGCGTCTCCTTGGGCGCGGATGACGTGTTCTACAACGCCAGACTCTTCTAAACGATGGACAATACCATCCGTTAAGAATGCCCATTCTGGATTCGCGACTGCATTATATCCAACTAGCGATAACGCGAATAAGGTGAATATCGTAAATGCACCACCACCTAATAAGAAAAGAGGCACAGCACGCTTAGGTCCTACGGCGACAAGAACCGCCATAATGAAGAAGGCGAACATCTCAGCAATCAGGATTCGATAGGGTGCAAACTCTGGGAAGAGTAACATGAGTACATCAGCCGCTGAAATAGAACTGATAATGATTGTCAGAACAGCATCTAAGAAGAATAAACTTGTCCCAACCCAAGATAACCAACGCATACGGTCAGGTCCGATAGCTTCCACAAGTGGACCACTACCCCCTGCATTGGGTCGAAGATATGCCCCCGCTTTGTAGGCAGGCACAATCCCTAAGAATAACATTGCTGATAATAGGATAAATGCGAGAATGGCGATGTCATGATAACCATTTGCGCCATGTATTGCTAATAATGTTTGATAGGCAGCAACACTAAATGCGTCTGCGGCGATTTCGAATATGAGAGCCAGTACGCCTAAACCACTACCTCCTAGTAATAACCCTTCCACCATAATTTTGGGAAGTTGACGATTCGCTTCGCGATTTTCGTCTGGGTTGATGTAACTACGAAAAACCATTTCATTGTCCTTGTTCTATCACAAGATTAGAAGAATATGAGCCGATAAAGAATACCATATTATAGATTTGGAATATAGTGAAAGTCATACAAAAAGTGGTTTATGACATTAAATAGAATTCAATGGCTTAAATATATTATGATTCTTAAATTTGAGTCCCCCAATTATTGGGGGATTCTTTATCATCAATAACTTTATCGATTGTTAGCTATCAATTCTAATTACTCTAATTACTTAGCATCCATTCCTCATATTGATCTAAATTTTGACCAAGAGCAGGTTTCTGTACCGTCAACAATATAGAGTCAAATGTCATAATGGGTGTAATCTGGACTTCGTTATCAACTACTGTGAATTTCAATAAAATCCTCTGCTCAGATGGTCGGGTTTGTTGTAATAACCATCCATCAGGTGTACCTGCTATAAAGCGTGTGTATACTTCTAGTTCGACATCAAGAATCGTACCATCTCGGAAGATAACTACTCCTGCATTCCCTTCTTGACGCATTATGTAGGCACGACCATCTAAGACCCAGAAGGGATGAGGCAGAAAGTCACCTTTTGCAAATTTGAAAACCGCTGTTCGATTGTCTATATCACCCTCAGAAATAACCTCTATGATACGCTGGTCAAGATTGTCATCGGATGAAGTCCATCTTAAATATTCGCCTGTGGCAGGTAAATAATCTCCATTAAATCCATCGAAATGGTTATTATCTATCATAAATTCATTGGTATCAGGTTGCCAAATAATTGCGTTTGAATCTGCAAAATCATAGCTATATGGTTCTGTTTCTTTCCACGGCACAAGTCGTATACCCTCATTATCCCAGTTGATGAACTCTACAAATCGCGCACCATCCAGATGTTCTTTAGGGTCAACTTGGTATACGATTTCGCCTGTCTCTACATCCACAACAATCATGGCATCTCGTGTTCCATCTGGGAGTCCATAGCCGATAGTTGCTGTAAAATATTGATTATTCTCGTCGAAAACTCCTAAAATGATGTCGAGCAATCCCCCGTCAAAAGGATCACTGACAGTGATACAACAAGTTTGATTATGGAGGTCAGCAATGGTAATCGTGTAACCCGAAAAATTACGTCTATCAGGGTTTGTTATGGATACAAAATAGCGATGATCGTCGGACAGTATCATGGGATTATATGAAACTGGGTCGATGATCTCAAGCATTTTGGCAGGTATTTCAAGCAGGTCTAAGCTATCATCAGCGTTGATAATGACCAGTTGCTCACCATCAAAGACAACAACTTCCCAATCTTGATTGTCTTGTGCGGATAGTGTGAAAGCAAATGTTGAAATAAACAATAGAAACAAAAACTTATAATATGTCATACTGCCTCCATTCGATTTTATTTGAGCTTCTTATTGTGGATTGCAGATTTAGTATAATCATACATCGAATTGAGTTGCTTTACGTTTCTCAAACCGCTAGAATCAGATTAAGAAATTAATCTAATCATGATTCAAATATACAGGTTATTTTTATGCAAAAATTGCAATCGCAGATTCATACAAAAAGTGAAGACTATAAAAATTATTACACACACAATCTGGAACAGGTAAAATTGCTTGAAGAACGTCAAGAGGCTGTTCGTAATGCAGGAGAGCGTGGCACAAAACGGATGATTGAACGTGGCAAGATTCCAGCTCGTCAACGCCTTGAACTCTTGCTTGACCCTAACACACCCTTTTTAGAATTATCATCTCTCGCCGCCTATGATATGTATAATAACGAAACGGCTGGGGCTGGCTTGATTACAGGTATCGGGATTGTGAATGGTATTGAATGTGTGATTGTGGTCAATAATCCTGCTATCAAAGGTGGGACAACCTACCCGATGTCACTCACGAAATCCTTACGTGCTCAAGAAATTGCGATTACCAATCGTTTACCCATGATAAATCTTGTTGAAAGCGGTGGCGCGAATTTACCGCATCAAGCTGATATTTTTGTCCCTGGAGGACGTGGCTTTGCTAATCAAGCGCGTCTGAGTAGTTTTGGGATTCCTCAAATTTCGATTGTGTTTGGCAACTCGACGGCTGGTGGGGCATATATCCCAGGGATGAGTGATTACACTATCTTTGTTCGTAACAAGGGTATGGCATTCTTAGGTGGTCCACCGTTGGTTTATATGGCAACAGGCGAAGAAGTAGATGAAGAAACACTCGGTGGAACTGATATGCACGCTCAAGTTTCAGGTTTAGCTGATTATGTTGGGGAAGATGATGCCGATGCCATACGCATAGCTCGCGAAATCATGGGAACGCTCAATTGGCGCAAAACAATAGATGCACGTCTGCAAACCCCTGAAGCTCCCTATTACGACCCTGATGAGCTATTAGGTATTGTCCCCATCGACACGATTCGCAAACCACTTGATATGCGGGAAGTCATTGCACGGGTTGTAGATGGCTCACGGATGCTGGAGTTCAAACCTGATTATGGCAAAACGCTGATTTGTGGCAATGCTGTGATTAATGGCTATCCTGTTGGGATTATCGCCAATAATGGGGTGCTATTTAGTGAGAGTGCCAATAAAGCGACCCAGTTTATCCAACTTTGTAATCATAGCCGAACCCCAATTATCTACTGGCAGAATATCACGGGTTTTATGGTTGGGCAAAAAGCAGAGCAGGGGGGCATCATCAAACATGGCTCACAGATGATTAATGCGGTTGCCAATAGCACAGTCCCTCAATTTACGGTTTTGGTGGGTGGGGCATATGGTGCAGGTTATTATGCGATGTGTGGTCGTCCCTATGACCCACGTCTTATTTTCGCATGGACAACCAGTCGTACTGCCGTGATGGGTGCAGAACAAGCAGCAGGGGTACTCGGTATTATCCAAGAAGCCTCAGCCCGTCGCAAAGGTCAAGAACC
>CAYGTY010000006.1:0-46105 GCA_964352825.1 uncultured Anaerolineaceae bacterium
TTTGGAGGACTTTGTTAGAGTTTCAGTTGTGGCAGATAGAGTTAACGCGGAATCTCTGCCATTTCAAAGATTTGACCATCAAAGGTATGGTAACGTTTGAGCATATTGGCGGTGGTGCAAGCATGAATCGGCAATATCACCAAGACATCCCCAATATTGACATCGGCAAGCACCTCATCATCGGCATGAAGCACACCATGTTCTTGGCTCAAGCCTTTGACATAAGTGGAATCAGGCAAAATATCCCAACCATCTTCGGTCAGTTTCGCCACACGCCCAAATAGGTGTTGTCCTTTTCGGTCATCCATACTGTAATTGCTTAAATGCACCGCCCCACCATACAACACAATTTGATTACGGTCAGTTTGTTTAGCCACCACAGGGCAAGCCACGCCAATCGAAATATCTTCAATCGTACATGAGCCAATAATTGACTGCATCACATCATAGAATACATAACACCCCGGACGAATCTCATCAATTGCGCTAAAGTCCTCACCCACACTGCACGATGGTGTATCACCAATCGATAGTTTTAAACTCGCAAACCCTTCACCGACTAAGTAATCACGCAAAGACTCGAAGCGTGTTACAGTCTCATCATAAACAGCAATAATTTCGGCATCACTGCGCCCTGCATACGAATGCCCAGAATGAGTCAACATGCCTGTTAGCGTCATCTTGTCCGACGCATCAACAGCCTGTGCTAACTTTAACGCGTAGTCATGGTCATCCCAAGCGAAACCCGTCCGATGATAACCAGCATCCACATCCAACCAAATATCAACAAATTCACTTAAGTTTTCATCTAAGAATTTTACTGTTTCTAAAGATTCAACTAATAAGCCTAGCTCACACATCCCTGCCAAACGATTGATATTGTCGATTTCTAGCCAATTTGCAGGAAATGCGACTACTAAGTCATCCCAGCCATTTTCAGCAAAATATAAGCCCATATCAACTGATGACACCGTCCCCGATGTAACCCCTGCGTCAATAAACCATTTGCCAACATCCGCCGATTGATGGGTCTTAAAATGTGGGCGCATATTCACTCCACTGTTGATAGCTTTATCCATCATGCGCTGAATATTGGCTCGGGTTTTCTGTTCATCCAGTAATAGCGTTGGTTTTGTTATTTTCACCTTGTACCTCCCTTAGTGGCTACCGCTTGTAATTGTTCCCAAAGATTATCATCTATTTCGATGTCACCAGCTTGCATCACCGCCTCATAAAAACGATCACCACGTTCCCCAGGGAAAAGGATTTCATCAACATCAGGTAGCCGTTTCCGACCTTTGAGCCGAGTTAGTAAATCTTGAACACCTGTTTTAAATATATCAATATCATCAGCGAGTAATTCAGGGTCAATAGCAAAAATCAAATTACCCCAGTCATTTTTTGTACCATCTTCTTTACGCGATGTCCCAACCAATGGGCGCGTCAGTACCTCAACAATCAATGCCAATGCAGAGCCTTTATATCCACCAAATGTCCGAATCGCACCGGCTAAGGCTTCAGCTGGGTCAGTTGTGATATGACCATCTTTATCGTAAGCAACACCCTCAGGAATAGTCTCCCCTGCTGTCTTTGCAGTCACAATTCCATAATATGCAATGGCTGCCGTCGCCATATCAAATACAATCGGTTTACCCGAACTTGGAATCCCAATCGCCAGAGGGTTTGTCCCAAAGAAAGGTTCATAAGAGCCGTACATCGCCATGAATTCTGATGACCCTGAAAATACAAAACCAATCAGTCCCTCATCCGCAATCCAACGCGCATAATAGCCGATTGCGCCTGTTGCCGAATTGGTATTCCGAGTCCCGACAATCCCGAATCCATGCTCTTTGGCTTTCGTAATCGCAAGTTCACACGCCTGAGATACCACTACCATACCTTGATTCCAGCCACCATCAATCATCGCCGATAACTTCGTGTCTTTAACAACCTCTATATCACCAGCATCAGGATTAGCAGGTAGCCCAGCACCCACCAACTTAACTACATTTTGGTTATTTCCGCGCAACTGAGCGTACATAATGATGTTCAGAATTATCTCGCTATCTTCAGCATTATATCCCTGAGCCAGAATCGCACGTCTTGCAACAGTCCACAATTCCTCAACCGAAACTTTCATAAAATCTATTTGCCTTTCTACTAGAAAAAATAAAGGACACCCTAAAAGTGTCCCTAATCATATCGAATTTGTTATTATTTATCCTGTCGAAGTTGTATTTCCGTCCGCAACACTACAGGCTAAATTAAAGCGTTGTCGCTCATCACATCCTAATTCAGGGATATAGCGATTATTCCGCGCCCATTCAATCAGACCACTACCTGTATCGAACTGTCGTTGAACAATGCTTCCATCCAATGCACCAGAAACAACCACACGACCATCTTTAATAAATGCAACACTAGTTATAGGTGTATCCTGCTCCGAGAAACGCTGAATTGAATTCCCTGTTTCAATATCCCACAAAATCACACCTGTATCATCTGAACCAGACAAAATTTGACTGCCATTAGGGCTGAATTTAACATCATTTACTGCACCACGATGCCCTGTGAAGCGGCGTAACAAACGACCTGATTCATAATCCCATAAGATAATAGCGCGATCGTTTGATGCTGTAAGTAACTGTGTGCCATCTTGACTAAACTCAATGGATGTAATTCGAGCCGAATGTCCAGTAAATTCTCGTATCAGAGATTGTGAACCAGAGACAGATGACCAAACAACTAAACGACCATCTTCAATACCCGACATCACATCATTTCCATCAGGGCTAAAGGCAATCGCCGTAACAGGTGCATCAAAACCTTCTTCAATCACAAATCCTGTTGTATCGTATTGATGAACCAAATCACCCGATACAGCATCCCACAAATGAAGTATTGGATAAACCGTATCTTCACCTTGGAAGATAGCCTGTCCCTCGCCACGTTGGCTACGTACAAAGAACCCACCTCCCGATAGTAAATAGCGACCATCAGGGCTAAATTCCAAAGCATTCACCCACTGATTTTCAACAAGTAAGGGGTCTACAAATTGATATTCAGCTAAGGGATCAATATCAATATCGGCAATAGTCGTATTACTGTTGAATTCTCGTATTTCAATATCTTCACTACCTAAACCAACAACAATGTTATCCAGTGTAGACATTGGGTCGATTGCAAGTACGGTCTGTGGTGCATCAGAGCCTCGCCGACGATAATTCTGTATCAACGTGCCACTGACACCATTCCAGAAACTCAGCTCACCCGATGCAGATGTAGATAAGAAATAATCTTGATTGGACGGAAGTTGTGCAATTGTATCAACCCCAGCATCATGCCCTTCGTAAGATTCAATTGTGCGTGAGGTCGGTAATTTATCCCACAAAAATATTTCGCCATCTGTCGAGCCACTCAGAACACGTGCATCAGCATCTGTAAATATTGCAATAGATACACGGTTCTGATGAGCATAATAACTCCGTATCTCATCACCAGAAGCAACAGCAGATAAAATCACAGTAAAGTCATCAGATCCAGACAGCACAAATTGATTATCTTCACTTACAGAAACACTATTCACAGGACCATTATGTTCAGATAAAACCCGCAACAAACGCCGCGTACTCGTATCCCAAATCTCTGGTCTTGATGAACCAGCACTCCCTGTTGTAACAATAAAATCACCACTTGGGCTAAAGACTGCGCTACGGATACGATTCGTCTCTTCACCATCTCTAACTAAGCCATCATCACCGATACCAAATTCTAAAAATTGCTCGGAGGAAGCACCGATAAGTCGCATTGCGTCATCAGTCAAAATCAGTAAATTATTTCCATTTGGACTAAAGACAGCACTGTTAATCGAACTATTGGCTGCGGTATTAATGGAGCGAACAGCATCACCCGTTTGAGAATTCCAAATGATCGCATTGCCATCATCAGATGCACTTACAATCCGTTGCCCATCTGGGCGGAAATTTACGGTATTCACAACACTAGTATGTCCATCAAACTCACGAATGATTATCCCAGCAAGCACATCCCACAATATAATTCGCCCGCTTTGGTCTGATGAAACAATCCATTGTCTCGACAAATCATCGTTAGCATAAACATCCATACTTGTCACAGGACTGTTATGTGCTTCAAATGTTTGGATGACTTCTGATGTCTCCGCGTTCCACTCGACAATTACACCTGTATCATATGCAACAAAGACTCGGAAATTCATCGATTCATCGAGGTAAATCGTTCGGTCAGAAATAGCTAAATCGGTATCTAAATTTTCTTCGGGTAAGACAATTGTTGCAATATCACGTACACCACCAAAATCACCCAATAAGAGTTTACGAGGACCTTCATATGCCACAGAAATCAAAACTCGTTGTGCTTGTATTGGTGCGTCTTCAATCTCATTGGCTTCTAGTGCCAATGCAATAGATAACGGCACATTAGATTCACTAAATTGAGAGGCAAATGATGCGAGTGCGAGGCTTTGCGCTCTATCTGCTGCAATTTGCGCTTCTGCCTGGGCAATAATCGCTTGATTTTCTGATGTCGCCGCAATATCCGCCTGCGCTTCTGCATCTTGTTGTGCAATGAAAGCATCTGCAGCCGAAGTTGCCGCGAGGTCAGCTTGAATTAAGGCATCCTGCTGTGCAGTTGCTGCGAGTGCCGCTTGTGTTCCAGCATTATTGGCATTCTCAACAGCATCATCCCCCGCAATAATTGCCTCAGCTTCAGATGTTGCCGCAAGATCGGCTTGTAATAAAGCATCTTCTTGTGCCGCAATAGCAAGGGCTTCTTGTGTTTGGGCATTATTCGCCTGAACAATTGCATCTTCTTGTGCTGCTGCCGCGATTGCCGCTTGTGTCTGAGCATTATTCGCTTGAATAATTGCATCACCTTGAGCGAAAGTTGCTGTTACTGCATTTTCATTGGCATTAGATTCTGAGGTAGCTGCAATGGCAGCTTGGGTTTGAGCATCAGCAGCCGCAACACTTGCAGCTGTACTTTGAGTTAAGGCAAAAAATGCCAAAGCAACACCAATAATCGCAGCAATAATTGACCCTGCAACGATATATCTTAAGCGGCGGGCATTCGTTTCTTGTAGTTTCTGCTCACGCTCAATACGTTCAGCTTCTTCGGCTTCTAAGCGGTCACGTTCTTTCAGACTTGCATTGAGATATGTCCGTTCAAGTTCGGCAACAGCTATCGTACTTTGGTCAATCCACTCTTCAAATGTGACAAGACGACCACCACGCAAAAGGAAACTATCATCATTATTCGCTTCTTGCCACTCTTGTGCAGCCCCTAATAACATCCGTTGTAGACGAACATCTTCACGACCTTCATCCAACCAAACTTTAAGTGTTCCCCATTCACGAATCAATGCCTCATGAGCCACTTCAACAGTCGGAGAACGTGTCACAGGGTCACGGTCAGTTGTCAATAAACGCTTGCTAGAAAATTGCGAAATCACACCATTCATAATTTCGGTATTAGTATACGCTGACGTAATCTCAGATTGTAAAGCACGCCGACGAGTATCTTCAGTACCCTCACCCAATGTCACTAAGCGTAAAAATAACTGTCGGGCAGCCTCTTGTTGCTCAACATCAAGGCTTTGATACATTTCCTCTGCCTGTTTTGCCAAAGCACCGAGAACACCACCAATTTCTTGATAGTCCTTCATCATGATGATAGGACCTTCACGGCGTGCAAATAATTCAGTCAAGGCATATTGCAACATCGGCAAAACACCTGGTTGCTCACTTACCTCAGACACAATCTGTGCTGCCAACCCTTGCTGGAAGAAAACTTTGACCCGACGCGCTGGACCCGTAATCGTTTTTTCAAGTTCTTCAGGTGTAAATGGAATAACAACTTCAGTCCGCTGTTGCATCAATCCACTAAAGTTTTGAACACCAAGTGGGCGGTCATAGAAATCTGCCCGTAATGTAATAATCAAGCGCAGGCGACTATCTTCATGGATAACAGCCTGATATAAACTCTGCAAAAAGTCCTCGCGCTCACGGTCAGACCCAGTTGTAAATGTTTCTTCAAATTGGTCAATTACAATAACAAGCTCGCTACCATCATCAGGCAAAGCCGAGTCAATAATACCAACCAACGCATTATGATCGTGTAAAGATTCTTTCAAGTTCGGTATTGGATTAATTGCAACACGCATTAAGGCATCTTCTAGTTCAGTCAGTGGGCTTGTACCCGGAATCATCTGAACAACAAACCAACTTTCAGAGTTGGGTAATGAGCCTTTACGCAATGCAGGTAGCAAACCCGCCTTTACAACACTCGACTTACCACTACCACTAGGACCAACAACCGCCAAAAAGCGATGAAGCGGATGGTCATCATCCATCTTATCTAATAATGTTTGTATCAGTTGGTCACGTCCAAAGAAATCAGCCGCATCACCTTCTTGGAAAGCTGCCAAACCTTTATATGGATTGCTAACATCTCCTACAGCTTCTGATGCAGTCAAATCAAAGGTCGTTGTATCAAAGTCTTCAATCTCAACATCTGAGCCAACATTGATTGATATATCAGCTTCCATAATCGATTTTTTGAAGGCACTTGCAAAAGCCAACATGCTTTCATAACGATCTTCAGGTTCTTTAGCCGCTGCCTTTTGCATCACTTCATTCACACCCGGCGGATAATTCTGCATCTCGGGCAAAGGTTCATTAACATGTTTCAAGAACAGCGCAATCGCAGATTTCGCATCAGGATAAGGGTGTTGTCCGGTTAAAGCTTCATAAATAACCAGTGCCATACTGTAGACATCAGCACGGGGTGTAAGCGATTGCAAATTAATCTGCTCAGGCGATATATATCCTGCTGAACCTGTTACAGATTGTGGTGCAGACCCTGAATCACTACCCGGTTCATCTGTCATTTCTAAAGCGATACCAAAATCCGTCAAATACGCATTAGCATCATCATCTAATAAGATATTTGCAGGTTTAATATCACGATGTACAACATTACGCCGATGTGCCACAGTTAAGGCAGCACCAATCTGATTCAGTAAGCGCACTACTGCGCGTGGAGACCACGGTCCTGTTTCACGGACAGAATCACGTAATGTCCCACCCCGCAGAAACCGCATCACTAAATATGCACCTGATGGATCACGCCAGTAATCATAAAGTGGAGCAATATGCAAATGGTCAAGCTGTGCAACCAACTTCGCCTCAGCTTCAAATCGCCGAATAAATTCAGGTTGATTTGCATACTTCGGCAGAATTTTTTTAATGACAACTTCACGCCCAACAACCGTCTGTGTCGCGCGGTATACTTCACCCATACCACCCGTTGCTAAGAGTTCATGTAATTGATAACCACGGATGGTTTGCTCTTGGATATTTTCCATACTTAGAATCACATCTCTAATGACTACTTTTTCCAGTATTGCGACTTTGTTATAGTATACACGCGCATTAAGCATTGTACAAAACAAAATTGTCAATATGTTACCTTATCTAAGGGAAAGAAGTCCTTTAGTGTTCAATGGCGTGTAAAACTGTTTTAGTGTATGATATGCAAAGTTATAAGTATTTAAAGCGATGGCAAATTATCTATGGAAAACTCATTAACAGGGCGTGAAATTGGTGAATACAAAATCGGACCATTACTTGGTGTTGGTGGTATGGGTGAAGTCTACCAAGCCACTGGTTCTGATGGTCAATCTGTTGCCATCAAGTTTCTAAGAAACGATTTCATTGCCGATGCAGGCGCACAAGCTAGATTCATTCGAGAAATCCGCATTATGGAAGCACTCAACCATGACAATATTATGCCGATTTTTGGTCATGGTATCCTTAATGGCGAAACCCTATATTATACAATGCACCTCATTAATGGTATGTCACTATCGACCATGATGATACGCCAAAAATTTACCCCCAGGACAGCATGGCAGGTCCTCGAACAATTATTCCGTGCCTTAGAATATGGTCATAGTCAAAGTGTAGTGCATCGCGATATTAAACCCGATAATATTTTTATTGAACGACAAGACAGGCTTCATGTTTTCCTCGGTGATTTTGGTTTGGGCAAACGCTCAGGCATTGATAATACATTGACAGAAGCAGATGCCGCGATAGGAACACCTCACTATATGTCACCAGAAGCAATCATGGGCGAAAAACCCGACCCAAGAGCAGATATTTATAGTGTATGTATCTTATCTTATGAATTACTAATTGGTGTTTTACCATTTAACGAACCCTTTGCTCATTCAACCGCGATAGCACATGTCACAAAACCGGTCCCAAGACCGACAGCCCTCAACCCAAAGTTTCCCCAAGCTATCGAAAATGTTCTATTAAAGGGTCTAGCAAAGAAACGGGAAGATCGTCAGCAAGACATGGGAGAACTAATAACAGGATTTCTCAATGCTTACGACACCCTATCAGAAGAAGAGCTTGATACTGTATTCCGCCCCATCGAAGAAGAATAAAAAAGGTAACTATACATTTGTTACCCACGTCAGAGGATTAACTAGGGTTTGATTTCAGGGGATGTATCATCTTTATGCAAGTCGCCTAATTTTAAATCACCCAAATCCAATTTACGGATTAAGCGTTGTTCATGGCGTTGCGGTGGCGGAGTTTTACCTAGCTCGACTTGAACCATATATACAACATCACCGTTTTCCATAAAACTTGTCAAATACCCAAGACGTATCAACTCGTAAAGCGTACCATCTAATTGTGATTGATTGAGCTTCTTGCCTTCAGGCAGTTCTTCAACAGCTTTACAGAGTTCTTTATAGGGCATCTCTTTAGGCTCGGACAACAATTTCATGATTGTATTTTGATTAGCAGGCAAACTATGTGAATCGATTGCTCCGCTAGCACGGTTATTTTCACGTTGCATGTAATCTTGTAGATTACTAGATGAACTTGCCATAATTAACCTATAAAATAATTAGACATGATGTAGTATAGCACATATTCTCATGACACAGTAACATATCAAATATCACTGATGCTAAAGACCTCTTCAAGAGCTAATAATACAGAGCGTTGTGTATAAACCACACGTACAAACACACTAATTTCTACCAAACTTGCAATCGCACGACGTAATTCATTCCCCTCATCAACATATTGATCCAACAAGGCATCCATCTCAATCTCAAGAGGGTCATTAGGTGCAAGAAAACGTGGATTACCAAATTCATCTCGCGCACCGGTCCCACCTGTAAAGGTAACAATGACACGTTGACCAGAAGATGCCAAAACAACGGCGCGGAATAAATCAGCGGCGTGCATACGTTCAGGAGAAATAACAATGTCGGTATTCTGTAATTCCGTTCCAAAAGTAACCGTGAGTTTATCCATCTGACGCGCAAAGCCCATCAAATATTTACGCATATTATTGCCATTTTTGATAAATTCGCGATAGTGAGCTTCCCTAGCATCATAGCTGTGGTCTAAGCCAAAGGGAACAAATAGAGGATGTCCCTTCTCGGAATGAGCAGGTATTTTATCATGATTACTACTCCCATCCGAAAAATAAATCACCATCGGCTCATGCTCACGGAAGTGATCGGATGCAATCTCAAAACTTGTAATCCCGCCAAATGTTCGAGGAGAAACTTCATACAGGTTAATCCCTGCCGCGCCTCTTGCAGCCACTTCTAAAGGATGGTGTTTGCGATAATCATATTCTTCGCCATGCGTATCAGGATGAATTTGTGGATCAAAAAACCACACATCCATATCGGTAAGCCATTTATTGATAGGGTCACGCTCCGTATTACGTAGCAACTGACCATTTGCATCAAGAATATTACAAGCACCGCCAGAGAACACCTGCGTTTTGCTTACATCGACCATTTCTCGAACAAGTTTTAAGTATTGCATCAATCAATCCTCTACTTTTAAAAGTTACATTTCATAACTAGTATATGCCTAGTTTTAGAAATATGCCGTTTAAATTACTCTTGTATTCCATATGGGTAACGTTCTTGCCAATATGTTTCACAGATTTGTAAAAATTCACGATTAACTTCAACGCCAATGCCATCACCATCGGGGACACTTAAGGTGCTATCCTCACTATTTAAAACAAAATCAGGTGTCGCAATATCTTGTTTAAAGTAGCGGTCTGTAGCCGAGATATCGCTTGGCATTGTGACAGCAGGTAAAGATGCAAATGCAACATTACTTGCCCGTCCAATCCCCGTTTCCAGCATCCCACCAATCCATAATGGTAAGTTATTTTCAACACAGATATGATAAATCTTCACACATTCAGAAAATCCACCAACACGAGCTGGTTTCAAGTTCAAAATCCGTATCGCACCGACTTGTAAGGCGATTTGCAAATCATTAGCTGATTTAACACTCTCGTCCAAACAAACAGGTGTCTCCATCTGTTTTTGAAGCAAACCATGTTCATAGATGTCATAATAAGCTAGAGGCTGTTCAATCATCAATAAATTAAACTGGTCAAGTTGTTTGAGGTGGTCAGCATCATCAAGGCTATAATCGCTATTGGCATCCAACATAAGCATAACATCCGGATACTTTCTACGCACGCCAGACGCTAATTCAACATCCCATCCACGCGCAATTTTTAACTTAATGCGTTTATAACCCTGAGCAATCCGCTTATCAATAATCGCTAGTGTTTCATCTACACTCGGTTGGATACCGATACTCACACCAACAGTCGCACGGTTTTCTGACTCATGACCCTCTGGCATGAACAAAGCAAAGTAATCAGCTAAGCGCATATTATTGATTTTAGCTAGCGCGTCCCAGACGGCTGCTTCCAGACCTGCTTTAGCATGATGATTGCCTCTGACTAAACGTAATAAATCAGGAAAATCCATCCCCGTTTTGACAGTTTTACCAATCAAACGGGGAATCATAAATTCCTTAATGACATGCTCCCCAGTCACGACAGTTTCCATGCCATAACCCGGCTCAACTTCAATTGAGGCTTCTCCCCAACCGATTACACCCTCTTCGGTGATAAGTTCAATGATAATTGCCACTTTATCAGGCTCGATACCAAAACTGGTACGCAAAGGTTCTAGGTATGGAATAGCGAGGGTATAGAGCTTAATATCAGCAATCGTAATCGACCGCAAATTTGCTAATTGCATAAACGTTAAAGTCCTTTATCAGATTACGAAAACTTACTTTTTACCTTGAGCTAAACCATTGCTTGTCAAGTATGTATAACTCTTTTCAACAGCTTCAATCATATCCGTAGCGCAACGATCTAATTCAACGATATACCACTCAGCTGTATCAACAGTTGCAGCAACAATTTCAGGCACAGGCATTTTACCCTCACCTACAGCAAGCATGTCATCAGCTTTGTCGAGTGAACCATCTTTAATATGTAAGAGTGGCGCACGCTTGCCAACCTTATTTAAGAAGTCTATCGTATTCAATCCACCGACTTCAACCCAATAGGTATCCACTTCAAAGAAAACATCATCATCCAATTCAGCCATCATCAAATCGAGTGTATCTTGCCCTTCCAGTTGTTTAAATTCCCACCAATGATTATGGTATCCAAGTGACAAGTTATTAGCTTTTGCAAACACATTCGCTTGATTTAACTTTTCACAAACACCTTTAATCCCATCGACAGTTTCAAACATCTCTGCTGGCAAATAAGCAATGGCAACCCGCGACAAATTAAAAGCTTCTGCAATATCCAACAAGGCTTGTTCGCCTTCGCCTTCGGGAAAACCAACATGACTATTAAACACTTGCAAATCTAATTCTTTAAATAATTGACCCGCAGTTGCTAAGTCGGCAGGTAATCCACCATAAGGTTCAACCCCAACATATCCCATATCGGCAACACGTCGGATTGTTCCCTCAAAATCTTCCGCAAGTGCTTCACGGACAGAGTATAATTGCAATCCAATAGGTTTAAGTTCTGACATTATTTGACCTTTCAATGTTAAAAATAAGTGTCTTCTGATTTATAGATAGACATATTATATCCATCATACCGTAACGACAATGTTTCAAGCCATATCGGATTCAAGAAAACATCAATTTGAGTGACCCAAATACCCTACTAATATAGCAGATACTCGTAGAAAAATTATTTAAAATGCTGTAAACTTATAAGTTCAGGAGCATATCGGGTCTATACACTACATAAGAGGTTATAGACAATCATTTTACTTTGATTATACGCCCAACCCATATTTGGGGAGACATCATTACTATGGCAACTGCGACTTCGCAAACAACAATGGAATCTTTTCCACGCCCCGAAAAGTATTCTGCTTTTGGCATCTGGAAACGCCTGATGCGCTATTTATGGAACTATAAGTTATGGGTGATAATTGCCCTACTCGGCATTATCGGAACAAATATCCTCGCTATAGCAGTCCCATATATTTTACGTGATGTCGTTGATGTTGGCATCGCCAATAATGATAGCAGTTATATGATTAATGCTGGATTATTAGTTGTGGGTTTAGGCATCCTGCGTGGTATGACTGCATTCATGGGTAAGTTTTTTGGTGAACGCCTGTCATTCTTCATATCCTATGACATCCGCAATCAGATTTATGACAAGGTACAAAAGCAATCCTTCACCTATCATGATAATGCTCAAGTCGGCACAATTATTACACGCGCCATCAGTGATGTTAATGAAGTTCAACGGTATTTTGCTTTTGGGCTAATTGACGGTTTAAATGTTAGTCTATTGATGATTGGTGTTATCATCATGATGGTAACAACTAGCCCACTGCTTGCTATTATCGCATTTACGCCATTAATCCCCTTAGCACTATATTCTAATCGCTTTGTTCTTCGTGTTCACCCACGTTGGAAGAAAGTAATGGATCGGATGCAGACACTCAGTAATCACATCCAAGAAAATGCACTGGGTGCGGAGGTTGTCCGTGTTTTTGCCCGAGAAGATTATGAAATTCAGAAATTCAGTGAGCAAAACGCAAAACTCTACGATGAACAATTAGACTTTATCCAACAATGGATTAGTTACCTGCCAACAAGCGCATTTCTCGCTGCAATGTCCAGCGCGCTGGTCTTATTTTTTGGCGGATTATTTGCAAGTCTCGGATATGGCGAGATTACAGTCGGGCTTATTGTTACATTTAATGCTTATGTGCTTTTGTTGGCACAACCTTTGCGCTTTGTCGGATTTGTCATTTTGCTCACAACACAAGCAATTGCAAGTGGTGAGCGTGTCTTTGAAATTTTGGATGAAGAAGAATTAATCACAAATAAGGACAATGCCAAACAACTAGATATTAAAGGGCATGTCAAATTTGAAGATGTTAATTTTCGCTATAAATCATCAACACATGAAATCCTTGACGATATTAATTTAGAAGCACAGCCAGGAGAAACGGTTGCGATTATTGGGTTAACAGGAGCGGGTAAAACCACAATGGTGAACTTAATACCCCGCTTCTATGATGTCAAATCAGGACGCGTAACCATTGACGGAGTAGATGTACGCGATATAGATATTTATAATCTAAGAAGCCAAATCGGGATTGTCATGCAACAGTCCTTGTTATTCTCGGCAACAATAGAAGAAAATATCGCTTATGGGAGTCCAGCAGTAACACACGAGGAAATTATAGAAGCCGCCAAAGCCGCAAATGCCCATGACTTCATTTCGGAATTTCCAGAAGGCTATCAAACCCTTGTTGGTGAGCGTGGTGTTACACTCTCTGGTGGGCAAAAACAAAGAATCGCGATTGCACGTGCCTTACTCATTAATCCACGTATCTTGATACTGGACGACGCAACAAGTAGTGTTGATACCCAAACAGAATTCCTAATTCAACAAGCCCTTGAGCGTATTATGCAAGGTCGTACAACCTTTGTTATCGCCCAACGAATGAGTACAATTCTCAATGCCGACCAAATCATCGTGCTAAAAGACGGCAAAATCATTCAACGAGGTAAACATAAAGCCCTACTTGAAGAAGGGGGGCTTTATGAGGAAATCTACAAACTCCAACTCGAAGAACAAGAGCGTGTCCGCCGTGAAGCCATCATTGCAGGCACAATAAAATTATCTATCGACAAAAAAGACTCCACACAAGAGTTTCGCGCACTTATCGATCGTTTAGCTGGTAAATAGCAAACATCAAACAACAAGAATTGAGAATCATGGCTGTTAAAGAAAACGCAAACACAGAAGAAATTAAACAAGAGAGTCAAGAACCAGAGGAAGAACTAACTATTCTCGATATTGATGATGATGAGCAAGTTGGTTTTGATTGGGAAATCGCAAAGCGCATTGGTAGTTACCTCGTGCCACACCGTCGCAACCTATCAATCGCAGTCTTTGCGATGCTGTTCAGTGTTATTGCAAATGTCGTAGGACCACCATTAATTGGATGGGCAATTGACGAAGGTATCCGCAAGGATGACATGAATATTGTTGCCCTTGGGGTTTTCGCATTTATATTCACACAGATTCTGGGCTTTATTGGCTTTCGGATTCAATTAGCGAATATGGCAGAAACAGGGCAAAGCATCATCCAGACCCTACGTGACGAATTATTTGACCATATTCAATATCTATCAATCAACTTCTTCGCACAATATGAGGCAGGTCGTCTCATCGCGCGAGTTATCAGTGATGTCAACGTTGTACGAGAAGCCATTACATTTGCCGTTGTCGGTAGCATCCGTGAAGTCCTCATGTTGGCGGGTATCGTCATTTCAATGGTATTTATTAACGCACAACTAACTCTGGTCGCGGTTACTGTTTTAATCGTTCTAGGAGTCATTGCAAACTACTGGCGTATCTACGCACGCGAAGCCTATCTCAAAGTTTCAGATTCCAATGCAAAGGTCAATGCAGAGTTATCGGAGGCATTTAATGGAGTGCGTGTGACACAAGCATTCGACCGTCAAAAACATAACTATGGACGTTTTACAGACGACATCAATCATGAAAATCGTGAAGCGAACACTCGTGCATCGTTTATCTCCAGCCTATTCTTCCCCAGTATTGAATTAATAGGTGGTGTTGCAACAGGCGCACTCATTTATGTTGGCGGTACACTTGTACTCGATCAAAATATTACCGTTGGGGTCTTACTAGCATTTATCCTCTATATCAATCAGTTCTTCTTTCCGATTCGGATGTTGGCACAACGCTATAATCTATTCCAAGCGGTCATGGCATCCAGCTATAAAATTTTCAAGCTGATGGATTACCCGATTGATATTCCAAATAACGAAAATGCAGGCGAGTTGCCAAACATCGAGGGACATGTTCAATTTGAAGGTGTGTCCTTCCGATACAGTGAAGATACAGAACTGGTACTCAAGAACATTAATCTTGATATTCCAGCAGGGTCTACCGTCGCATTTGTTGGGCATACGGGCGCAGGCAAAAGCACGATGGTTAAGCTCATCATGCGCTTTTATGATGCAACTGATGGTAATGTCACTGTTGATGGTTATGACTTGAAAGAGGTCACACAAAATAGCCTACGTAAACAAATCGGTGTTGTCCCACAAGATACAAACCTGTTTGCAGGGACGGTTATGGATAATATCCGCTATGGTCGCCTTGATGCCACAGATGAAGAAGTCATTGAAGCTGCAAAAGCAGTCGGCGCACATGATTTTATCAGTGAAATTGACGGCGGTTATCAAGCAGACATCATGGAGGGCGGTGCGGTTTTATCCACAGGTCAACGTCAATTATTGGCATTTGCCCGTGCCTTGCTCGCAGACCCACGCGTCCTCA
Source organism: uncultured Anaerolineaceae bacterium (assembly GCA_964352825.1). Taxonomy (GTDB): domain Bacteria; phylum Chloroflexota; class Anaerolineae; order Aggregatilineales; family Phototrophicaceae; genus UBA6055. The sequence continues at coordinate 15,769 of CAYGTY010000006.1, forward strand.
TCCTTGATGAAGCGACCAGTAATATCGACACACAAACGGAACGCCTGATTCAAACAGCACTCGAACGCTTACTCGTTGGGCGCACCAGTTTTGTCATTGCACATCGTCTGAGTACGATTACCACAGCCGATATTATTGTGGTGATGGATCACGGTAAAATTATTGAAAAAGGCACACACCAAGAATTATTGGCACACGAAGGTGTCTATCATAAGCTCTTTACAATGGTATAAATCATAACCAACATCTTGTCAGCATGACCTTAGCGTTTGTTATCGTCATGCTGGCGACGATTCAAATCACTAGCACGCTTCAACATAGATTCCCCATATTTATCTTTCAGAATATCTAATGTCGCTTGCAATTCATCAGCTTGCTTCTCTGCGACAGGATCATCCCATAAACCCAATTGGCGACGCGGTTCAACAAAACCACTAATCCCGACACCTATCAATCTCACAGGTTTCCCCTTTATCCAATAATCATCTAATAGAGATTCCGCACAATCATAAATTTCGTCATCTCTATCGGTTGGATTTTTTAAAGTCATTTGACGGGTTGTTATCGAAAAATCTGACCAGCGCAGTTTGATCTTAATTGTTGTCCCATATAAATTAGACTGGCGTGTTTGTCGCCCTACCCCATCGGATAGCCAACGTAATGTCTCTTTCAGCTTTTGTTCATCGCTAACATCAACCGTAAATGTCGTTTCTTTACTAATGGATTTCGATTCCCCTGACGACTCTACAGGGCGATAATCAATGCCATTAGATCTCTGCCACAAATCGCGCCCCAATTTGCCAAAACGCGCAGATAACTCATCTTCAGACCACTTAGCAATATCACCAATCGTCAAAAGCCCAAGCCGTTTCAAGTTTTCAGCAGTCTTCGGTCCAACACCCCATAATTCGCGAATCGGTAAAGGCGAGAGGAATCGCTTTTCTTCGCCGACAGGAACTATAGTTATCGCATTGGGGGGTTCAGCTTTGCGTTCTTTAGCTTTACCGATCGTATTCGCAGTTTTAGCTAATAATTTGCTGGTTGCCCCGCCTAGAGAACACGGCAACTCCAATTCAAGATTAATACGCCGTTGTATATCTTCCGCAATAACTTCAATTGACCCAGATAGTAAAGTCACATCCATAAACGCCTCATCAATAGACAAGGGTTCGACATAAGGCGTTGTGTCGCGTAATAGTGCCATGACAGCTTTAGACCGTTCCTCATAAGCACTGCGCGTTTGTGAAACGATGATTAAATCAGGATACAATCGCACAGCCTGTGATGTTGGCATAGCTGAGCGTATCCCATATTGCCGTGCTGGGTATGAGGCAGAAGCTACCACACCGCGTTGGTCAGGTTGTCCCCCAACGACCATCACCTGTCCACGCAATGAAGGGTCAAGCTGTTCTTCTACTGCACAGAAAAATGAATCTAAATCGAGATGTAGAATTTTTCGTATCTTCGCCATAGCATCATCCTATAAAAACGTCTGTTCTATTATTACATAAAATAGAGAGCTTTGCGTTGCCTTCTAGGATTTCTATACAAAACCGTTATAATCTAATCCAATTGACATATAGTGAGACAAAAGGAACATATATGCCACACAAGATAAATAAAGATGCTATCCAATCTCTTATCGATGGTGAAAATGGCGCACCCGCTCTGGTTCTCGGTCGTCATCAAGATAAAGAGGAGGTGTCAATTCGCACTTTCCGTCCGTGGGCAGACACTATATATGTAGTAAATGATGAAACCAATAAAAAGAAGAAAATGCCCAAAACCGATGATGCAGGCTTATTTGTCATTGACCTTGACACATCATGGGCAACTGTCCCCTATCATTTTGAAGCAAAGACATTTGAAGGCATCGCAGAATCCTACGCTGACCCTTATAATTTCGAACCCATGCTCTCTGAATATGATATTTACTTATTTGGTGAAGGTCGCCACCTCGACATTTATGAAAAATTAGGGGCGCACTTACGTGAGGTTGATGGTGTAACAGGGGTTAATTTTGCCGTATGGGCACCCAATTGTTATAAAGTTGCAGTCGTTGGAGACTTCAATCGTTGGGATTCTCGTACACACGCAATGGAGCGCAACGGAGAATCAGGTATATGGGAAATCTTCATTCCGAATATCAGTGTCGGTACAACCTATAAGCTCGATATTCTTTCACACAATAATGGGTATCATGCCGAAAAAACCGATCCCTATGGCTTTTATGCTGAGCTTCGCCCAAATACAGCCTCGATTGTCTATGATATTGACCAGTACGAATGGCAAGACGAAAAATGGATGATTGCTCGTGCCGAACAAGACCCACTTGAGCAACCCATGAACATCTATGAGGCTCACCTCGGCTCATGGAAGCGTAATGCCGAGGGCGAATACCTCACCTATCGAGAACTTGCCGATGACCTTATTCCATATCTCGTTGATTTAGGATATACCCATATTGAATTATTACCCATTTCAGAACATCCCTTAGACGCATCATGGGGCTATCAGGTTGTTGGATATTACGCACCCACCAGCAGATTTGGCACACCTGATGACTTTATGTATTTTGTAGACCAATGCCATCAAAATAACATCAGTGTCCTATTAGATTGGGTGCCTGCCCACTTTCCCAAAGATGGTCACGGTCTAAATTATTTTGACGGAACACATCTTTATAGTCATGAAGACCCACGCAAAGGTGAACAACTCGACTGGGGAACCATGATTTTCAACTTTGGGCGAAATGAGGTTCGCAATTTCTTGATTGCAAATGCCTTATTCTGGCTCAAAAAATATCATATCGATGGTTTACGAGTTGATGCCGTTTCGTCAATTATCTATCTGGATTTCTCGCGTGAAGAAGGACAATGGATACCCAATGAACACGGCAGTAATGAAAATCTTGAGGCTCTAGCGTTTTTGCGTGAATTTAACGAAGCTGTTTATGCCGAAGCCCCCGGTACAGTCACCATTGCAGAAGAGTCTACATCATGGCCAATGGTATCGCGCCCGACTTACATCGGTGGGCTTGGTTTTACGCTTAAGTGGAATATGGGTTGGATGCATGATACCTTAAAATATCTACAGCACGACCCCATTTTCCGTCGCTATCATCACAACCAAGTCACTTTTGCCCTACTCTACGCCTTTTCTGAAAATTTCGTATTATCTCTATCTCATGATGAAGTCGTACATGGGAAAGGCTCGCTTATGGGAAAAATGGCAGGAGATTATTGGCAAAAATTTGCACAATTGCGATTATTGATGGGATATCAATACACACAAGTCGGCAAAATTCTAAACTTCATGGGTGCAGAAATCGGACAATTCTCAGAATGGAGTGAAGAACGCGGTCTAGATTGGCATCTTCTAGAATACGAAAAACATCGTCAAATACAGTCATGGGTTCGCGATCTAAATCACTTCTACAAATCTCAACCAGCACTCTATGAAGTGGATTTTGAAGAAAGTGGCTTCCGTTGGATTGAAGCAAATGATGCCGATGCAAGTACATATAGCTATATTCGTTATGCGAAAGACAAAGAAGACTATCTAATCATCATTATGAACTTTACACCTGTTGTTCGTGATAATTATAGACTCGGTGTCCCTGAATCTGGCTTCTATAAAGAGATGTTAAACAGTGATGCAGAAGTTTATGGTGGCAGTAATGTTGGGAATCAAGGGGGTGTAAATGCAGAGGATATTGAACATCATGGGTTACCCAATAGTATCAGCCTCAGGATTCCACCTTTAGGCATATTAATTCTGAAGAAAGAGTAAATCAATCAGTCATTATTATAGGGCAGTCCTCATACTTGTTTACTGCCCTATAATAATATTTTAAGCTGGCATCTCAGCCGTATCACTATCAGATTTTCTGGGTTCTGGAACTAAGAGGCTCATTATCAGACCAAGGATACATAAAACTGCACCAACCCATAAGACAAAGCTATATCCGCCAGCATAATCAAAACTCAAACCAAATATCGCAGGACCAATTGCACTACCAATAACACCAGCAGTAATCACAAATCCACGAATTTCACCCTGATATTTCCGACCATACAAATTCGCCCACACCGCGCCGTCAAACACACCACCAACACCCATCACTAAACCAAAAGCAATCGCATAACCAATCAGTAACCATGTTTCAGTCATTATGGTTGCCAGAATAACAGCACATAACATCGCAAGCATCTGAATCACAACAATATAGGATGGTTTAAACTTATCGACCATATAACCAAATAAGAGAGATGACCCAGCAGAAAATAAAGCCATCAAGGCATAGGTTTCAGTCGCAGTCTGTGCGCTGTGATTTAACCCGCCAAATATGGACACCTGATGCAAGATTAACCCCGTTCCCCATGCCGAAGGTAATAATTTTGTGAACATAAAAACCCATAAAATCGGAGTCCGCATCGCTTCTTTCAGCGTCCAGTTTTCCTCGAAGATTTCCTCACCTAAGTCGTTTTTGATTTTATCGGTTGTGGCGTTGTCAGGTAATAAACCATATTGCTCAGGACGATTCCGCATGAGAAAACCGAATACAGGAATAACCACAATCCACACAGCAATACCCAAAAGAATAAACACTTGTCGCCAATCCATCGTTTCCAGCAAAATACGCAACAAGTTAACATAAGCCCCTTGGAATAAGGCAAAAATCAGTGATAAAAATGCCATCATTCGCCCGCGTTTAAAGCGAAACCAATTGGCAATCGATGTCGAGCTTACAAGCGATAATGACCCTTGCCCCAAACCGCGAATCCCCATAAATGCAATCAAAAGCATAAACGGACCATTAATCAAGGAACATAATGTCAAAACAGTCCCAAATAAGAGCCCAACCACAACACCCATCCGACGATTGCCATGTAAGTCTAGTTTGCGTCCAACCCAAGTTAAGGATAAAGAGGCTATAAATGTTCCTGCCCCATAAAGGCTACTCACGGTTGTACGGTCTAATCCGAAGTCCTCAATGAAGAAATCCAAGAATAATGAGACTGTAAAACTTTGTCCGGGTGAGGTGGCAATCATACCGATTAATGCAACAAACCAAATCACCCAACCATAAAAGATTGGGCTTCTTTCAACTAATCTACTGTGTAGGGGTTTAGCGTTTAAAGCCATACAAATCCTTAATGAAATACTACTGTTTTATTGTTATAGACCAAAATCCGATTTTGCATGTGATACCAAATCGCACGTGCAAGTACCGATTTTTCCAAATCTTTCCCTTTACGCACCATATCGCGCACAGAATCTTTATGTGTTACACGTGTCACATCTTGTTCGATGATAGGACCAGCATCAAGATCTGCTGTAACATAATGGCTAGTCGCACCAATAATCTTAACCCCCCGTGCATAAGCCTGATGGTAAGGTTTTGCACCAACAAAGGCAGGCAAAAATGAGTGATGGATATTAATAACTTTCTGTGGGAAGTGACCGATAAAGTCATGGGTGATAATTTGCATATAACGCGCTAAAACAACAAAGTCTATGCGATTTTCTTCAAGCAGTGCCAGTTGTTTCTCTTCCTGTTCGGCTTTATTGTCTTTCGTAATTTTGAAGAGATGAAATGGGATATTAAACTGTTCAGCCACAACCGCTAAATCAGGATGATTACTGATAATAAGCGGAATATCCACATTAAACTCACCCGATTGCCAACGTGACAAAATATCATATAAGCAATGTGACTGCTTAGATACAAATATTGCCATACGGGGTATATCATCATTAAAATGAAGTTGCCATGTCATATCAAATGAATCAGCAAGTGGTTTGAATGTTTCGGCAATATCGCGTCGCCAAATCTTAAAATTAGACAGTTCCCATTCCACACGCATGAAAAATACATTATCTTCAACATCGACATGTTGATCTAAATGTAAAATATTGCCCTCGTTCTTAAAGATAAAATCTGTAATCGAAGCAACCAAGCCCTTACGATCTGGGCATGAGATAAGTAGTGTCGCTGAATCTGGCATTTTCCCCTCACATCTATCAAAACACATAAGCCTCAATCATAAGACTTCGTTGCTGATATTACAATCAAAGATATGACAAATGACTCATGCAATTACTACCAAAACATAAGGCAATATAATGAATACACCACTATCATAAGATTAGAACTTGTAAAATTGAACAAAGGAAGTCGTAAATGTCAATTCCATCAGATTTAGAAATCGCTCAAAGTGCGAATCTTGTACACATTAATCAAATTGCAGAACAAATGGGACTAGACCCAGATACCGACCTCGAACACTATGGGCGTTATGTGGCGAAGATAAATTTAAGCGTATTAGATAAATTAAAATCACGCCCCAATGCTAAATATGTCGATGTCACAGCGATTACCCCCACCCCACTTGGAGAAGGTAAATCCACAACAACCGTCGGGCTGGGACAAGGTATGAAACACATCGGCAAGAATGCGATTATCACCGTTCGCCAACCGTCACAAGGTCCTACATTTGGCATCAAAGGCGGTGCTGCGGGGGGTGGATATAGTCAAATTGTTCCTATGGAAAACTTCAACTTACATCTCACAGGCGATATTCACGCCATCAGTGCTGCTCATAATCTCATTGCCGCGATGCTTGATGCACACATTTTTCATGGTAATGCACTTAATATCGATATTCATAACATTCCGTGGCGACGCGTCGTCGACCTAAATGACCGCGCCCTCAGAAATACCATCATAGGGTTAGGCAAACGCTTTGATGGAGTCCCAAGAGAGACAGGTTTTGACATTACCGTTGCTTCAGAAATCATGGCAATCTTAGCACTCACCACCTCGCTACAAGATATGCGCCAACGAATTGGTCGTATGGTTGTCGCTTATGATAGAGATAGAAACCCCATCACAGCCGAAGATTTACAAGCCGCAGGCGCTGCAACCGTTTTGATGAAGGAAGCCATCAAACCCAACTTGATGCAAACTCTAGAAAACACCCCCGCTATTATACATGCAGGTCCATTCGCAAATATTGCACACGGTAATTCATCAATCATCGCCGACCTCATCGCAATGAAAACAGGCGATTATGTCATTACAGAATCAGGTTTTGGTGCAGATATTGGCGCAGAAAAATTTTTTAATATTAAATCCCGTATTTCAGGATTAAAACCGAATGCTGTTGTTCTCGTAACAACTATACGCGCCCTAAAAGCTCACACAGGAAAGTATAAAATAATCCCTGGGAAACCCATTGACCCTGCCCTCATGTCCGAGAGTGTCGCGGATGTCGAAGCAGGTGCAGTCAATATGATTCGTCATTTAGAAAACCTACGAAAATTCGGAGTCAATCCTGTTGTCGCGATCAACGTATTTGAACAAGATACTGACAAAGAAATTGAAGCTGTTCGGGAAATCGCTTTAGCGGCTGGCTCAATGGGGGTTGCAGTTGCAAGACACTGGGCAGATGGTGGCGCAGGTGCAATCGAATTAGCAGAGATGGTTGTTTCTGCTTGCGAAACACCCAATGATTTCCGATTCTTATATCCTGATGATATGAGTATTAAAGATAAAATAAGAACAATCGCAACCGAAATATATCGTGCCGATGATGTAGATTATACGACGGTGGCAGAGCAAAAAATCAAACGCTTTGAAGAACAGGGTTTGGGTCATCTACCCATATGTATGGCTAAAACACATCTAAGCTTCAGTGATGATCCGAAACTCAAGGGCGCACCAGACGGTTTCAATATTACAATTACTGATGTTCGGGCATCTGCTGGTGCGGGATTTATTTACCCAATGTGCGGTGATGTGCGAACAATGCCGGGTTTAGGCAAAACACCCGCCGCAATGAATGTTGATATTGATGAAAATGGCAAAGTTGTGGGTCTATTTTAAGCTTTCATCATTCAGTAGCGGTAGGTCAATCTTGATGGTCGTACCCTGATTTAATTTAGATTGGACATGGATACGACCATTCATCTTATCAACTACTTGACTAACAATGGATAAGCCAATTCCTGTTCCCCTTATATTGCCGACATTGCTTCCACGGTGAAATGTCTCAAACAAGTTGCTTATATCGTTATCAGGAATACCAATCCCCTTATCAGCAACTGCCAGATGAAGTTCCGTATCCACAGAAATTTTCAGTAGAACAGGACTACCTGCGCTAGAATATTTGCAAGCATTCGATAAAAGATTATTCAAGATATAAGAGAGCAATTTCTTATCCGATATTATTGTTTGGCAACCGCGCCCCATCCGTACTTGAATTGGATGACGGCGTTGGTCACTCACTTTAATACGCTCCACAATATCACGGACAAATTCCACAAAATCAATCTCCTGATATTGGGACGTAAATCCAGTCTCGCCACTTCGTCCAATCAACAAAATATCATCAATCAAATTATTGAGATAGTGCACCTCTGCGATAATTTTCTGTAAGTGTCCAAAAATATCGTCTAGGTGCAATTTATGATAATAATTCGCGATGATGTCGCTGGAAGACAAAATAGTTGTGAGTGGTGTACGAAATTCATGCGAAGCCATGGTTACAAAATTAGATTTTAAATTATTTAATTCTTCAGATTTTTCCAATGCTTCACGTAAGATTCGCTCTTTTTCTTTATGTTGTGTAATATCACGGATATTGCAAACAACCCCATAGGATGGTCCTTCCAAGACAGGAGCTAGTGAGATTTCAATCTCAATTTGTCTTTCGTATTTGGAATTAAACAAACTAACAACGAGATCATTCTCTAACTTATCATTTAATGTTCGGATCAACATTTCTTGAAATGCTAGACGGTCAACCTCCTGTAAGAAAAGTACCAAGGGTTGACCAAAAACCTCTGGAGATGAGCGACCTACCATAGATAACCATGCCAAATTTGCCTGTTGGATTATTCCGCCTGCATCTAACAAAACAATTGCATCGGGGCTACTTCGTAGAATTGTCTCAATCTGTTCTTTCGTTTGGAATAATTCTAGAGTGCGGTCTTGAATATTCTTTTCTAACTCAACCGCATATTGCTTCAACTCGTCATATAGAAGAACATTTTCTAATACAGGCGCAACACGCTCGGCAAAAGCCACCATTAATCGGCGATCCCGTTCACTAAAAGCATGTGTATGGGGCGACTGAAAATCTATAACCCCCACAATCCCTTGTGTTGTTTTCAAAGGAACAACTAGTTCCGATAAACTGCGTTCATCACCTGTGACATAATCTGGTGAATTTCGAACATCAGGTTCATAAATCAAAGCTCCATTTCTTATAGCCTTGGGAACAAGACCTTTGCTCCCAATCAGCATTTTGTGTTTAGGATGTGCCATATCAGGACCAGCACGCTTGACACGGATAATTTCCTCAGTTCTTTTATCAACGACCAGTAAACCACAATCTGCATACTCAAATGTCCTAACAACAACTTCCGTAATCTGAGACGCAAAGTCAACAAGATTATCTGCACGAAACAATACAGATGTCGCATGATAGAGTGTTGCTAGCTCATCAGCACTTTGGCTAATCACATTGACTAACTTTGTATTTTGTATTGCACCAATCGCTAAATTAACAAAGGGCATCAATTGGTTACTATGATCACTTGTAAAGTTCTGCTTATGTTGTGAGCAAAATACTAATGTACCAAAATGTTCCTCCCCAAAAATCATAGGGAATATGATAGTAGATTGAATATCTATAGGCTGAAGAATAATGGACAAATCATCACATTGTGATTCATCCCATATAGCAACCTCAGCAATTGATCTTAAGTCAAACAAATCCCAACGAAGCCCCGTCCACAAAGCATCAGAAACTCTATTATCCGTATACTTAACCGTTGCGACATCATCATCAAGAATACATAATCCGATATCATAAGCCATCAGTTCAAAGAAAATCTGGAAAAAATTTAGCAACAAACGATCTAAACGGTATCCATGTGTAATAAGCTGAGTTGCAGACAGAAATTTATGGAGGTAATCAGATTGAAGATGAGATTCAACCATAATAGTGTCTTCATGACGAATAGCCTGTATCATCTCGTCAATCGTTATGTGATTTTCTTCTGCAAATACAACCAATTGTTGATATATCTGAGGCAGCTTATTTTCAGTCATATAACACCATTACACTTATTTATATCGTCATACTAGCATTATGTTATTTATAATCTTACACAAAATAATCTAATTCTGCACAATGATTTAGGTCTGAACTATAATTAAGTACTAGATGAATCAAACTCACAACTAGGAATGTATAATGACAGATGACCAACAGCAAAGCAATATCCTTAGTAAACATGCTCTAACCTATAAGCCACCAGCTATTGATGGCAAGTTTCATGGTAAACATATTATCTCAGTAGATCAATTTCAACGCGAAGATCTAGATATTTTATTCAACGCATCCACATCAATTCGCAAACGTATCCGTAATCATGATCGTGGATTAACGGAATTATGTGCAGGGAAAGTCATGGCATCTCTGTTTTTCGAGGCAAGTACCCGTACCGATATGTCGTTCCAAGCAGCGATGCGTCGGCTTGGTGGAGATGTGATTGCAGTCAGTAACGGTGTGCAATTTTCTTCTATGTATAAAGGAGAGAATTTATCAGATACCATTCGTGCCGCTGGATGTTATTCTGATGTGATTGCATTACGACATCCAGAAATTGGGTCATCGTATGAAGCTGCTTATTATCTTGACCTACTCAATAAGCGAATTGATAATCCAACCGTTGTCGTGAGTGGTGGTGATGGAATTGGTGAACACCCCACACAAGCATTATTAGACCTCTTTACGATTTATGACCAGAAAAAATCACTCGATAATTTAACCATTACCCTTGTGGGCGATTTGAAACATGGACGAACAGTCCATTCATTAGCCAAGTTAATCGCCTACTATGATGCTAAAAATGTTAAATTATGCTTTGTTTCACCAGAAACATTACGTATGCCCAGCAAAATCACAACCCTTATCAAAGCACATAACATCACCATAATCGAAACCGACGACCTCATGGATGTTATCACAGAAAGCGATGTCATTTATTGGACACGCATTCAAGAAGAACGATTTACAGACATAAGTGAGTATGAAAAGATAAAAGACCGCTTCATCATGTTACCATCGGTTCTCGCACAATCCCGACCTGATGCAATTCTTATGCACCCCCTCCCTCGTAAACACGAGATGGGAAACCGAGATGACCATGACATACTTGATAAAGACCCGCGCTCAATCTATTTTGAACAAATGGAAAATGGTATGTTTGTCAGAATGGCGTTGTTAGTCAAAATTTTGCGCGGGGTGTATGTCTAATGCCAATTATACGAATCAACGGAATGATAGACCCTCACACACATCTACGTGATTTGGATTGGGCGCATAAGGCAACCTTTGCCTCCGAGACACAGGCTGCGATTGCAGGTGGATATTGGGCAGTGTTTGATATGCCAAATACCGCACCCTCTACAATTGACGCAACCCGATTAGAGGCGAAGCTAGAAAAGATTAATCAAACTGCTTATTGTGATTGGGGGCTATATTTCGGCGCGTCACAAGCAGATAACACCGATGAATACAAAGCCATCCTGTCACAAGTTTGTGGATTAAAAATCTACAACAATTCCACAACAGGCGACTTACTTATCGATAATCAAGCTGACCGTGACTTACATTATCAAGCATGGTCATCCGATAAAGTCATTGCTGTCCATGCAGAAGATGAAACCGTGAGCGATATATTGGCTCTGGTACGAAAATATCGTAGACCCACCCATTTCTTGCATATCAGCACAAAGCTAGAAATTGAGTTGCTCACACAAGCCAAAGAAGAAGGACTACCTGTAACCGTTGGTGTTTGCCCACACCACCTATTTTTAACTGAGGATGACCTGTCCACATTGGGGGCATATGGTCGAATGAAGCCTGAACTCAAAACGCAAGCAGACCAAGATGCTCTCTGGAAAGCAATCAAAAGTGGCGTTGTCGATATTATAGAGTCTGACCATGCACCCCATAGCATCGCTGAGAAAGAATCAGATACACCGCCTTATGGTGTCACGGGGCTAGAAACAACATTACCCACAATGCTACAAGCAGTCAAAGAAGAGAGATTACCCCTCGAACAACTCATACAAATGGTATCCAGTAACATTCACAAAATATGGAATATCCAAGTCCCAGCCGAAACCTATACACTGATTGATACCGACATCAGTTATATTATCGAAAATCAGAATCTCTACACAAAATGTGGATGGTCTCCTTTTGATGGGATGCAAGTATCAGGGAAAATTAAAGAAGTTTGGATACGGGGTCAGCAAGTGTATGATGGTGAACAGATAATGAGCGAAGCTGGTTTCGGCAATAATTTATTTGGACAAACTGAATGAGAAACCTTTTTACTAAGCTCGTCCTCGTTGTCATAAACGTTGGCTACAAACAACTCAATAAGCGGTTGATCTTTAAAATACCTGCTCAACGCGCGCATGAAAGTACATTAACGATTATACGTTGGACAGAAAAATATGGCTTTATCATTGGGATAGCATCATTTTTACATCGCCTAGTCTTCAAAGAAAACCCAACTGATGTCGGTGGTATCCAGCTCACTCACCCATTGATGCTGGCAGCAGGTTTTGTCAAAGGCGATGGTTTTGCTAATGAAACCGATGCACTAGCAGCCATCACTGCAAAACGTAATATTATCCCAGGGTGGCATATTATCCCGACCCTCGTCGGTCCTGTTGAATTTGGGTCATTTACACGTCATCCGCGTCTAGGAAATGAAGGGACAGTCGTTTGGCGACATGTCAATTCTCAATCAACTCAAAATCGCATTGGGCTAAAAAACCCAGGGGCAATGGCAGCAGCGAAATTTCTAGGCGGTAGAATAAAAAACTTACCGAAAGAATTTGGAATTAACATTGCCGTCTCCCCCGGAGTTACAGATATAGACCAACAGAAAAAAGAAATGCTAGAAGCGGTTAGTTTCTTTATTGATGAGGGCGTGAATCCAACTTGGTTTACCTTAAACCTCAGTTGTCCAAACACAGAAGACGACCCACTGGGGCATCAGCTAGAAGAAGAAACCAGAATACTCTGTGGCGCATTTGTCGAGCATCTTAAGTTACGGTATTTAGATATTCCATTATGGGTCAAAATCAGCCCAAACTTAGCCCGAAAACAGTATCATATGCTAATTCGTATTTTTACAGAAGTCGGTGTGAAAGCCATCATCGCCACAAACACTTTAGCCAAGCCAACACCCGATAATTCAGGGTTACAAGCAGGCATCGGCGGTGGAGAATTATTTGAAGAAGCCATTATGGCAATTGCCCATCTTCGACTTGAGAAAATTCGTATGAATTATGACATTGACTTAGTCGGTTGCGGTGGTGTTGTCAACGGCTTGACCTATCGTGACTATCGCACCCTTGATGTGAACGCGATACAATATTGGTCGGCTATGATATATCGAGGTCCTTTAGCAGCAGCAATCATCGAAAGTGAGTTACCCAAACATGAATATGAATTTGATGCAATCTATAGCGACAGCCTTACTCAACATTAACGCAGTTGGATTCTCTTTGCATAATCCAATTACCTTCAAATCTGGTATTATATCGCCTGTTTACGTTGATAATCGCCAATTGATTCATCATCCAAACGAGTGGCATGCAGTGATAGAAGGCTTCCAAACACTCATCATCGACAAAGAGATTGTTTGTGATGTGATTGCAGGCGTGGCAGTTGGGGGCGTACCCCATAGTTCAACCTTAGCTTATCTCACATCAACGCCATCTGTCTTTGTTCGGAAAGAAGCCAAAGAACACGGTAAAGGTAAACGAGTGGAAGGTGGGCAAGTCGATAATAAAAAAGTCCTACTGGTTGAAGACCTTGTAACTACAGGGGGAAGCAGTTTATCTGGTGTTGAGGCACTCCGTGATGCAGGCGCAATCATGACCGATGCCCTCGCTATTGTCAGCTATGGATTTACAGAAGCTCAGGAAGCCTTTAGCGAAGCCAATCTAAAATTACATACCTTAACCAATTTTGATGTCATTCTCGATACCGCCTTATCGCAAAAGCGGTTTACGAATGACGAAGCCGATATTATCCGAGAATGGTTTGATAATCCACATCAATGGGGAGAAAAATATACGTGAGTGCAATAGAAAAATATAATCAACGGGTGCAAGCAATCAATTCATTAGTTTGTGTTGGGCTTGATAGTGACATCAGTAAATTACCAGCAGAGTATCAAACAAGTGCTTTGCCACAATACGACTTCAACCGCAACATTATTGATGCAACAGCCAGTTACACTGCATCTTATAAATTCAATATGGCATTTTATGAAGCGCGTGGCACACAAGGTATCAAAGAACTCACAATGTCGCTTGACTATATCAAAGAGCAGCATCCTAAAATTCTCACAATCTGTGATGCAAAACGCTCAGATATTGGCAATACGAGTATGGCTTATGCTCATGCAATTTTTGAGGAAATCGGTTTTGATGCAGTAACGCTTAATCCGTATTTAGGGAAAGATGCTGTTCAACCCTTTTTGGACTATGCAGATAGAGGCTGTATTATCTTATGTCGAACATCCAATAATGGATCGGGAGAATTTCAGAATCTATCAATAGATGGAAACCCTTTATGGCAAGTTGTGGCAGAACATGTCTCTACAGGCTGGAATGAGAATAACAATTGTATGTTAGTCGTTGGTGGAACCTATCCCGAAGCAATCGCACAAGTCAGGGCTGTTGTTGGTGACATGACACTCCTTATCCCTGGGATTGGCGCACAAGGCGGTGACCTCCAAGCTGTAATGCAAGCTGGTTTAAATTCACAAAATCGAGGGCTAATGATCAGCTCTTCACGAGACATCATCTTTAATGATAATCCAGCACAAGCCGCCAAAACATTACAAGATGAGATTAACGCATTCGTTCCTAAGCTCGTCTAACCAAGTGTCTGTTTGTTTTGGTGATTGAAAATGAAGTTTGTGATAGTGTTCAAATGTGGGGTCAACTAATAACTGGGTATAGCGTTCTCGTTTAACATCATGAGACTGTATCGCGTATAAAAACAAAGAGTCGCGTGTAAGAAAATGTTTCCATAGGTTTTCTTTGTTTTGTGCTTCCCACAGGGCTTCTCGTCTCAAAAATCGACCCCATATCCGCTTCCACAATCGCCATAAATTAATCCGTAATGGGTAATCCAACCAAATAAATGTATCCGCATGTTGCCAAATATGAGGCGCACCCGTGCGTAAGTAATTGCCATCGACAACCCAACGATCACTTTTTGAAATCGAGTCCTTCACTTTATTGGTAAATTCTTCTTCACTAGACATATTCCAATCAGCTTTCCAAAATAAGTTATCCAATTCAATATAATGCAAACTCAAAATATCAGCTAATGCCCTAGATAAAGTTGACTTACCCGACCCTGTCACACCCAGCACAACAATACGATGCCCAATAGTATCCATATGTGACTTCCTCTCAAGTAATTTTGTGGGTGAAAATTGTATCAAACTGTCTGAAAATATCAAACTTATCAGATTTTCATATAGGGGTTATCCGCCTTTATAACTTTTAAGCCATAATGAATATATAACTCAATTATAGAAAATCTGGTACACATATGACCGACAAACCAAGTAATGCACACACCTTTACCAAAAAAAGTGTCATGAATACAACTCTTGATAAGATGATGGCATTCCATACTGACCCTAAAGCACTCTCGAACCTAACCCCACCACCCATTTTCATGCAATTGCATCGAGATGACCGCACCTCGATTACAGAGGGTGAGATTGAATTTACACTCTGGTTTGGTCCAATCCCTTTTCGCTGGGTTGCTCGTCATGAAGAAGGTCCTACGGAGCATTCTTTTGCTGACCGCCAAGTATCAGGACCAATGGCATATTGGCGACATGAGCATATCTTTACACAAGTTGATGGTGGAGTTGAATTAACCGACCGTGTCACAATCGCCCATGAATCAGGGATTAAGGGTTTGTTTACCCGTTTGATGTTCGACGGTATTCCATTACAAATCCTTTTCTTCTATCGTCATTTACGCACAAAGATGGCAACACGCTAAATATGTCTCAATCAAATACAGCACATATCATTGTTAT
The DNA here is from genome assembly GCA_964352825.1 of uncultured Anaerolineaceae bacterium. Taxonomy (GTDB): domain Bacteria; phylum Chloroflexota; class Anaerolineae; order Aggregatilineales; family Phototrophicaceae; genus UBA6055. The sequence continues at coordinate 31,945 of CAYGTY010000006.1, forward strand.
TGGCGCAGGGGTTGGGGGCTTAACCACTGCTGGATTACTTGCAAAAGAAGGTTATAAAGTCACCGTAATCGAAGCCAATATCTATCCTGGTGGCTCAGCAGGGACGTTTTTCCATAAAGGCTATCGTTTCGATGCGGGTGCAACTGTCGCTGGTGGATTCCAACCCAATGGACCGCATGCCCTATCAGGCGAGTTGTTAGGCATTGATTGGAAAGTACATCAACATGACCCTGCATGGGTTGTTCATCTACCCGACCGTACTATCAAATTATGTATGGATAATGCCGATGTAGTGGAAAATTTCCCCAATACAGAATCCTTCTGGAAAGAGCAACACAGCATCGCAGAATTAGCATGGAAGATGTCTGCACAAGGCTTACCCTTCCCACCCACTGATATTGCCGAGTTATTGCAACTCGCGAAAGTTGGATTATCAAACTTTCCAAATGACTTAAAAATGATTCCATTTGCGTTCAGCAGTGTCTATCAATGGGTCAAGCGAAATGGTTTAGCCAACAATAAAGAATTTGTCCGCTTTCTTGATGCACAGTTGCTTATTTCCGCACAGACAACCACACCGCATGTAAACGCCCTCTATGGAGCAACGGCTCTTGATTTATCGCGTCAGGGTGTTTTCCATGTTGAGGGTGGCATCGGTAAATTATCCGAGCAATTAGCTGATAAGCTCGAAGAATTGGGGGGTGAGATTCTTTATCGTCATACAGTCTCGCGGATTGCTGTCGATAATGGTCAGGCATCAGGTGTCTATGTCACCAAAGGCAAACGTAATCCTCAAGAGCGGTTCATCCCAGCCGATTTTATCATTGCCAATACAACACCATGGTCACTTGATAATTTATTAGGCGAAGATAGTCCCAAAAACCTAAAACGTGAAACTAAACGACGTGATGCAACACAAGGTGCATTTGTATTGCATGTTGGCGTGAAAAATTCAGCATTACCCAAAAATGTTGACGACCATCACCAAGTAATTGTTTCGATGGACGGACAATTGGGAGAAGGTAACACTATCTTTGTGTCGATGTCACCAGAATGGGATACGTCACGCGCACCAGAAGGTTATCGCGCAGTGACGATTAGTACACATACACAGATTCAGCAGTGGTGGGATTTAATCGAAAGCGACGAAAACGCCTATACTGAAAGAAAACAAGCCTACGCCGAGCGTATGATTTCAGCCATTGATAAATCCATTTCAGGCTTCAAAGCAGGCGCAGAATTGGTCTTACCGGGAACACCTGTCACCTATCAATTCTATACACAACGGCATCAGGGCATGGTCGGCGGTTTTCCACAAACATCGCTATTTAAAGCACGCGGTCCCAAAACAGGTCTTCCGAACCTTCGCATTGTCGGAGATTCAATATTTCCAGGACAATCAACCGCAGGCGTGACTTTAGGGGCAATACGAGTCGCAAAACAAGTGAAGCGCACGCTATCAGTAAACGTTCCGATACAAAATTACAGCATCAGGGAAGTACAGTCATGACCACCGCACCCATTTTATTTTGGTTTCGCCGTGACCTCAGGCTAGATGATAATATCAGCTTGCACGAAGCAATTGCTACAGGTCATCCAGTTATTCCAGTCTATGTCATTGACCCACGTATCTCAAAAAGTGAGCGTTATAGCCCAGCGCGCATGGCATTTTTGTTATCCGCGATGCAATCTGTTGATAAGCGCCTTCAACAATTCCATACAAAGCTGTTGGTACGTCATGGAACACCTGAAAACATCATTCCCAATTTAGCCAACAAAGTTAATGCACAAGCTCTCTACTTCAATGCAGACTATACCCCCTTTGCAATCAAACGAGATTCAGAGATTCAGAGTGCTTTATCAATTGAAGTCAAAAGTTTTGATGATGCCCTCCTCATTCCACCCAATGGCGTTCTAAAAGACGACGGAAACCCCTATGTTGTCTTTACCCCATTTAAGCGCAAGTGGAATGAAAAAACAAAGCCGATGATTTCAACGATCGAATTTTCATCACAACAATTTTATGATGTCAGAAATTTGAAAAATGACGGTATTCCATCCCACGCGGATTTAGAAATTAGCACAACAATTCCAATTCCGCCAACTGACGAAGCCTATGCACAAGAACGCTTATCCAATTATGTACAGTCAGGGATAAATAACTACGCAACTGCACGGAATTATCTCCCAATTGACCCATTTAATGATAATCGTCCATCAGGGTCATCCTATCTATCCCATTATTTGCGGCTCGGGATTTTATCACCACGCCAAGCCTATTGGGCAGCAAGGGGGAAATATGCCAATATAGAAGCCAAGTCCATACGAGAGTCAATCGAGACGTGGGTCAGCGAACTCACATGGCGTGAATTTTATATGCACATCATGGCACAATTTCCGCATGTGAATCATAGTAATTTTCGGGATACTTATAATGCGCTGGAATGGCGAACTGATGGCGACGAACTACAAGCATGGAAAGACGGTATGACAGGCTATCCAATTATTGATGCCCCCATGCGCCAACTTAAAGCGATTGGTTGGATGCCCAATCGTGCAAGAATGATTGTAGCGAGCTTCCTGACAAAGGATTTATTGATTCATTGGCAAGAGGGTGAAAAACATTTTATGCAATATCTCTTAGATGGCGACCCATCAGCTAATAATGGTGGATGGCAATGGGCGGCAGGCACAGGAACAGATGCCCAACCCTACTTCAGGATTTTCAACCCCACTTCACAATCCAAGAAATTTGACCCCGAGGGAACATACATCAGACATTGGATACCTGAACTAAAAGACATACCAAACAAATATATTCATGAGCCGTGGAAAATGGATGAACAACCCGCAGGTTATCCAAAGCCAATTGTTGACCATAAATTTGCGAGAGAGAGAACTTTAGATGCTTTCAAGCAAGCGAAAGAGGCAAATGCAGATTAATCGTCTGAGGATTCGGATATTTCTTGTAATTTGAGCGCATGATATATATCGAAGAAAAACAAGAACATCCCTTGAATAATAATACCTAAGCCATTACCTTGCTGGTGGTCATCTTGAAGCTTACGACGCATCCAAACAAAACCACCAAGCATATACAAAACATCCAAGCCAGCATTAGCCCATAGTGCGATTTTTAAATTACGTGTATCTTTTTCGATTTGTACTGGCATATCATCAGATGCGGTATGATTGAGCCATTTATCAGACGCGACTTGTCCACCAATCGCAATCATGGCATCAATCGCGCCCCAAGAGATAAACTGTATTCCAACACCCTTCCAGAATTGACCGCGCTTTAACATCAACATCCCAGAAATAATACTAAAGACGCTCCATAGCAATAAGCGGAGTGATAATTTTGATTGAAAACGTCGGAACATCATCATCTCTTTAACCCGTATACGCAGGATGTAAGCGTACCAAAGGGCGCAAAAACACTATATTATTAGCCCGTACCAGACTTTCTTCAGAGAGTGCCAAAGTCAATCCCATAACAACCAAAGTATTCGTCAACAAGAAGAATATGAACTCCTCAATTGGCAAGACACCACCGAGATAGATATTCAAGGATTGTTGCGGGTCAATTGTCCATGTCCCTGACCCAATCGCAAGTGCATCAGCAAAACTCAGATATAGTGTCGATAAAACAATTGTCAGAAACACAATTTTACGATGTCGCCATAAAATATCAGCACCAAAAATAAGCTGAATCATCAAAGGTATCAATCCCCATGACAACTCTAGCGCGAGATACGTATAGGATTTCCATTCCGGAGTCGTCAAAGACAAAATCAGCAAAACAACAGATATGATCCATAAAATTCCGATGCCGCCAGTTGCTATGAGTCGTATCTGCTTACTATCTGCAGGTTGATTGTCAGAGGAGGTATAACGAGCCAATGTAAACAGTAATAATCCCGTCATAACTGGTTGAACAATGAAAAAAGTATATTCTTCAATCGGAACATAGCCCAATACAATACCTGTCACCAAGTCGATGTCGTACCACCAAACGCTTGTAGCAACCAGATAATTATCCCATGGTGTTGTATAGACAAAGGCAACCAAACACAATACGACAAGTACAATCCACGGTTGCCATAAACTCAGAGAAGTCGGCATCCACACCTGTCTGCGGTAATCACGAATCGTCCACAAACTTAATAAGAGAATGGGAACACCTAGAAATATGGCTAAGAATCCGAAGTAGGTCATATATAAAAGTATCCTATATTAAAGTTTTCCAGCTTGTTCAAGGTCATCTAATAACCCACGAATTAAGGCTGCACTCTCATGCAATTTTTGTTGCTCATCATCAGATAATGGCAAGGGGAAGCTATCAATCACACCATCCCCACCTAGCATATGAGGCATTGCGACAGTCACATCTTGTATACCTGCAATTTCCGTTTGAGGTGTACACACTGTCATAATCGAGCGTTGGTCGTGTAAAATCACATCACATATTTTAGCGAGCGCACTACCAATCCCATAATACGTTGCGCCTTTACCTTCAATAATATGATACGCAGCACGGCGCACATTATTATCAATCCGCGCTTTAACCTCATTATCCAAGATCACACCCCGTTGACGACAAAATTCCTCTAATGGGATATTCGCAACAGTGGTCAGTGACCAAGTTAATACTTCAGAATCACCGTGTTCGCCAATCACATAAGTATGAACATGAGGAGAATCAACACCCATCTCACGCCCGAGTAATGTGCGAAAACGTGCAGTATCTAATGTTGTTCCAGAGCCAACGATACGCGAAGATGGGACACCGTGTTCACGAGCAATCTTTGCAGTGATATGTGTCATCACATCAACGGGGTTTGTAGCCACAACAAGCACCGCATCAGGCGCATACTCAAGCACAGAAGGAATAACTTGACGAAAAACTTCAGCATTACGCCCCAGTAATTCGATACGCGTTTCCCCAGGTTTTTGACCCACACCAGCCGCAACAATCACAATACGGCAATTTTTGAGTGCATCGTAACCACCCGCTTCAATTTCCATGGGCTCTGCAAATGGCACAGCATGATAAATATCATCTGCTTCGGCTTGTGCGCGTTTGAGGTCAAGGTCAACCAGTACAATTTTGCGACCAATCCCCTGCATCACAAGGGCATACGCTGCCGTCGCACCGACCATACCACTACCAACGATTCCAATTTTCATGATTTCTCCAGACAACAACGATTCAATAGATAGCCTATCGAGATTCCCACCATATACGGGGGAGTCTGGATAATTTACCCAACATCCCGATATGCGCCCGACGGCTAAATACATCATAATCGTGTACTTCAATATCATCAAGAATCGCACGATACAATCCAGCCGCTGCCCCAATGGCAAACCGTCCATCAGAGTCTAACATTTGCACGCCCGGTAAAGCCTCATCATATAAACGATGTACCCGAGCAATCTGGAAACGCATAAAATCACGCCATGCTTCAGTCACAATCCCATCAGCAATTGTCGCATCAGACAAACCAAATTCGCGCAATTCATCTTGCGGTAGATAAATCCGTCCACGCGCCCAATCTTCAGCTACATCACGCAAGATATTAGTCATTTGCAAAGCGACTCCCAGCTTGATTGCATAGGGAATCGCCTGTTGACCTGAAAATCCAGTGATGTGCATTGCCATCAAACCAACCGTTGAGGCAACACCGTATGAATATTCAGCTAATTCAGCAAAGGTATCATATCGACTTTTTGCAAAATCTTGAGAAACACCATCAATGAGTTGTTGTGCATATCCATGTGGAATATTAAAACGGACTTGTGTATCCGCCCATGCAAGCTCAGCCAAACCATCAACAGATGTACCACTATCCATAACAGCCTGTTGCCATTGCTCTAACTTTTCCAAACGCTCAGATTCAGAACTCGCATTATCGACAATATCATCTGTAATACGACAAAATGCGTAAAGTGCGCGTGTTGCTGTTTTCTTCTCTGTTGGCATCAAGCCCGACGCAACAAAAAATGTGCGACTATGATAGCGAGTAATCCGTTCACAATGATCATATGCTTCAACTAAGCGAGACGAATCGAATGATGTACGCCCGTGTAATGTATTGCTATGAAACGCCTCTTGTGCTGCAAGAAGCAAGCTCATTTCCCATGATTGTTGTGATTGAATAATACTCATGTGGCTGGCTCTAGCTTTCTAGTTGATATTGGCTGAGCTACAGTTTCCGTAACCGCAGATCCAATCAAATTCTCGACAATAATAGATGAAGATAAAACACCGGGTAAGCCTGCACCGGGGTGTGTCCCTGCGCCAACAAAATAGATATTCTCAAAGTCTTCTGCTTTATTATGCGGGCGGAACCATGCAGATTGTGTCAATGTCGGTTGGATTGAAAACGCAGCCCCCATACGACTATTCAAAACACCACTAAAATGCGAAGGGTCGATATAGTGTTCTGCAATGATATTTTCCTGCAAATTAGGTAGATAATTATCCTCCAAGAATTGCATAATTCTATCACGATAGGGTTTTGCCTGCGTCTTCCAGTCAATCCCACTACCTTCATGTGGCACAGGAGAAAGAACGTAAAAGTTCTCACATCCATCAGGTGCAATTGAAGGGTCAGTTAGTGTCGGCATATGTAGGTAAAGCGAAAAATCTTCGGATAAGTGATGCTTATTGAAAATATCACTCAATAATTCTTTGTAGCGTTCACCTAAAATGATATTATGATGTGACAAGCCTTGATCTCGATAGAGCTTCTTTGTACCAAAGTAAATCACAAACAGGGACATACTATATTTCATTTTGCCCATTTTCAATTTCATAAATCGGCTTTGATGGCGTTGGTCAATCATATTTTCATAGACAAAGCCCACATCAGCATTACAAACTACATCATCAGCCCGTAAAATTTCACCATTAGCAAGGCGTACACCTGTTGCTTGTTTGCCCTCAATCAATATTTCTTCAGCTTCTGTACTCAGACGAATCTTACCGCCAATGTCGGTAAACAATTTTACCATCGCATCAACAATTGCACCTGTCCCACCAACCGCGTAATGAATCCCCCACTCACGTTCAAGATAGTGAATCATTGCATAAATTGACGGTGAATCAAATGGGTTACCACCAATTAATAAGGGATGGAAAGAAAAGGTTCGCCGTAAGAAATCGTTCTTGACGAATTGAGACACATACCGATAGACACTCAAATAAGATTGCATCTTAATTAAATCAGGGGCAACCTTGAGCATATCGGTGAATTTAAGAAATGGTTTATCTGCTAATTCCACAAAGCCCTTTTGGAAAATTGCTTGTGTTGTAGCCATGAATTTTTGATAGCCATCAGCATCCTCAGGACTCCACTCGCGGATTTGTTCGAGGATAAAATCTTCATCGCCATTATAATCAAATTTCCGTCCTTCATGATTGAAGATACGATAAAATGGATCACACGGCACCATATCGAAATAATCTTCACGCCGTTTACCAGCCGCTTCCCATAAATCATCAAACATAAATGGTGCAGTAATAACTGTCGGTCCACCATCAAATTTAAAGCCGTTTATATCGTAGACGTAAGCCCGTCCACCAGGTTTATCTCGTTTTTCAATTATCTCGACATCATGACCTTTTGCTGCAAGGCGGATTGCTGCGCCTAAACCACCAAAGCCACTTCCTATCACAATTACTTTTGACATGTGTTCCTCCGTGTTTGTACTATACGTTTATCTCTGAAATGCCCTAGTGAAGCATGAGGTCAGAATGAGAAAGGTATTAAATTTTGGCAGTTTAATAAGTATACGATTAAATAAGAGTGTAGTTTGCTAAGCGGATTCTAAATTTTGTCTGTTCATAGTGTGGTATAGGTTACTTTTGATGAAACATCTAGTACAAAAAATATCTCTAGCAAATTCGATTTACTATTATTTATTCATAACAATCATCATCTTAATTGCAGTATTTTTAAGGTTTCATAACTTAAATTGGAATCCAGCTTGGTATACTGATGAAGGAACACATATTGAAATTGCACGCCACCTCATCACGGGCAATGATTTTTATTTAGGAATAACCGATTCTTATTTGATTGCCGCACGATTGCCATTATTTGAGCATTTACTGGCTTTTTGGTTTCGACTTGTCGGCGTTGATATGCTATTTCTGCGTATTTTAACTTCATTTATCGGTATGCTGACCGTCGCAATGACCTATAAAGTGGCTTATTTAGGGAGTCGCAATAAGATATTTGCACTTATTAGCATGGCTCTTTTGTCTATTAATCCTTTTTCTGTCATCTATAGCCGTTTTGGATTTAGCTATAATTTAACAGGTCTACTCATTTTAATAAGTGTCGCACTTCTTCTTAAGTTTAAACGCCATCAAGCTAGAAAATATATTATCCTAGCGAGTCTAACTCTAGGTCTTGCAACATTATCAGACTTTATTGCTTTTAGCTTCATCCCAGCAGTTATATTATTCAATCTACTTTTCAATCGCAAAACACTATTTGTTTCTATGTTTGTTTTAAGCGTACCATTTGCGATTTATGCTAGCTACGAGTTAAGCCAACACCCTCAAATTTTCATCTATGACCTAAGCTATACCCTCGCTCGTGCAGGAGGGTTACCTCTGAATCTGCAAATTGACAATTTATTCAATAATGTCCGAATTATTTTGAGTGATTCGGTATGGGTGTTATTGGGAGTAGTTGGTACAGTCTTTATCAAGCAAAGACAACTTAAGTGGGCGCTGATACTATTCATCGTCATACCGATTATGATAAGTGGAAGAACAGTCGCGCTTTATAATCTGAGTGCCTATTATATGATTCCCTTCACCCCATTTTTTGCGATTGGCTCATCAGCACTACTCTATTATTCTAGTTCAACCATCAAAAAAATAATTTCATCAATACAAATTTCGATTGACTCAATATCAGTAATCATGTGTAGTTTAATATGTCTTATCTCAGTTATCGGAATCTATCGAGATATACAATCTGGTTTTGTGATTGGCATTGAGCATTTCCTTATCTCTACTGATGAAGCTCATCAAGCAAAAGATGTATTTGACTATGAGAAAGAAAGAGGGCTTATCATCACCTCGCCCACCCTTGCGTGGATGTTCGACCAAGATGTCACTGATTTTCAGATTTCTAGTCTCAGCCAAGCAGATAGTGTACATTTTCCATCGAGTCTTTTTCCAGAACGCTTCGCATTTGATATAGACTATAAAAATGCACGATATGCAATTGTCGATAATTTATGGCGAGATTGGGGTGCTGTTCATATGCCCGTTGTTGCCAAGATGCTAAACCATGTTAAAACGTGGGAACTCATATTTGAAAGTAAAACCATACAAATCTATCGCAATCCAAAGGCTTAACAACATAATCAACTCATATTTACCCTCTCCTAATCTAAGTCGTCTACATTTAGCAAATGATTTATCTAAAAAGCAGGCATCATGTTAGATTTTAGCCAAACATTCCAAGATGAAATACACCAAGCCTTCACATTAGAAGGTCACAAAGATATATGCGCAGTTCTCGTTCATGGTTTCCCAGGGACTCCGAATGAAATGCGTCCAATTGCTGAAACCCTAAATGAACAGGGATGGACAGTCCATGCGCTTCTCTTACCGGGGTTTGGAATTGAAATCAACTCATTACCCGATAAAACCTATACAGAATGGCTATCGGCAGTCCTCAACGCCATACAATACTACCGTCAACACTATGAAAAATTGGTACTTATTGGTTTTTCTATGGGTGGTGCATTATCTATTCAAGCCAGTATATCGAGCGAATTGGACAGCTTATTACTCCTCGCCCCATTCTGGAAAATCGAGCATCTCTTATGGGCGACTTTACCAGCCATCAAAATGGTTCTTCCTACGTTCAAGCCATTTACACTATTTAAACCTGATTTCACTGACCCTGACTTCAGAGCAACAATAAAAGAATGGATGCCATCTGCCGACATTGATGACCCAACCGTACGAGAACAAATTTTAGACCTAACCATACCCACAACTATGATTAATCAAATTCGCATTGCAGGCAACCAAGCCCGTCAATCGGTTTCACAAATCACAACATCCACAACAGTTATTCAGGGACGGCAAGATGAGCTCGTTAAGCCACAACTCACACAAATCCTTGTCCAGAATATGCGAGCGGATGTGAATTATATTCTTGTGGATGGAGACCATAATCTTACAGATACAGCAAAACCACATTGGGAAAAAGTCCAGTCCCACATACAACAATTTGCATTACAATTTGAAAACAACAATAGGTAAATCAATTGATGACAAGTCTCACCCGACAGTTATTTAAACTACCAATCAATATAACAACCACACAGCGCAATAGTATATTCTTCATCACACTGTGGACAATAACGATGATTTCTGTACCGATTCAAAAATGGTTATGGGGCAAGGAGATTATCCCAATAGCCGTCACATTAGGGCTTATCACGCAATTTATTGCTGTGCTATATATCGTCGCACTACAATGGGGGCAAAAGCGAACCTTAATTGTATTTAGTGTTGTGGCTATCATGACATGGTTTGCTGAATTTATCGGTTCATCAACAGGCATTCCCTTTGGAGAATATAACTATACAGAATTACTACAACCACAAATCGCGCATGTCCCACTCATCATACCGATTGCATGGTTTATGATGCTCGCGCCATCTTGGGCAATTGCACAAACCATTACCCGATTCATGGGGCAACGTAGTATCAATCAGCATCTCATCTTCGCACTAATTAGTGCTTTGGCTATGACAGCTTGGGATTTATTCCTTGACCCGCAGATGGTCAGTTGGGGATTTTGGGTTTGGGATAACCCTGTCGGCTACTTCGGCATCCCGTGGATAAATTACTTTGGGTGGATACTAACCGCCTTTGTGGTCACATTAGTGGTTCGTCCACAAAATTTACCTGCCCTACCGCTCATAGCAGTGTATTCAGTTGTTTGGTTTTTGCAAACATTCGGGCAATTCTTCTTTTGGGAACAACAAGGACCTGCAATTGTAGGTGGCATCGCGATGGGTGTATTTCTATTCACTGCCATTTCACGATATCGAGGGCAACCTAAATGAGCCTATTGATTGCGATTATCGCCTTTATCTCAGGTGCAATCCCCTTTTCTGTTATCATCGGTAAATTTGCACTTAGCAAAGATATACGAGACTTCGGCGACCATAATCCAGGGGCAACCAATGTATTCCGTGCAGGAGGTAAGCATTGGGGCATATTAGCAGGATTTCTCGATATGTCCAAAGCAATGATACCTGTTTTTATTGCTAAATGGATATTGGGCATCACAGGTATTGAGCTTGTCATTATCGCCTTAGCTCCAATTTTAGGTCACGCCTTCTCACCCTTCCTCAAATTCAAAGGTGGAAAAGCAGTCGGCGCAACATTTGGGTCATGGATTGGTTTAACCATCTGGGAAGTACCAACTGTGCTAGGTATTATGCTCCTATACTGGTTTTTGTCGGTCAAGATTAGTGGTTGGGCAGTCATGCTGACGATGGTAAGTCTATTTGTCTATTTAATTTTGACTAGAAATGACCCTACACTTCTACTCTTTTGGTTTGGGAATACCCTAATCTTCGCTTACAAACATCGTGAAGATTTATCACAAGCACCAGGGATTAATTACTGGCTTCCAATGCTTCCTCGCAAAACCGAGGCTGTATAATATGGAACTACTCATTTATTTTATTGCCATTGTGCTAATCGCATTAACAGGTGTGACGATAATCAATGTATTGACATTTCCGCGCCTCAACAAAAGCCAATCTATCTCAAGTGAGCAACTTGTATCAATCCTTATTCCTGCCCGCAACGAAGCTCACATTATCGAACAGACAGTCAGAAATCTCTTAAAGCAATCATACACAAATATCGAAGTCATTGTTCTCAATGATAATTCCACAGATAACACAGCCCAAATTTTAGATGCCATTCAAGACAAGCGACTACAAGTTATCAACGGTAGCTCACTTCCTGCTGGGTGGATGGGTAAAAGTTGGGCATGTCATCAATTATCAAAACAGGCGCAAGGCGATATTCTGGTCTTTACAGATGCTGATGTCCAATGGTCAGAGAATGCACTAGAAGCCTTGTTATATCAAATGAGACAGCGTGATGCGGACTTATTCACTGTATGGTCAACACAGCAGACAATCACCTATGCAGAACGATTCACCGTCCCCTTAATGGCATTTGCAATTCTCACCTATTTACCGACTTTTATGACCCACTATTCCCCATTTAGCATATTTGCCGCCGCTAATGGACAGTGCATGGTCTGGAAACGAAATATCTATGATGCAATTGGTGGGCATACGGTCGTCGCCAATAATGTCCTCGATGATGTTAACCTTGCTCGCGTTGTTAAAAAGTCAGGCTATAGCTTATGGATGGCAGATGCAAACGAGTTAATCACCTGTCGGATGTATGAGAATTGGGAGACAGTAAGAGATGGTTTTGCCAAAAATATCTTAGCTGGATATGGCAACAGTGTTATCGCGCTTTCTATGTCAATTATTTTTCACTTTGTTGTCTTTCTACTACCTGTCATACTATTAATAGCATTTCCAGAATATCGTTTATGGTTAGCTATCTTCATTATGCAAGTCATGCTCATCCGTGCGCTATCCGCCAGCTTTACACATCAACGGCTATTTGATGCAATCGCCATGCCTTTTTCGGTCATGTTAATGACGCTTATCGCCATTCGGTCTATCACTTGGCATTACACAGGTGGTCCGCGCTGGAAAGGTCGCATTATCAATCAGAAAGCTGTTGTAGAAAGTCAAGTTCATGCCTAAATCGGTCATCATCATTGGAGCAGGGGTCGGTGGATTAACAACAGCGATTCGTCTTGCTCATGCTGGCTATGCTGTCACTGTCCTAGAGAAAAACCCACAAGTCGGTGGCAAGATGTATGAACACACAGAAGCTGGATTCCGCTGGGATACAGGACCATCTGTGATTACAATGCGCCATGTTTTTGAAGATTTGTTTAAAACTGTCGATAGGAATTTAGACGATTACATCACATTTTTACCCGTAGACCCCTTAACACGATATTTTTATCCTGATGGCACAATATTCAATGCCAGTCGGGATTGGTCAACGATGGCAGGCGAAATCAGTAAACTTGAAGAACGCGATATTGAAGGTTACTTAAGCTATTTGGCTTATGCTGCCCAAATCCACCGCATCACAGGTCCTGTCTTTATCTATGATAAACCGCCAACACCTGCTAGCTTTGCCAAAGTCCCGATTCAAGATTGGCTCAAAGCTGACCCTTTCCGCACAATGAACGGCGCAATTAATAGCTTTGTCAAATCTGATAAAATGCGCCAACTACTCGGACGATTCGCAACTTATGTCGGTGGTAGTCCATACGTCGCTCCAGCCACGCTCAATGTTATTGCCCATGTCGAACTCACGGGCGGAGTCTGGTATCCACGAAATGGCATTTATAGCATCGCACAAGCATTGGAAAAAATCGCAATCGAACTCGGTGTGACCATAAAAACAGATTGTGGTGTAGAGCAAATTAATGTGCAAAATAATCAAGCAATAGGCGTTACACTGGCAACAGGTCAAGTAATGGATGCAGATATTGTTGTATCGAATGTCGATGTCACAACCACCGCTAAATATCTACTTCCAGACGGAACACCATCAACATCGAAGCTCCAAAAAATGGAATTAGCAGACTTTTCCTGTTCTGGCTTTGTGCTGATGCTTGGCGTTGAAGGCAATTATCCGCAACTGGCACATCACAACATCTTCTTTTCATCGGATTATAAACATGAGTTTAAGCAAATTTTTGACGATGAAGTCATGCCAGATGACCCAACCATTTATCTCTGCATAACCAGCAAAACAGACCCACAACATGCACCTGATAATCATGAAAACTGGTTTATCCTTGTAAATGCACCTGCCCTATCCGATAAATATGATTGGCAGAAAAATCAGCAAGTTTACCGTGACAAGATTTTGAATATTCTCGCAACGAAATATGATTTAGACATCCGCGATAAAATCAAAGTCGAAAAACATCTTACACCAGCTGACCTACAAAATTTATCAGGTGGATGGCGTGGCGCACTCTATGGA
>CAYGTY010000006.1:46205-70181 GCA_964352825.1 uncultured Anaerolineaceae bacterium
TACACCAGCTGACCTACAAAATTTATCAGGTGGATGGCGTGGCGCACTCTATGGACCATCACCCAACAACCGCTTTGCAGCCTTTAAAAGACCCCATAATCGCAGTCAAGATGTCAAAGGTTTGTATTATGTCGGTGGCACAACGCATCCTGGGGGCGGTGTCCCGATGGTCATGTTATCTGGGAAAGTTACTACTCAGATGATAATTGAGGATAGCTAAAGATTTTTACACTTAGATCAAGCATCCCAAAGTAAAATGGGGTTTACCGTGACGACAATGTGCCTAAAATGCCGATACTTGTCGGTACTGGGATAGTTTGAATATATTACAACACAGGCATATGGCGGTGGTATATACAAATAATCCCACGAGTCTTTTACAATTGACGGTTCATTAACAATATACTTACGAAACTCCAATTCGTATGCCAGATGTGATTTGAATTCGGGTATCAAAAGTTCGCATTGGTTCGATAGGGAATCAGTACTTTTCTCGTCAACAATCCAACTGATATTTTGAAATTGCTCATCAAGATTTTTCATTGTCAACTCCAAAGATTGACAATACATTTGGGGACAAGAACTTTCATACCGCACAATCCACCTAATCTGCTCAGGCGTTTGTTGTCGACTATGTGTAGTTGAATAAAATATATTTGTACCAATTTCACTAAGATTAAGTTCGACATATTGAGCAACTGTATTCTGATACAACAGTGGTAAAGAAAATGTACCAACAAGAATCAACATCAATAGTATCGGTATCATCAATATTTTCATTACGATACTTAGTATGGTGTTAAGTATATGAAACCCTAATTGAATTGCGCTTTTTCTTCATTTTATATCCTGTTTGTGCTATGCTTTCGATTCTATTTTAACATGATTTATTGGTAGCTTATGATTGCCTATTACTGTGACCACTTTGTTCTCCCTTTGCCCGATGGACACCGTTTCCCGATGAGCAAATATGCTCGACTCCGCCAACAGTTAATCGAAACAGACACCCTATCAACAGGGTGTTTACATGTGCCAGATGGCGCAACGGATATTGATATTTTACGGGCGCATCTCCCTGACTATCTCGATAAAGTCAAAAATGGAACACTCTCATCAAAAGAGATTCGGCGGGTTGGTTTTCCGTGGTCACCGGAACTTGTGGAACGCTCACGGCGGTCATCAGGTGGAACAATATCAGCTTGTCGCACAGCTTTATCTGCAGGGGTTTCAGCAAATTTAGCTGGTGGAACACATCACGCATGTACAGACCACGGTGAGGGTTATTGTGTATTTAATGATAGTGCAATTGGCGCAAGAGCTATACAAGCAGAAGGTCTAGCACAAAAAATCGTCATTATTGATTGCGACGTACATCAAGGTAACGGAACAGCAGAAATTACCCACGATGACACTAGCATCTATACATTCTCGATTCATGGTGAGAAAAACTTTCCATTCCGCAAATTCCCCAGCGACTTTGACATTGGTTTAGCCGATGGTACAAACGATACAGATTACCTCGACACACTTGAGATTGCTGTTGAGCGCATCCTCTATCTGCAACAGCCTGACCTCGTCATTTATCAATCAGGTGCAGACCCCTATGTAGGCGATAAACTCGGAAAATTATCACTGACCAAAACAGGTTTAGCACAGCGCGATAGGATGATATTGGGGATGTGTTTTGCAGAAAGGATTCCTGTAGCAGTCACAATGGGGGGCGGTTATGCAGAGCAGGTGGACGACATCGTAGACATCCACCTACAGACGATTCAGATTGCAACTGAGTTTCAAGCAAAGTGGTAAATTATTCAGCCTCAGGTTCAGACATCATCAACAAAATAAGATTACCCTTTTGAGCAATTTTGCCATCTTGCTTAATAATCCGCATCTCTAAAGTAACAACACCACCACCCAACCGTTTAGCAGGTTTTGTTTCCGCAACTTTTAACTCCGCATGAATGGTATCACCGATATAGACAGGATTACTAAATTTCATTTCCAGCCCACGAAAGCCCAACACAGTCCGCTCAAGAATACCCAATTGATAAGCCTGTCCAACTGCATAGCTAATCGTCAACATACCATGCGCGACCCGTTGCCCCATAAAGCCATCTTTACTATATTCAGCATCGGTGTGCATCGGGTTATAGTCACCCGTCAGACCAGCAAACTGTACCAAATCCGCTTCAGTGATGGTGCGTCCGCGAGTTCGCATGGTTGCACCGACTTCAAATTCTTCAAAATATAGACCCCGTGGCCCATCCGCTTCGATTTTCATGACAAATCCCTTTTTTTAGGTTCAGTAAATTCATTATCGCTACAAATAATGGTCATATTCTCAGAATTTTTCAATGTCGATTATGATAGCAACTCAGATAAAAACTCAAGAATCGTTTGATTCACTTTGGTAGGATGTTCCACTGTAGAGGTATGCCCTGCTTGTGGGATATAGACAAGTTTAGAATTAGAAATAGCCTGATGAATACGCTCAGCTTTTGCAGGCACTGTCGCAACGTCTTCATCACCCACCATAATCAGCGTCGGAGCAGTAATATTAGTAAGCTCATCCGAAATCCCTTTACGATTCACAACCCCATTTACAGCCCGTGTAATGCCAATTCGATGATTACTCTGTAATTGTTTTTTCCAATACTCATGTTCGTCTGCTCGACTAGAATCATTCAACCATGTCTGCCCAAACATAATCGGCATGATTGAATTTGTCACTAAGCCAAACCCCAGCCAACGCGCTACCAAATTCAGCATTTTATACTTCGGGATATTCTCTTGAGGTTCTGGCTCTGCTGACGTTTCAATCAAAATAAGGGACTTTAATAAATCAGGGCGACGCGCAGCAATTCGCATTGCCACAAATCCGCCCATCGACAAACCAACAAAATGTACTTTACCCAGATTTAGCTTCTCAATTAAAGCAATTGCATCTTCAGAAAGTGTGTCCATATCATAATCAGATTCAGCAACGTCACTTTGTCCCTGCCCACGATGATCATATGTAATCACACGATAGTTGTCTTTTAAAACAGCAACCTGATTATCGAACATACGAGTAGACCACAATAAACCATGAGAGAAAACGATTGTCTCCGCACCCTGTCCTGATTCTTCATAATGAATATTCGTATTATTAACACTAATTTGAGGCATTATTTTCATCTTCCAGATAAAAAGAAAGTGGCATCAGAACAATAATCTGATACCACCACTTTATCTTAATCTGTAGAAGAATACAAAAACAAACTAGTCGCCAGATTCTGCTGCTTCTTCGTCGTCACCTTCGTCGGTATCGCTTTCAGAAGTATCAGCATCTTGAGCATCAGTTGTGGCATTATCTTCGTCGTCTTCAGTAACAACAGCATCGTCACCTTGGTCGATACCCTCAACTGTTTGTTCAATAGCAGGTACATTATCGCCCAATGCTGTTGACGCATCAGCTGGGAATGCACTACCAATCAATGGAGCAATCACGAGTGACACAATCGCCAACAATTTCAACAAGATGTTGAGCGAAGGACCTGATGTATCTTTGAACGGGTCACCAACAGTATCACCAACAACCGCAGCTTTATGAGCATCTGAACCTTTACCGCCGTAGTTACCCGCTTCGATGTGCTTCTTAGCATTATCCCAAGCACCACCAGCGTTAGCCATCATCACAGCAAGCATAAATGCCGATACTAATGAACCGAGCAAAACACCAACAAGGGTCATGGGTGAAATAAATTCACCTAATATATTCCCTTTACCCAATACCGCAAGGAGTGCCAAACCAACTGGAACACCGACAGCAATAGCACCCGGTAAAATCATTTGTTTGATTGCACTATCTGTACTAATCGCAACACAACGTTCGTAATCAGGTTCAGCAGTACCTTCCATAATCCCTGCAATTTCACGGAATTGACGACGGACTTCTTCAACAATTTGTTGAGCCGCATCACCCACAGCAACCATAGTCAAGGCACTAAAGATATAAGGCAACAATCCACCGATAAACAGACCTGTCACCAATCTTGGATCAATGAGAACCGCACCTACATTCGTGAATGTACCCAATGCTGTACCGCCACTGGCTGTCAATGCAGTAATGAATGCTGCAGTCAAAGCAAGTGCTGTCATTGCAGCAGAGCCAATAGCAAAACCTTTACCTGTAGCAGCGGTTGTATTACCGAGGCTATCAAGTGCATCTGTGCGTTCGCGGACTTCTTCTGGCATATCGGACATTTCCGCAATACCACCAGCGTTATCAGCTACAGGACCGTAAGCATCTGTCGCGAGTGTAATACCCAATGTAGAGAGCATACCCACAGCAGCCACAGCCACCCCATAGAGACCAGCAAAGTAAGTTGCAACTAGAGTTACAAGTACAACAATAATCACTGGAGCAAGTGTACTCATCATACCGAGTGCAAGACCGCGAATAACGATGATACCTGCACCACCTTCAGCCGAAGCAGACAGTGATTTAGTAGGACCGTATGTATCAGCCGTAAAGTATTCAGTGAAGTAACCAATCGCGACACCGCCCACAAGACCGCTGAGTGTTGCAATAACAACGCCGATACCAGCACCACCAAAGGGTAGAATCAAACCAAGAATAATAATGACAACTGCAATCATTCCTGATGCGCCATAAACACCTGTACGGATGCTACCTAAGAGTTTCTCTTGGTCCGCACCTTCTTCAGTTTTAACAAGGAAGCTCGCAAGAATACTGATAAGCAAACCAGAGGTTGCAACCAAGAGTGGGAAAACTTGTGCCGCAAGAACACCGTCACCCGTAAATGCCCCAACGGTTGTCGCCAATGATAAGGCAGCAATGATCGAGCTTGCATAACTTTCAAACAAGTCAGACCCCATACCAGCCACATCACCCACATTATCACCCACATTATCAGCGATTGTTGCAGGGTTACGAGGATCATCTTCTGGGATGCCAGCTTCGGTTTTACCAACAAGGTCAGCACCCACATCTGCCGCTTTGGTGTAGATACCACCACCGACACGCGCAAAAATTGCGATGGATGTACCACCAAAACCAAATCCAGCCAATGCGGAGGCAGCTTGTGCAGCGTCACCTTCAAGAACATTCACAAAAATAATGAATAAGATGCTGATACCGAGGAGTGCCAATGAGACAACCAAGGTACTCATGACTGTACCACTTGCAAATGCTACCCGTAGACCTTTATTTAGGCTTTCAGAAGCAGCTTGTGCAGTACGGACATTCGCACGTACAGCAATGTACATCCCCATATAACCTGCAACACCTGATGCAATCGCACCCAAAACAAATGCGATTGGAGTCAGCAAACTCATTCCAGACCCCGGAATAAAGCTCAAGATAATGAGTACAACTGTTACGCCAGCAACCAGAAAAGATACTGCACGATACTCACGCGTTAGAAAGGCTTGCGCCCCCTTTTGAATTGCAGCCGCAATAAACTTCATGCGGTCTGTACCTTCACTTTGAGACATGACAAAATTGCGTTGATAAAACGCAAAGCCAAGTCCAACTATACTAGCCACTATCGCAATAATGACCGTCAATTCCAAACTAAACATATATTAGGCTCCCTGTTTCTATATCTATGCCATCCATAATGATGACTATAAAGAATGGTTTACAAAAGCTAAGGAATATTAACGGAATTTCAGGTTTTTTCAACAGTAGACTAGCGGTTGATACTGGATACAGATGAGAATATCATTGAAAATGCACAAATCAGAAGGCAAAATCATGAGTCATACGCAAGGCACAGGCAAAAAAGGCGAAGAAATTGCAGTCAATTTTCTGACGCAAAAAAACTATACAATCATCGAAACCAATTGGTCATCACGTCATGGTGAAATTGACATTATCGCCAAACAACAGCAAACACTTGTTTTCGTAGAAGTCAAAACACGGCATAGCACAAATACAGAATCCGCTTTTGCCAGCATTACGCCATCTAAAAGAGAAAAAATGCTCAATACAATCTATCTCTACTTACACGAACATAATCTTGATGAAGACACCTTATGGCGCGTTGATGCCATCGGTATCGCCCTTCATAAGAATCAATTACCCATCATCGACCATGTGGAGGATGCTTTTGACTGGTAAGCCCCCACCTCTCATTATCATTTTAGGACCGACTGCTGTTGGTAAAACACACCTATCTATCGAACTTGCAAAACGACTCAACGGCGAGATTATTGGTGCAGACAGCCGCCAAATTTATCGTTATATGGACATTGGTACAGCTAAACCAACGCAAGCTGAGCGCGCACAGATTCCGCATCACCTCGTTGACATCATTGACCCTGACTATAATTTGTCACTCGCTGAATATCAGGATATGGCATACAAAAAAATCGACGAGCTACACAAGCAAGGCAAAATCCCTTTTCTTGTCGGAGGCACGGGGCAATATATTTCCGCTATCGAGGAAGGTTGGTCAATCCCCCGTGTTGTCCCCCATCCCGAAATCCGCGCAGAGTTAGAAGCCTTTGTGGAAGCCAATACTGCCAAAGCCTTACATGACCGCCTCCGCCAAGTTGATATCGTATCCGCAGAAAAGATACATCCCAATAATGTGCGACGTATCATTCGCGCATTAGAAGTCTATCAAGTCACAGGTGAGCCAATTAGTAAGCTCCAAGAAAAGAAACCGCCCCCCTATCGCATTCGGACTTATGGTTTACAACTTGACCGCGACATCCTCTATCCACGCGCCGATAAACGAATAGATATGATGATAGAAGAAGGGTTTATAGAAGAAGTTCAGCAATTGCTCGACATGGGCTATGGTCGCACCTTGCCCTCGATGACAGGTTTAGGCTATCTTGAAATCGCTCAGCACTTATTGGATAGTGCGCCACTTGACGAAATGATAGAGCTTACAAAATTCAGCACACACAAATTTATCCGTCGCCAAGATATATGGTTTCGCGGACACGATAATGGGATTTTGTGGCATAATATACAAGAAGTGAATGTGGACGAACTTGAGCAAGAAATCATAGATTGGCTAGAAGGATAATCCAGTGTCACGATATTTAAGACGAAATGATGATAACCCCAACGCCTTCATTGGAATCATATTATTGATTGTCCTCGGTGTATTTGTTGGACCCAATCTATTACCTGAGTTTGTCTCGGATTTATCCCCCTATTTCTTTGCAGGTGTTCCCTGTTCACGGCTACCAGAAGCTGAAAACCTTGCCGCCCATCAATCCATCATTGGACGTTCAGTACAAGACCCTATACTGTTAGAAGTATCATCAACGGGCATCGGCGATGATGGCATCTTAGCTGTGCGCTTAACCATCACAAATTCATCATTAGGGATGATACCGATTGTTTATGATGAAGATGATATAACAGTTATTACAGCCGATGACAACACCAATGGGTTTGGCATTATTATCAATCCAGCTCCCATTGCAGGCTTACGAGGGCGACAAGCAGGTAATCTGGGGTCATATCCAGAAGCTAACATTCGCATGTTAGGTCCTCGTCAAAAATGTGACCATTCGATTCAAGTAACAGCTTCCCCACAAATGATAACCAATGGGGGTACTGTATTGGGTTATTATCGGATAAACACCGCTGGGCAACAACAAACACAAAGGGTTGGAACACGCGATATTTTCCCAGACCAAGGACTAAATATACTATCAACAGGTGCAATATTTTCTGAATTAGTGGGAATACCACCGCGTTAATAACACGATTAAATCAATCATATTAAAATAAGGAAATTCAATATATATGTCCACAAGTAAAAAACTCACACACATAGATGAGCAAGGGCGCGCTGATATGGTTGATGTGGGAGATAAGCCTGATAGCGAGCGGATTGCGATTGCCGGTGGTAAAGTGTCTATGAAACCAGAGACTCTTAAACTCATTAAAGAAGGTAATATCAAAAAAGGGGATGTACTGACCATAGCTCGTATTGCAGGAATTATGGCAGCAAAACGCACCTCAGAGTTAATCCCACTCTGTCATCCAATCCCACTCAACAAAATCTCAGTTGAACTCACCATTAATGAAGAAAATAATACAGTGGACATCATCGCAACAGCCAAAACAACAGGTAAAACAGGTGTTGAGATGGAGGCATTAACTGCTGTATCGATTGCTGCATTGACAATTTATGATATGGCGAAAGCTGTTGACCGCGAAATGCGTCTATCTGATATACGCTTGCTCGAAAAACGGGGTGGCGTACATGGAGACTATATAGCCAGCAAATGAGGACACTATGCAAATCAATA
This sequence comes from uncultured Anaerolineaceae bacterium, assembly GCA_964352825.1. Classification (GTDB taxonomy): domain Bacteria; phylum Chloroflexota; class Anaerolineae; order Aggregatilineales; family Phototrophicaceae; genus UBA6055. Next base: position 54,492 of record CAYGTY010000006.1, read on the forward strand.
TTCTATTTTTTGCAACAATACGAGATTTAGTTGGTGAAAAACGACTCACCCTCGAACTTAGCGATAATACGAAAACAGTTCAAGATGTGCGCCAAGAATTGATGAATCGTTATCCGACCGTCACAGACAATATCAAAATCGCACTTGCAGCCATTAATGAAGAATTTGCCTTTAATCACGATACCGTCAGCGATGGTGATGAAATTGCCTTTTTCCCACCTGTAAGTGGTGGTTCAGGGCAAAGTAATGATCGTCCCGAAATCTATCTATTACCAGAAGAAGCTGTCAATCACGATGAAATTGTCGAAGCCATTACCACATCGAAAACAGGTGCAGTGTGTTTATTCAGTGGAATGGTACGTGGTAAAACAAATAAAGATGGGCATATACCCGAAACAGAATATCTTGAGTATGAAGCCTACAAACCGATGGCAATCGCAAAAATGAAGCAAGTTGCCGCAGAAATCCGAGACCGTTGGGAAAAGGTCGAAGGTATTGCCATTGCACAGCGTATTGGGCGTTTACACGTCGGTCAAAACACTGTTTTAATCGCCTGTTCATCGCCACATCGTGATGATGGATGTTTCGAAGCGGCACGCTATGGCATAGATCGGCTCAAAGAAATTGTACCTGTTTGGAAAAAAGAAGTTGGAGCAGATGGTGAGGCATGGATAGAGGGAGAGTATGTTCCATCTGCCAAGGATAAACACAATTCATAAGCTAGTATTCCACAATAAGCTGTGGTACAAAAATATCAAGGACTACTTAAATAATGACTAATGTTTGGAGTGTCTCATGACCCGTCGTGTCGTTGTAACGGGATTGGGGATTATTACTGCCGTTGGCAACAATATTTCTGATACGTGGACAAATATTGTAAATGGGCAAAGTGGGATGGGACCCATCACCAAGTTTGATGTGTCTAACTATCTTGTACAAATTGCGGCAGAAGCGAAAAACTTTGATGCCAACGATTATATGTCATCAAAGTTGATTCGTCGTAGTGACCCTTTCCAACACCTTATCTGGAAAGCTGCTATGGAAGCTCATGAAAATTCAGGAATTGAATATGACGATAAGACTCGCAAGCGGACGAGCGCAATTATCGGCTCGGCAGTGGGTGGCATGTCCAGTTATCAATATTGGTCAAAGTTAGTTGAAGATACAGGCGATCCACGTCGAATGACTCCATTTGCAATACCCATGTTGATGGCAAACGGTGGTAGCGATTTAGTCGCACTTGAGCTTGGCTTAAATGGTCCTTCAGCAACATTGGTTTCAGCTTGTGCAACAGGTGCAGATTGCATCGGTCTAGCCTATGATTTAATACGAGCTGGGCGCATTGATAGAGCCTTGGCAGGCGCAGGTGAAAATCCAATTTTACCATTAGGCATTGCGGCATTTGACCGTATCGGTGCTTGCTCGCGTGAAAATGATAGTCCACAAACAGCAATGAAACCCTTTGATGCCAATCGTAGTGGGATGGTATTTGGCGAAGGTGCAGGTATTATCATGATTGAGGAACTTGAATCCGCAAAAGCACGCGGTGCAAATATCCTTGCAGAATTAGTTGCCTATGCCTCAACGTCCGATGCCTACCATATGACAGCACCTGACCCATCCGCAAATGGTGCAACTGAAGCTGTCAGACGCGCACTAGAAGAAGCACAACTCAATCCTGAAGACATTGACTATATCAATGCTCATGGTACAGCAACCCAACTAAACGATGAGATGGAAACCAAAGCGATTAAAACTGTGTTTGGTGACCATGCCTATAATGTTCCAATGAGTTCAACCAAAAGTATGACAGGTCATGCAATGGGTGCAACAGCGGCAATGGAAGCTGTATTCTCAGTTTTATCGATTCGTGATAACATTGCACCACCAACAATTAATTTGGAAACTCCATCTGTGGAATGTGATTTAGATTATGTTCCCAAAACTGCCCGTGAGATGCCAATTGATGTCGTCATGAGCAATTCATTTGGCTTTGGCGGACACAATGTATCCCTAATTTTTAAGCGATTCGATGACTGATATAACCGATACTCAACAAACATTCGAGGACATCCTCGGTGTACAATTTCATAATTCCAACCTCCTGACCCAAGCCCTAACCCATCGTTCTTTTGTCAACGAATATGATGGGGAAGAGACAATTTACGATAATGAGAGGCTAGAATTTCTTGGCGATGCAATTCTTGATGTTATCGTCGCAGAGATGCTATACCGACGTTATCCTGATGTCTCAGAAGGTGAACTCACACAGTTACGTGCAGCACTGGTCAAAACAGAGTCCCTCGCAATGATTGGGGCAAATTTCCAACTGGGTAACTATCTACGGATTGGACGCGGAGAAGAAAATAGTGGTGGGCGTGAACGAGTCAACAATTTGTGCCGAGGCTTTGAAGCGGTTATCGGCGCAATGTATCTTGATAGTGGTCTAGAAACAGTCGAAAAATTTGTATTACCCAGTTTACTTGAGCTATTAGACTATGTACTCGAAAACAACCTGCATATTGACGCGCGTAGTGAATTGCAAGAACGCATTCAAGCAACCTTGAGCATCACCCCGAGTTATCGTGTGGCGGGTGCAGATGGTCCCGACCATGCAAAAGAATTCCACATGGAAGTGACCATTGGCGAAGTTGTTATTGGCACAGGTGTCGGCACAAGCAAACGCTCAGCTGCCCAAGAAGCTGCTCGGACGGCCCTACTCCACTTGCAAGAAAATGGATTCCCTGAAGGAGTTGAGCTTAAGCCTATCGACGAATCATCAGAAGAAGATGATAGCGAAGTCGCAGAAGACAGCCCGCAAGGCACTCAAGAACCAGATACCGAAAAAACCGAAGAAAATATATCTGACATAGATTAATTATCACGACGGAGCAAGACTTCAACAAACGCTAAGCGATGGTCAGATGCACCTGATTCAATCACACCATTACCCAGCGATGGTAAGGATTGCTCCCAAAACCACAAATAATCCACTCGTGCCTGTATACCTGTCCGCACCAATGTCGCAGAATTAATAATATTTGAACCTGCAAAGGTGTCATTAAAGTTAGTTGCTTGTATCGAACTAATTAAAGGTGAATTCGGAACATTATTAAATGTTCCACCTAATACAGCGCGTCCCAATTGACCACCATAATCATTAGCAATATGCCCCTCAAGAATAGAGAATATCTGGTTCAACTGTTGCTGTTGCTCCCGTTCACGCTCTTCAACATTTTCGCCATCCAGCAATACGCCCAACCATGTATTATAAATTGTGATTGCCGCTTCATCAGGCTGGATTTGAATACGCTGTAACCCAGTCTGTTGTCCAATGCTGGTTAATAGCACACCATCATCAAATACAATTGGAACACGCGATAAGACAGCTAAACCCTGCAAGCCTTCATTGGTTGGATAAAAGCGGACATCCATCCCCAAACGACGACCTAACCATAAAGGCTGGTCAACACCAAAACTCGTCAAACGACCGACTTCAACTTCTTGCAACAGGACAACACTTGCTCCACTTTTTTCAATTGAGCTAGCAATCTCATCAAGGTCATAGTCAAAAAATTCGCTGTATCCACTATGAATGTTATACGTCCCGATACGAAGTGACTCAATACCAAAGGCTGGCGTTACAATTGGCGCACTCGATACAATCGCGCCAATCACACCTAAGACTGCTACAAAGAATACGGTTAAGAGCGATTCTATTCGTGTACCACCCGTCCACGGCATACGTCGTGAGGTCTGTATCATAGGTAATGTAATAAAGAACCCAGCTAATAATAATAAGCCAAGCCCCATATTGCGGAAGCCGCGCAAGAGTGGCGGAATGATGCTATTGAGAGAGTCATATTGGGGTGCTAAATCACGAACAAACGCGTACTCATAGGTAAATAAATCACCCACAATAAATAGACTAAAGACAAGCATGGCAACAACAATCCAAAGTCCTGTAAAACCGCGCTCAGATTCACTACGAGGTCGAATCGTCCACCACCACACCATGTTCACTGCAAATTGAGCAACAAGGAGCGCAATCCCACCAAAGGGAAATTGTCCTAATCCAGGGACGGGAAAGTGATGCACCCGAGTTCCAACAACAAGCATCAAGATAATCAATAACATCCAAACCCAACCCCGCGAGCCACTGTCAAACGCGCCAATCAAAGACCGTACACGCATACGCACAGCAGGAATGAGGGGCAATAAAGTTGCGACAATCAACAAAGGAACAAAGGTCGCATAATCAACCTCCGCCCGTCCAGCCACAGCATTCGGCAACGCCAATAACGACAGTTCCAGAAAGACCATCGCACCTAACGCCACACCACCCCACAGGGTCAACAAACTATTATCTTGAGACACATTGCTTGTTGTCTCGTTCTGTCGTCTTAAAACAGTAATATTCAAAACCGAAATAACAACCAATCCAACCGACAAAATCAATTGAAAGGTTGTAAATGACGATGACCAAGTTGGGTCAAATGTATTGCCTACTGCCCGTATAATTTGGTCTAATGCAAACGCCATAATAAATAAAACTGGCATCAAACGCGCACGATTGGAAATAAGAACAGCAATATAGAACAATCCACCACTAATGACCAAGCCAGCCGAAGCCGTTGGTGTAATCGGTGGGGCATCCATAATCATAAATACACGCCCGACAGCAACCAAAATCGCTGTGATAACAAACATCCATCGTTGTCGCCCTAAAACAATCGCCAGCACAGGCAAGCCCAATAAAAATCCGAGTAGCATTAGTTCACTACTGACAATCGCAGGGTCAACAACACCAGAGCGTGATGTATCCAGAATCGCTGGGTCAATCACAGCAACAAGGGATGCACTCGCAGTACGGCTATACACCATACCAATCAAGTAACGTAAGGCTTGTACAAAGAATAAACCAACCATTATGGCTTCTATCGTTTTTAGATGTTTGCGAAAATCGCGCATCACCACTCCTCACAGTACATGCAGTTCAATCTGAATCTAAGTTTACATGCGCGCTAGCATCATGCAAATTCATATCCAAATTAAGAGTAAAATTGGGAAATACTAATCTTAATAGAGGCGAAACTATCATCGCCTCATGTATAATCTACGATCTCTTATCAAAATAGCAACTATCACAAATTCGATAACGATGACGAGATGGCAAAATTTTACCGCAGGTGTTACAGCGTTTTGCCGTATCCAACTGTTGCAACAGAGCGTCATCAATCGCCAGTGACCATTCCCGACGTGCCTCGCGAATTTCTTCATAAGCATCGCAATATTGACTAAATTCTTTACGCCTTGATAACCATAGGTAAATATCCGCACAAGTAATCGAAAACTCAGTCCCCTCAAGGTCAGCAGAATCTTCTACAGGAATTGGAGCTTCGGGAGGAAGAGGGATTTGATAACCTTCCAAAATCATATAAGCACATTGTAACCAATAAGGGCGTGTACGCTTACGAGTCGGCGCATTGACCAACTGTAAAGCACTCGCCAAGCCAATTTGCTCAATCTGCTCATCAGACAACATCTTCGCTAATTCAACTCGTTCCGCAAGGTCAGCCGTCCGTATGACAGCCTTCAATTCATCAGGGATGGATTCCAAATCTGCCCACTGGGTCAATTGTTCAGACAGATTCCCAGGGATTAAACTCAAATCATCCACTGTCGGCGCAACCCGTGCGTGAGTCAATATTTCAGGTTCTTCAGCATGGAGTTTACCAATAGCCTTTAAATGATGCTTATTCGTTGTGGTAATTAAGCCAGCTTTTGATAAGCCATAACGTCCAGCCCGTCCACCAATCTGGCGTACTTCTGTCGGCAATAATCGTCTGACAGATTTTCCATCAAATTTTTCAATTTCATAGAAACAAACCACATCAGCAGGCAAGTTCAAGCCCATACCCACCGCATCTGTCGCGACACAAATTTCGGTTTCACCATTCGCAAAACGGTCAGCTTGGCGACGACGGACTTCGGGTGGTAAGCTACCATACACAACCGATACACTCCGCCCCAGACGTTCCAGCTTTGTTTTTAAGTCGAGTACACCTTGACGTGTAAATGCAACCAGAATCGTGTGAGGTGGCAATTTCTCTAAAGTATAATGTCGGTCAGCCACTTGAATAGGTGTTAAGCGTTCATGTTCAATAATCTCATAAGGGATTTCTGCCGCAGAAGCCAGAACTTCCATCAATTTTTGGGCAGTAGGTGGTCCAATAATGTGCATTTCAGGAGCTTTACATTCCATCATCGCCCGTGTCCATGCCCACCCTCGGTCAGAGTCAGCTAACATCTGAGCCTCATCAATAATGACACATCCCCCACTATCGACAGGGCTAAACATCTCAATCGTTGCGGCAGTAATCTGCGCTCCGTCAACAGGGATATATTCTTCACCCGTCAACAAATTACAAGGAACACCCTCTGCGTTCAGACGGTCAAAAATTTCATATGCCAATAAGCGCAATGGTGCAAGATACCACCCTTTACCTGCTTCTTTCAGGGCTTGCAATGCCTCATAAGTTTTACCACTATTCGGGTCACCAATGTGCATATAAATTTTCTGCTCATAGCGTTCCATGTCGCGCCATTTAGGAAAAGCATCGATCAAGCGATTGCGTAACTGAGTTTGTTCTTCACGCCGTTTGCGCCGACGATCCCGTTTTTTACGTTTTTGGTCAAGCCGATCTTTAGATTGATGTTCCCGTATCCCATCAATTTTCTCAAGATATTCGCGGAAAGTTTCGGGCAAATCCCACATTCCACGAACATCCCGCCAAACCACACTCTTTGAGGTAATCCCCACTTGGCGAAGTTTTCGGTTCATCGTTTTGCTATTGACATCTAAAAGCATCCGCAAATCACGAGACCTCAGACGTTCATAACCAGCAATCATTTCCTGCATATCAGGGTCATTCGCAGTTAGCTCAAAGGTATATGCAGGATAGCGAACTGTGCCTTTGGGGTCTAAGAAACTATCCAGTGCAAGCTCGTTTGTCGCATAGCGCAAGGTCGCTGTTTTAATTCCTAATATCTGAGCCGCATGGTTCAATGTGTATGACCGTGCATCAACTTGTTCTTCAAGTGAATCAGCATCAAAAGCATTAACATCTACATTAGACCGTAAGGCATCCCCACATAGTTCCAGCACAGATGCCCATGCTTCTTCATCGGTTATTGCATCTTTTTGAATTTCATCCATAGTAATTTTTACACATACAGGTTATGTGTATCTCTCCTCATAACGACTATATCGGATAAAGCATCCCATTATGACCAATCGTATGGCGGAACTGATGGTCTACTCTCATCGGGTACAATTTCGATTGATGATTCATTCGGGTCTTTATCAAATAATGATAATTGTGTTGTTGGTGTCATGTTGTACTGATTCAAAATCGTACTCACAAGTGATGTTTTATGTCCTGTTTCATTATAAATTTCTGATGCAAATCGCGCTGGATGTTTACTGGATTTGCGCCGATTGCAACGTTCACAAGACACAACAAGGTTATCAGGTGTATTCAGACCTTGTTGGCTCAGGCTTAAGACGTGGTCAAGCTCAAATGCTTGATTAACAAGATTTGTAGCACACCATTCACATCGCCCACCCGATTCAAATATACGGTCACGGAGGGACTCTGCACTTAATATTCCTTTGGCATTACAACGTTTTGCGCGAGTATTCATAGCAGAAGCATAGCGTTGCAACTCTTGTGTATCGAGAAAGTCTTGATAAATCATCACATACAATAAATACTAAATATCAATTACTATTGTGCCTGAGGTCAAGACCTGTGGCAAGCGGAATCATTATATCATTTGTTTGATTCCACATATCCTATAATGTTTGAAAAGAGAATTATGCAACGTAAAATCAGTCTATCCATCCTCCTATTTATTATACCGCTCACACTCTATCTTAGTTTTATGTCGATTGGATTAGACGATTTTGATTCATTTGCCTTTGCCTTTGCCCTAGACCGTTGGGACACAGCACTGATTGAAGTCCACCCACCCAGCTTCCCCGTTTATGTTTATCTATCGAAATTTATTCAAATCTTAGTTGGAGATACACAGCTAGCCCTCACTTTAATGAGTGCCATAGCAGGAGCAATCGGCGTTCTATTGACAGCATGGTTACCTCGCACACATAAACATCAATCAGCAGGTACAATCGCAGGATTAATACTCATCTTCATCCCGGGATATTGGCTCAATAGCGAATTTGCCCTCAGTGACATCCCCGGTTTAACAATCACACTCTTATCCGTTTTTTGTTTCCTTAAGTCATATCAATCCCAAACAAAACTATTTTTTATTTTAGGCTGTTTTACCGCTGGCTTATCTTTAGGTGTCCGTCCTCATAATGTTATTCCAATAGCATTAGCGGGATTATGGTCACTTTATCAACTACGCCCTTTGAATCAGGAATTTTTTAAAACAACAATCAGTGGCATATTGCTTGGGGTTATCGCTATCCTTATGTGGGTCATCCCAATTTATCAGGCATTTGATGGCTACAATGGGCGAGTGGGCTTTGACGCATATCTTCAACGTCTTGATAATCACCGTAAGCACATTCAAACATCCGATTCACTTTTTCGCCAAGACCTCAACACAACCAATATCAAACGGCGCTTTGAAAGCTATATTGGCGGATGGTCACATATTCTTGCTGGTCAGAATACGACAGTTTTAATCGCGCTTGCAGGACTCATGTTACTTGGCTTAAGCAAGCTACCCTTCCGTGATAAATTTGTCTGGTTTGTCTTATTATGGTTTATCTTAGAAGCACTAAAGATTTTTCTGTTTGCATCCTTAGAGCGTCCACGCCTCTACCTTCCAGCCCTGATTCCTCTTGTCATATTAGTGGGTCTAGGTTATGAAAATTGGAAACCACGTATTATCAAAACTGGCATCATTGGCATTATCATTTTATCAGTATGGGTCACATTGCCACTGGTTCAAACTCTAACCCAAGTCGCCCCACCACCCGAACAAGCAACCCAGTATGTTCTTGACAATTACCCACTGGAACTGGGTTCAGCAACGGTTGTTTCGCAAGGGTCATTCCAAGCGGCACAATATCATCTAGGTGCATATAAGCAACTCTACACCCCATATTTCGATGCTCAAGATTGGGCTAATCAAATAGAATACGACCAACCCGATTATTTAATCATTCTTGATGGTGATGACATCGCTCCCGAAGTTATCCAATCCCTGACATCCACATTAGGCTATGTCACGATTGATGACCGCATCTTTGAGCGTGATGCACGGGTATTCCCACAGCACAGCACAGTTCGTTTACAAGTCATGATTCAAGAAAAAGACTTACGACCTGAGCAACTAAAACTACCTGATACCAAAGCGATATCAACCAGTAATCCTGCACATGGTAAATACTTTGGTGAGGGATGGTATCGTATTGAGGACATTGGGGGAACATTGGGGCGATGGACAAATCAATCAGCAATTTTACGTGTCACCTTACCCGAAGGTATTACCACAATGAGCTTCCAAGCATCGCCATATCTCAGTGAACAATCCGTAGAAATAATCATCAATGGTAGCTTAATTGATTCAATAGAAATTAACGAAATCTGGGACATCTATCAACTTACAATTCCATTGGAGAGTATCAAACCACAAACCATCACAACGATTGAATTCCGACATGCCATCGCAGAGTATCCAGAAAATCATAATCGTCAGTTGGCAACAGCCTATAGTCAAATTTATTTTGATTGAGTCGGTAGAAATGTTCGCAATTTATAATAGACTCGTTGAGCGAGTTTGCGCCATTTCTGGATAGATTGCTGGCGACGGATTTGCTGTTGTTCATCACTAGATAAAAGTTCATAACCATGTTGATTCGCAAAAGTAAGCAATTTATCACTGGGTTGCCAAGCACGTAATCTTGGATGTTCTGTCCGATAGTAACGTCCAACAGATACGGGGCGGAAATGTGAATAGGATTCAGGAATATCGTCGATTCCGCAATAAGTAAATAAGTCTGGAATATATTGTAGCGGGTCATTGGCAACACGTTCATAATACAGTAGCGGGACATCATCGCCACTATAATAACTCTGCAATCCCTCAAAACGTTGATAATACTCTACCCACTTGGTATCGCGGAATTCAGGTGTTCCCTCTTTAAAGACATCTTCCCATAATTCAAATTGGCTCGAAATCGTATCCCACGGCGCACGCATAATACCGAAGAATCGTACATCACGCCCAGAATCTTTGTAACGCTTTAATAAGTCTAGGGTCTCGTCAAATTCTAAATAACGTGGGGATTTATCAAAGACCAACCCACCATAATGCTCAACAATCCTATCCCACAAGTCAAAGGTACTGTTTTCTGTCAATATATCAGGGACAGTCACATCTGGGCCAATCATATGAACCTGTTCTATAAATCGTTCATGAGCAGTCTGCTTATCATTCACAGCTTCCAAAGGTCGATTCAGTGCAGCAGCAGCAAAATTCCAGAAATTTGGCTCGTTGTTTCGTGCTTGTTGGTCAGGGTATATAATTTTTACCTGCGGATGCTTAACAAAAATACGATGGATAGCTGTTGTTCCCGATCGCTTTGCCGCCAAGCATATCAATGTTCGATTATTTTGAGCCATAGATAGACTACACTTTCTATACAGAGATAAAACAAAATATCATATAAATAGCCTATGTTATGCTATAGTCAGCAGAAAATTCAATTGAGAGCTTACCCAATTGTATATTTTCAGCAATATGGGTTAAAAAAGTTCGTAAGTAATGTTCATATTAATCCCTATTAAATCTGCAACAATACATAGATGTTGAGGAGAAATACATGAATCTGGATTATAACAAAATCGCAGAAAAACATGATGTGAGTGTATCAGTCGTCCAGCATCTTGCAAAAGCAATTACATTAGGGCATGGCAACCAAGCCCAATTTAATCATCCAGAACTGGGTGGCATGGGGCAATGGATGCCGAGCATGATGATGATTAGTGATATGTTCAACTATAAGCTAAAAGCCAAAGTCGATGAACTCTGCCATGAACTGGCGCAAGCCTATCATGATGGGAATTTAACAGCTACTCCTTCAACGAAGCCCATGCAAACGCGTCAATGGTGGTCAGGTAATTATCAACACCCATCGATTGTTGGTGGACAAAACAATTTGCGGTATGCTTATTTTGTCGATAAATACCATCTCATTATCCAAGATGGCAATCAGGAAATCGTGTATGATACACGTCCATATCACTTGATTGGTGTATCACAACAACAATCAAATACTGTTACCCAGCTTGTTTTTCATACACAAGATGGGCAAACACTTACGCTAAAAGATTTTAAGCAGGTCACACAATAACTCGTTATGCAAATTATTCTAGGACACCCTTATGACCGTTAGTCCTTTAACAGCTTTAGTCAAAAATTATGTGCTACATGAAACAGCATATGATGAGACCTTTTCACATGCCAATACAGCCCGTGAACCCTATCAAATTTTGATTGACCGCTTGCTAGAGTTATCAGCCGAAGAGCTTACATTCCGTCAGCAAGCATCTGATGCAACCTTCCTCAATGATGGGATTACCTTCACCGTCTATCACGATGATAAAGGCACGGAGCGCACCTTCCCCTTCGACATTTTACCGCGCATCATCACCGCCAAAGAGTGGGATACAATTAGTCGTGGACTAGAACAGAGAATCCGTGCCATTAATTTATTCCTACATGATATCTATCATGAAGGCAGAATTTTTGATGATGGGATTATCCCCTATGAACTCGTCGCCAGTGCTAAGCATTATCGCCGAGAGATGCGAGGAGTTGCTGTTCCACATAAGGTCTATGTCTCCATCTGTGGGTCTGACCTTGTGCGCCTCACAGATGGTAGCTTTGCAGTCCTAGAGGATAATCTGCGTGTACCGAGTGGTGTGTCTTATATGCTCGCCAATCGACAAATCACAAAAAATGTCTTTCCGCGCTTATTTAATAATTATGGTGTTCGTCCCATTGACCAATATGGACAAGCTTTATTAAGCACCTTACAATCACTCGCTCTCCACCAAGAAGACCCTACCATCGTTTTATTAAGCCCAGGGGTCTATAACTCAGCATATTACGAGCATACATATCTGGCGCGTCAGATGGGGATTAAACTGGTTGAAGGGCGTGATTTACTCGTTCATGATAATGTCGTATATATGCGCACCACCAGTGGATTACAACGGGTTGATGTCATTTATCGTCGTATTGATGATGACTTTCTCGATGCCCTCACATTCCGTCCAGACTCACAACTCGGTGTAAATGGTTTATTTAATGCTTATCGTGCAGGAAATGTCGTTTTAGCCAATGCAGTCGGTACAGGTGTTGCCGATGACAAAGCCATTTATGCTTACATACCACAAATCATCAAATATTATCTCAATGAAGACCCGATTATCCAAAATGTCGAAACATATTTGCTGAGTGATGAAAAACAACGTCAGCATGTGATTGAAAACATCGATAAGTTAGTGGTCAAGGCAGTTGGAGAAGCAGGTGGTTATGGGATGTTAATCGGTCCACATAGCACCAAAAAAGAACAAGCCGAATTTATAGATGCTATTAATGCGAATCCTCGGAATTATATTGCACAACCCACCCTATCACTCTCAACATCACCCTGCTTCATTGACGATAACATCGAAGCGCGTCACATCGATTTACGTCCCTTTGTCCTCTGTGGTAAGGATTCATGTAATATCGTTCCAGGAGGATTAACACGGGTTGCATTACGTCGTGGGTCATTAGTTGTCAATTCGTCACAAGGTGGCGGTAGTAAAGATACATGGGTGTTATATGAATGATTCACAAGCAATGCTTTCACGGGTGGCGGATAGTGTCTATTGGATGAGCCGATATTTAGAACGCTCCGAAAATACCGCGCGGTTGATTGATGTTCACATCAACTCCATGCTGGATATGAACTTAGATTCGGTCAAAACACAACGTCTGAAACGCCTAGAAGAAACTCTATCGATGGGTATCCCGACAGAGATTGACCTCGAACAGGCAGATTTGCTATACGAGCTAACTTTCAATCAGGCACAATCCATTTCAATTGTTTCTACAGTGATGAGTGCGCGTGAAAATGCCCGTCAAATCCGTGAGCAAATTAGCTCCGAGATGTGGACACAAATTAACAAACTCTACCTTCTGGTCATTAGTGCAGATAGCGACAGCATCTGGCAGAGCAATCTCCATAACTTCTATATACAAGTAAGAGAAGGCTCACATCTGTTCCAAGGGATTACCGATGCAACCATGAATCACAATCAAGGTTGGCACTTTATCCAACTCGGACGCTATATTGAACGAAGCTTAAGCCTCTTACAATTATTGGATGTTCACTTCCGCGACACACATTTGGAATCCCAACAGGATATCGAACCGAATAGCTATTTTGAGATGGTCACGATTCTCAAGTCTGTCAGTGCTTTTGAAGCCTATTGCAAGGTCTATAACCCCAATTTACAGTCTTTGATGATTGTTGAATTTCTACTATTTAATCAAGAATTTCCACGCTCTTTACGCTTCTGTGTAGAGATGATTCAACGTTCATTACAAGCACTCGCCGATGCAACAGGACGGAGTAAAAATTCTAAACTCTATCGCATGTCAGGTCGCTTACAATCGAACTTGAGCTACGATGAAATCCAAGATATTGACGATTTGAGCGAATATCTAACAAGTATCAAAGACCAAATCTATCAAATTCATGTTATGCTATATGATACATTTATCACCTATCCTATTGAATCAGCACTGTAGGACAATATATGTATTACGCAGTAACCCACCTCACAATTTATAACTATAGCAACCCCATCAACGACAGTGTGATGGAAGTACGGATGCAACCGCGCAGTGACGGCAATCAGCGGTGTACACGTTTCGCGCTTAATGTCAGCCCAGCCACCAAAACATTCAATCACAAAGATTATCTAGGGAATATGATTCATACCTTTGATATTCCATCATCGCACACCAAATTAGCGATTAAAGCCGAAGCAGTTGTTGAGGTCAAAGATACCCTCAATTTACCCAATGCCCTATCACAATCGGCATGGGATGAAATTGACGCACAATCCAAACATCATGATTATTATGATATGTTGCTTGCAGGCAAATTTGCACGCCCAACCGACCTCTTAGCTCAGTTTGCTCAAGAAATTGATTGGCGCAGACGCAGTGACCCACTCAATTTATTACGTGAACTCAACTCAAGAATTTTCAATAGCTTTGATTATGTCCAAAACGTGACCCGTGCTGATTCTCCGATTGATGAAGCACTCAGCGCGCGACGGGGCGTTTGTCAAGATTTTAGCCATATTATGCTGGCATTGGTTCGCCAAGTCGGGATACCTGCGCGATATGTCAGTGGTTATTTGTACACTCTCAAAGAAGAAGGTGATCGTTCTGATGTGGATGCCTCTCATGCGTGGATTGAAGCGTGGTTACCTGATTTAGGCTGGATTGGATTTGACCCGACCAACAATTTAATCGTATCCGACCGTCATATTCGTGTCAGTGTCGCCAATGATTATGACAAAGCCTCACCCTCGCGCGGTGTATTTAAAGGCACAGCCGATACAACCTTAGAAGTCCGTGTTAAAGTCGATAAATTAGACGAGCTGCCCTTTGAGGAAGAAGAACTCGCACCTGAAATTGTCCTGCCGCATTTCCAATATCATCAAATGACACAGGAACAACAGCAACAGCAACAACAGCAGTAATTAAAATTAGTGCAGTGGTAAAATGAACTTCTGCACTATCAAAAATATACTTTTTGTCGCTTCAGTGCATTCACAAACACATTCAAATTTGCATAAGGTAAGTAAATAGGCTCAAGTTCAACAGACCACCACTTCAAACCAGATTGCTGAATAGTCCGTTTCCGACCATCACATCCCTCTGTAAACCATTCAAGATGGTAAGCCCAGCTATAAAGCCAATTCATGAGTTGATAACCCCAATGTAGACCTTTGATTTTCAAAAAGGAATCAACCCATTCATCAATTTGATACTCAGACAGATATTTAATGCAGAAAAACATAGACGGCGATAAGTGGTTTAAAAAATCACTTTTTGTCAAAAACACACTGGCTTCATATTCATCTTTTCGTATGTGATATGAAAGGTCATCACCTTCCCAATAATCAGAAAACATCAAATGTTGACCCATTAAATGTAAAACATCTTGTTGGAAACCTTCATATTTTTCATCAATAGCATCTGGGAATAAAAGCATAAACATAGTTACGGTCATGCCATAATTATCAAGTTGTTTTGGGTTTTCCATCAAATAAGGTAAAAGATGCCAATACCACGCTTTCCACAATTTAACAGCAAGCTCCACATCGGGAAAAGTTAGCAACCCACATGAAGCCTCAAAGAGGAATTTCCTAATTTTATATTCATTGATTTGCTCAGCTGGCATGTCAATAAAACCATCAAGATACTGAATCTCAGAACTCCCCATAAACCATGCTCTTGTGGGAGGTTTCTCAGGTTTGGGGAAATGCTTTTTCAACCGTTCGATAACAGCTTCATCAGGTTGAGTATTAGGTATCCACTGAAAAGACATGTTATTCTGTCGGATTATCCAACCTA
>CAYGTY010000006.1:70281-75605 GCA_964352825.1 uncultured Anaerolineaceae bacterium
TGAGTATTAGGTATCCACTGAAAAGACATGTTATTCTGTCGGATTATCCAACCTAAAGCCATGCCCTCTGACAGTGACCACATATTGAAATTCAGGGTCAAGCTCGGATAGACGGTCACGCAAACGACGCACCAACGCATCAATCGCCTGTTCACTCACACCATCCCCCATCGCATCGGGCCAAACCGCTTCCACAACTTCATCACGGGTACAGACACCGCCCTGACTGGTAAACAATAATTCCAGCAAGCGATATTGGGGCAAACTCAACGGGGGGTCAAGCTCACCATCAAAGATGAATACCTGCCGTGATTCGGGGTCAAGCCGTAGACGTGTGCCTTTCATCGCCGCTGAGGGAATCACCTGTGGCAAGCTACGGGTGGTAGTTGGTGCAGTCACACCAGAACCAACAAAGCGTAAGCGAATATCCTTAGCAATACGGATTTCATCGCCATCTTCCAGTTCACGCGTCCCTGTCAGGCGATAGCCATTGACCCATGTACCATTTTTACTTTCGAGGTCTTCTACAATATAAATTCCGCTTTTTTTACGGAAACAGAGATGTTGTCGCGAGATTTGACGAATCGGAATCACAATGTCGCATATATCATCGCGCCCTAATGTCATTTCCTCACCATCCAATACCCAGTGCTGATTTGATAATTTACCATCAAGCCATACAATGACTGGTGCTTCATTTGGGTCTTGGGACATAGTCATGTTTCCCTTTCAATCTTGGTCATCACAATATAATTATCTAATATTATCATCATTATTATACAGTATATTACAATACGCCACGACACACACATTGTCCGCACTATATCACGCGTGTATAATGACACCATTTCAGCTAATGAATAATACATAGGAGAAATAACCTTGGGTATCTTTCGTCGTGGTTTATCACAAACTCGCCAATCCTTCTTTGGTCGCATTTCACAGATGCTCGGCAATACCGAAATTGATGAAGACACATGGGACGACATCGAAACCTTGCTCATCCAAGCAGATATGGGCTTCGATACCACTGTACGCGTCATCGACACACTCCAAGAACGTGTCCGTGCCGAAGGTCTCACAAAAACAGACCAACTACAAGTTGCACTTAAAGAGACACTCGCAGACCTGCTAGAGTTCCCTCCAGCGATGGATATTTCTGGACGTGAATTATCCATTATCCTCGTTGTCGGTGTAAATGGTTCAGGTAAAACCACCTCAATTGCCAAGCTCGCCCACCGTTTGAAAAATCTATCCAAACGTAAAGTTATGATTGCCGCTGGTGATACCTTCCGTGCCGCCGCTATCGAACAACTCCAAACATGGGGTGAACGCATTGATGTGCCTGTCATCGCCAATCGCCCAGGGTCAGACCCCGGTGCCGTTGTTTTTGATGCCACCGCTGCTGCGAAAGCTCGTGGATACGAAATCCTCATTATAGACACGGCTGGACGTTTACAGAACAATTTTAACTTGATGCAAGAATTAACCAAAATCAGCCAAGTTTCAGGCAAAGTTGTCCCTGATGCCCCCCATGAGGTACTTTTGGTGTTAGATGGCACAACAGGGCAAAATGCGATTGAACAAGCCAAGAAATTTAAAGAAGCCGCAGGGGTGACAGGTGTGATTGTCACCAAACTCGATAGTAGCGCAAAAGGTGGTATGGTCTTCTCTGTATTTAATGACCTCAAACTACCTGTTCACTATACAGGACTCGGTGAAGGCATTGACGATATGGTTCTCTTCAATCCTGAATTTTTTGTCGATAGTCTGTTCAGCGACATGGAAGAAGAGGAAGACGCATAATTGACAGTTGAGCAAATCACCAGCCCACAAAATACTAAGGTCAAACTCGTCAATCGCCTGCGTACCAAACGTGGACGGGAACAAGAAAACTTATTTGTCATTGATTATGAGCGCGACCTTGAACGGGCTTTGCAACAAGACTATACAATCGAATTTATGATGTACGACCCAGCCGTTGCGGATGTAGCCTTCATCCAAAATTTGGGTGATGTCACCTGCTACGAAATAACAGAGCAGGTGCTTAAAAAAGTGAGCTATCGTGAAAATTCCGCGGGCTTTGTTGCTGTTCTACAGTCTAAACCTGTTAAAAATCTAGCAGACTTACAGGCTAAGACAGTTAAACATATACTTGGCTTAGTCGATTTGCGTAAACCGGGGAATCTAGGTGCACTCTTACGAACGGCTGATGCAACAAATTTTGATGCAATTTTACTAGTCGATATGTCGCTTGACCTATATAATCCCAATATCATTCGCAGTAGCACAGGTGCATGTTTTTTAGATAATATCTATCAATTTGATTCAACAACGACGATAGACTACTGTAAACAAAACAATATTCAAGTTGTTTCAGCGTATGTCACTGGGGATAAAACACTCTATGATGTGGACTTTCAGCAACCAACCGTCATTATGCTAGGAACAGAAGACAAAGGATTAAGCCAAAAATGGGTAACAAATTCTGACCAACTTGTAAACATACCAATGGCAGGGCGTATTTCTGATTCCCTCAATGTATCCGTCAGCGGCGCAATCTTCATGTACGAAGCCCTCCGCCAACGCCATTATAGCTAATCCATTCTGTAGCAATCCCAGCATATGAAAGGAAACATCGGGTTATTTTATAAAACCCAGTATCATCATGGATAATTTACTAACACAACTCGAAATCTTAAAATCACAAATCGAAGAATTGATGCAACGCATCGATATACTCGATAAAGAACAACAAGCCCGTGAGCTAGAACACAGAGCCAGCGAACCCACCTTTTGGGACGACCCATCAACTGCTCAAGTGATCATGCAACAACTCTCAAAGCTCAATTCTCAGGTTGAACGCTGGAACAAGACCGCAAGCCGTATCGATGATGCAATCGAATTGGTCGAAATGGCTGACAAAGATATGCAAGCTGAGCTAGAGCGCGAAACAGAAACGCTCACTAGCATAGTTGAATCGATGTCATTGCAAGCTATGCTATCAGGCGATTATGATAATGAAGATGCCATCTTCTCAATTCATGCAGGGGCAGGTGGTGTCGATGCACAAGATTGGGCAGAAATCCTAGAGCGCATGTATCTCCGCTGGATGGAACAGAACGGCTATAAAGCAGAAGTCCTAGACCGTAGTGAGGGCGAAGAAGCAGGTCTCAAAAGCGTGACCATAAGCGTTAAAGGTGATTATGCTTTTGGTTATCTTCAAAGTGAAGAAGGTGTTCATCGTCTTGTTCGCCTCAGCCCTTTTGATAGCGCCAGCCGTCGCCATACCTCATTTGCCAAAGTCGAACTCTGGCCCGATATCCAAACTGACATCGAAATTGATATCAATGAAAAAGACTTACGCATCGATACTTACCGCGCAAGTGGTGCTGGTGGGCAACATGTTCAGAAAAATGATACTGCGGTACGTATTACTCATGTCCCAACAGGTATTGTCGTGCAATGTCAGAATCAACGTAGTCAAGCCCAAAATCGTGACCGCGCTATGCAAATTCTAAAATCACGATTATTTGAGATGGAACGCGCCAAGCAAGAAGCCGAAATGGCTGAACTCAAAGGTGATAACATTGATGCAGGTTGGGGTAATCAAATCCGTTCGTACGTGCTTCACCCCTACCAAATGGTCAAAGATCATCGCACCAATATAGAAGTCGGCAATACCTCGGCAGTTTTAGATGGTCGCCTTGCTGATTTTATGGAAGGCTACTTGCGGGCTAAAGTCGGAGAATAATTCCCTCATATCCCCTACAATATGATTTTTGCAGGGGATAACATAGCAACTTGATAAAAAGCTATTAAAATTTCAGCCGACTCAAATAATCTAATCACGTCTAAAGCTAATCATAGCAAGGCATTTCATATAATTATTGAATCACCCATTCATTCGCAAAAAACGCGCATTAATGTTAAAACTAACTCATCATATCCAAGTTAAAGGAGAGTCTCCCTATGAGCGACGAAAAAATGACGCTTGCTGAAAAACTCCGTGCAAAAAAAGCGGCAGAAGAAGCTGCTGGTGAAACCGAAAAACCAATGACACTTGCCGAAAAACTCCGTGCGAAAAAAGAAGCTGCTGAAGCTGAAGGCACAACTGAAAAACCAATGACACTTGCTGAAAAACTCCGCGCGAAAAAAGAAGCTGCTGAAGCTGAAGGCAAACCCATGACCTTAGCAGAACGCCTCAAAGCACAGCATGGTGACGACGCTGAGGACGACGATGCTGGTGATGACTTACCAGAAGAAGAAGCGACAGAATTAGAAGCCGCTGTTAGTGAAGCTGAAGGTAAATTCCAAGCACTGATCAAAAAAGTCAAATTAAGCGACTTAGCATCCAACATAACAACACTCGGCGCAACAACAACCAGCCTCCCAGCAGATATTCAAGCTGTCCGCGACCGTGGGTATGTGTATAGGTCTTATCTTGAATACAAGGTTGATGTCCTTTCAGAACAATGGAAAGATATGGATGAAGACCTAAAAGCATGGGTCGATAATGAATCCAAAGAACTCGAAGACGATCTAGAGCAAGTCCAAGGTCTTGTTGAACGTCTCACAGGTGCTGGCTTAACAACGAGTGCCCAAATGTTATTAAAACGCACACAATCCGCAATCGAAGTCCTTGAAGAGAAAATCGAAGCAGCCGAAGAACATATCGAAGACCAATACGAAACTGTCCAACGTGAGGTTGATAATACCAAACGTCAATTGACCGAAATCAATTGGGTCATGGATATGAAAGATGAAGCCAGCTTTGATTTTGGCGCGGCTGAAGAAGTCTTCCTTGTTGCTAAAGCAGAATGGGATGATGGCAAAGATAAACCTGACGGCTTGATTTTCCTCACCAATCAACGCCTTGTGTTTGAACAAAAAGAAAAAACTGGCAAACGTTTCGGTATGTTCGGTGGTAAAGAAGCGCATGGCATTTTATGGGAAACCCCCATTTCTACTGTCGAAGATGTTACGGCGGCAAATAAAGGCTTCCTCGGTGGTAAAGATATGGTCAACCTGACATTGGGTTCAGGCGCACCATTTGCCAATATCACCGTTGAAGTTAAAGGCGGAGTCGCAAGTAAATTCTGGGCAAAACAAATCAAACGCATGGCAACAGGTAATGCCGAAGATGAACGTGCGATTGAACCCGATCCTGAAATGATAGAACGTCTAAAAAATGCACCAACTGATTGTCATGTCTGTGGTGGCAAATTACCACAAATCGTTGAAGGACAATCCGAAGTTGAATGTCCATATTGTGGAGCATCCATCCGCATCTAAAGCATATCAAGTAGGTAGATTGACTCATC
>CAYGTY010000007.1:0-45479 GCA_964352825.1 uncultured Anaerolineaceae bacterium
GCCAGTGGATAAAATCACGGGGTAACACAAAATCGCGAAGTTGGGACGCAATGACACCGAACTATCATAGGTTTGCCATGCGACGGCGGTATGTGCAGTGAGATGTCCACCCGCTGACGACCCCATAATACCGAGTTTATCAGGGTTAATGCCAAATTCCTCAGCGCGAGTCCGAACCGTTTCGATGGCTGATAGCGCATCTTCGAGCATTGCAGGATGACGATGTCCATCTGACCCGAGTCGATAGGTCACAACAAAACAGGCAATCCCTGCGTTACAGAAAAATTCCGCATAACCTGCCCCCTCATGTGCCGCGAGACTCTTATACCCGCCACCTGGGAAAATAATCAAGCCGATATTATGCGGATTATCGTGCGGTATCCAGCACTCAACTACGGGTGCAGGGTTTGTTGTTTCGTGTGTCAGGTATGCTGTGATTGATTTATTCACAGTATTTAGTCCATTAATTTATAATGCTGGTCTACAATATCTTCGGATTCGGCATTTGGAAGATGTTTTTCGTTTTTCTTTAAATTTGACATATTGATTCTGAAGCCAGAAACTTAAGAGGAGCAACAATCGCCCCTCAAAAATACACGGTAATTTCAAATCAAAAACTTAAGACCGAATACCGCCCTCAGTCATGGCATAGGCATCGAGTGCTTCATCCAGTGCTTCAGCTTCCATCAAGCCCATTTCGAGTACCACTTCACGGACGCTTTTACCTTCTGCAAGGCATTTCTTTGCTACTGCCGCGCCGTTGTTATAACCGATAATTGGGTTCAATGCCGTCACCAAAATCGGATTGCGTGACAACCAGCTTTCTGTACGTTCACGGTTGAGGATAAGACCAGCAATTAATTTGTCGGTGAATGCACGGACAGACCCAATCATGACTTGCACCATCTCATTGAGGTTATGGGAGATAATCGGCATCATGACATTCAGTTCAAACTGCCCTGCCGCACCACACATATTAACTGTCGTATCGTTGCCCATGATGTGATACATCGCTTGGTTCAACATTTCTGCCAAAACAGGATTCACTTTCCCAGGCATAATTGATGACCCCGGTTGAACAGTCGGGCAAGTCAATTCCGCAATCCCTGTTGTGGGTCCTGCCGATAGCAAACGAACATCATTAGAAATACGGGTGAAGTCCATCGCGACATTACGCAAAGTAGCCGAAAAATAAACCGCATCTTGCATCGACTGCATGGATTCAAACAAGTTATCGCTTTCGGTCAATTCAATACCTGTTAATTCAGATAATTTCGCAACCATGCGCGCATGATATTCAGGGTGTGCATTCAAGCCTGTGCCTGCTGCTGTACCCCCAATACCCAAACGACTTAATCCGACTGCCGCAAAACGAACTTTTTCAATTTGGCGTTCAATAGCTTTTGCCCAGCCGCCAATTTCTTGACCCAAGCGGACAGGAACAGCATCTTGTAAGTGGGTACGCCCTGTTTTAACAACATCGTCCCATTCTTCGGCTTTTCCATTAGTTACATCAACGAAGTGTTGCAAAGTATCGGTCAGTTCTTGTAAACGCCACAATACCCCCAAGCGAATCGCTGTTGGAATCGTGTCATTGGTCGATTGCGCCATATTCACATGGTCATTTGGGTGAACAGGTTTATCGCTATCTCCCATACCAAAACCGAGAATCTGGTTTGCACGGTTTGCCATGACTTCATTCGTGTTCATATTATGGCTTGTACCTGCACCTGCTTGGAATGGGTCAACGACAAAATGTTCATGATGCTGACCTGCAAGGATTTCATCACCCGCTTGGATAATCGCATCCGCAATTTTCGCATCCAATAAACCGAGGTCTTTATTCACTTCCGCAGCCGCCCGTTTAATTAATGCCATGCTCCAAATAAATGCAGGCATGGGCTTCATCCCCGAAATCGGGAAATTCTCTACAGCACGTTGGGTTTGTGCTGCATATAAGGCATCTTTAGGAACACGAACTTCGCCTAATGAATCTTTTTCAATACGATATTCTGTCATCTTTGATAACTCCTTCAAATTATTTTTTCATCGTCTAATAAAAGACATAGATAGTAAACGAGACTATTGTAACGCCGTTTATCTAGCTTGAGAATGATTACCCCTGTGATACTTGATAACTATAGACTTCTAACCTAATTATGATGCAATTCCCCTAGCAATCACCACAGAAAAATGGCATTATTATAGTGAAATTAATATCTTCTGATCGTTTAACAAATAAAGGAAGTCAATACATGTTAAAAGACGTACTTAACAAACTTGCACATCAACTCCCTGCTGAAGAAGCTAGCGCACACTGTGATGGTCCTTGTGGTGTATACGATCCGTCATCTGCACGTATTGCTGCTGAAGCTGCTGTTTCTATGACCAAAAAAATCTTGGCACTTGAGCCACCTGCAGAAGGTGACGCACAAGCATGGGCAAGCTACCTCAATACACTGTCCCGCTATGTTGCAATCAAAGAAGAACAAGCACACCTAGCAAAAACAGAATTGCTTGTCTTGTGGACAGATTACTTCAAACCAGTCCACCTAGAAAAATACCCTGACCTTCACACAACATTTTGGAATGCAGCAAAACTCTGTTCCACAGTAAAAGTTGAAGTCAACCTCGAACACGCTAACGAACTCATGGAAGCTGTTGAAGAAATTCACAATCTCTTCTGGGCAACCAAAGGTCGCGATGTGACCTACTACACCGCATCCTAATTGCGTGATTGATTAACTAGAATCATTAAAAAGGCTGGGCTGATTACAGTTCAGCTTTTTTGCATCTATGGCTCAAAACACCCACACTCCACCCACACTCCCAAAGCCGTCATGGCTGGAATGGCTATTACTGCTTCTAGGCCGACGCACACGCATACGTGTCACAGGCGACTCAATGCAACCCACGTTAAACAATGGTGATATTGTGTTGGTAAACAAAAATGCTTACACAGACACATTACCCCAAATAGGCGATATTGTTATTGCCCGTCACCCCTATCAAAAAGATTTAACGATTATCAAACGTGTTGCTGAGATTACAGCCGAAGAACGCCTGATATTACATAGTGATAATCCCAAAGCAGGGAGCGATAGTCGGCAATTTGGAACAATTAGCCCATCACGGATACTCGGAAAAGTCACCTCACTCACCCCGATTGATTCAAAAACATAGCCTATTTCTCATACCAAAAATCTTCCCTTTCAATAAATTTTGCAAGGTAACAAATTATGGCTTGTATTTTCAAATAATACAGCGATGATAAACGCTTATCATCAGGAGAATAGAATGCAATCGGACTCAATCCAAACATCATCACCCATTGCAGTGCCCATAACAGCTTATATTGCTATATTTGCCGCGATAGCTTCCATCTCAGCAGCAGCAATTCTGATTCGACTCGCATTAGATGAAACGATGCCACCCATCTTGATTACAGGTGCGCGCCTATTTGTCGCAACAATCGTTCTTACACCAATCACCTTATCGCGCTATATGCCACATATAAAAGGCTTAAGCCGAAAAGAATTTATATTAGCCTGTATATCAGGTCTTTTTCTAGCCATTCATTTCATCGCATGGGTATCATCCCTACAATATACAACTGTCCTCGTGAGTGTTGTGATCGTCACCACAGGACCGATATGGGTCGCCATGTTAGAGGTTGTGTTTTTACGTATCCGCTTATCGCAATTGGTCATTTTTGGTTTATTCATTGCTTTAGCTGGAGGCATTTTTATCGGTCTACCCCTAAGTGGAGCGATGATAGAATCTGAAGTTGGGCAAATAGCCGTTCAGCAAGATACAACCATCATCGGCGCATTATTATCTTGGATCGGTGCGATGGCTGTTGCAGTCTATATGCTCATCGGGCGCAAACTACGGGCAAAACTTCCCCTTATCCCCTATATCTGGCTGGTCTATGGTATTGCCACCCTTGTCATGCTTATCGCCGTAATTTTTACGTCAACACCTGTTTTTGGCTTTCGTACAGAAGGTTATCTTGTTCTACTAGCAATGGGATTAGTGCCACAACTCATCGGACACTCGTCACTCAATTATGCTCTAGAATATTTCCCAGCAACTTTTGTCAGCATGTTTACACAACTTGAACCCATCGGTAGCGCAATCTTAGCCTATATTTTCTTTAGCGAATTACCACCTGCTCAACAAATTCTAGGGAGTGCCATTATCATCTCTGGTGTATTAATTGCCAGTCGTGGCAAAGTCAGCCAATCTGAATAGAGGAATCCAATCTTGCGTCTCAATCTTGCCTCACCATCTTCACCACTACTTTATACGCTCGTTTCAATTGCTGTGTTCGCATGGTCATTCGGACCAATATGTATTCGCTATGCCTTCGATTATGATATTCCCCCTGACCTGATTGCCGCGCTACGTATGTTAATAGGTGCGATCGTATTTACACCATTTGTTATTGCCCGTTATAAAGATGAGCTTCTATCCATTTCATCTAAAGAATTAATCTTATCCGTAATTGCAGGTGTTTTTTTCGGGCTGAATCTCATCGCGATGATTACATCACTCGAACACATCAGTGTCATGATTAATCAAGTTTTGGTGGCGACCAACCCCATCTGGGTAGCTATCCTTGAGGTCAGCGTATTAAAGGGGCGGCTCAACAGAAGAATATGGTTTGGTATATTAATCGCATTCTGCGGCGGTGTTATTATTGCAACATCAACCTCTGGCGCACCTGCTATTGTGGAAGGTGGCAATGCAACATTGGGAGTTTCACTTGCACTGATGGCTGCATTGATGGCTGCCTTATATTTTATCATCGGGCGCAAAGTAAGAAGTAGTGTATCGCTTATACCTTATGTGTGGGTCGTATACACGAGTGGTGCAATTTTCACATTTATTATCATTGTACTTAATCAAGTCCCAGTAACGGGTTACGATCCACGCGGTTATTTATGGGTAATACTCTTAACAGTACTATCTCAAATTATTGGACATAGCACACTAAACTATGTCGTAAAATTTCTACAGCCCACTGTCCTCAGTGTCATGGGTCAATCTGTCCCAGTCCTTAGCGGGATTTGGGCTCTCTTGATATTTTCAGAAGTACCAACTCCACTCCAAATTATTGGTGGTTTTATTATCCTCATCGGTGTGACGGTTGTATTAAATGGACAAAATCGCCTCAAAAAGAAGATATAAATACAAATATCATCCCACAAAATCAGCGTGTACAATTTTAAGGAAATCAAGTGACTGCAACCCAAATAAAGCCCAATACAAGCAAGCTCTACATCATTCTAGCAATCGCTCTATTTGCAGGCTCCTTAGGACCAATTTGCATCCGCTATGCCTTTACATATAATATCCCTCCCGATGTCATTACCGCTTTACGGATGTCTTTTGCGGCGGTTGTGTTTACACCATTTGTCCTATCCCGTTATCATCATGAATTACGCACAATGCCAGCGAAAAATCTACTCTTGGCTCTTGGCGCAGGCGCGATGTTTGGGCTGAACATCGTTATGATGGTAACATCCCTCGAAAATATCAGTGTCATGATTAACCAAGTCTTGATTGGCACAAATCCTATTTGGGTCGCGATACTCGAAGTAACGATTCTAAAAACACGTCTAAGCCGAATCATATGGCTAGGTATATTTATCGCATTTATTGGTGGGATTATGATAGCCTTAGCCACTTCAGGCGCACCATCCACTGTTGCAGGGGGTAATGCCACATTAGGTGTCGGATTGGCGATATTTAGCGCAGTCGTTGCATCAGTTTATCTCATTATCGGGCGTAAAGTTCGCGCAGATGTATCCTTCATGCCTTATATATGGCTCGTTTATACAGGGGGCGCAATCGTTACCTTATTGATTGTCGCAGTGAATCAATCTCCTATTGTCGGCTATGACCCTCAAGGCTATTTCTGGGTACTGATGCTGGCTTTACTCGCACAAATTGTTGCACATGGCTCGTTTAATTATTTGCTAGGATACATGAAAGCAACAACCATCAGCGTGAGCGGTCAATCCGTCCCGATACTCAGTGCCATATGGGCATTTTTGATATTTACAGAAATACCCACCATCCTTCAAATCATCGGTGGGCTTGTGATTATCGCTGGGGTAACAATTGTTGTTCGCAATCAAAATACTAAGAAGAAAGTGTAATCCCCAGATAACGGGATTCACCGGGCCAAATATCGAATTGCGGTAGTTCATCGGACAAAATCAATGAGCTAGATAAACGCTCTAACGTTCCATCAACAATCAATTCTTGAATGGTGTAGTCAACCAATAAGCGGAAATCAATATCGTTACGTGGAACACCAATGCCATAATAAGACCGACTATACCAACGCTCAGTTAACCGCAGTGCATTGGGGCTGGCTTCTAAATGTGGGATAAGAGATAAGCTATTGGCATAAATCACATCGGCATTATTTTCTTCAATCAAGGTGATAACCGCATCTGATTCTAGGGTTTGGTAGAAATTGACAGTCGCATTGATACTATCTGCCCATTCTTGAGCGCGTTGCTGGGCTGTCTCATCACCAATCATCACCCCAATCCACTGACCCCGTAATTCGTTAAACCCTTCAACATTAGAACGCGTCTGCACCATCAAGCGGTCACCGTGTAATAAATAGGGTGTCGTAAAATCAATCGCATCAGCAAATCGCCAATCAGGTTGAATACTCAATACCAAATCAGCCTGCCCTGCCCGCACCAAATCAACACCCATTTCAGGCGTACTCGCGATAATCTCCACCGATACACCCCAACGACGCGCAATTTCGTTAGCCAGTCCACGATTCAAGTTATCGATGCGAATATCACTTTCAGATGGGCTTTGAGGTAAATCTATAATTCCAGCAACCCGCAATACACCTGACTGCAAGACACGATTCGTTGCATATTCGGCTGGATACGAAATATCGCCTGTAAATTGTGATGGATTCGGGGCATCGCCAATACCATCCCACAAGTAAATAATATCTGATGGGAAATCTTGCCCAGGGAAAAACTCGCTAAACAAGACTTCGAGTTCCCCTTCATCCGTTAAATACTGAATCGTCTGATTCAACAAATTCCGTAAATTAACATCTTGTCGCCGAACAGCAATCGCATGGGGTTCAAAACTAATCGGGTCATCTAAAATACGAATCAAATCAGGGTCATTACGCGATACCCCCAGTAAACGAGATTCTTCTGCGACAACACCATCCACTTCACCCTGCGCCAGAGCAACATAAGCTCGGTCTATATTGAGGAAGGGCTGTAAATTCAATGGCAACCCCAATCGCTGTCCCCATAACTGAACGGCTTGTTCACCGCGTGTTCCGATAACATAAGCGATTGGACGATTAATTAAGGTAGTCGGCACTTCATATTCACTATCCGCCCGCACCATCATGGATTGCCCACCTAATAAGTAGGTTTGGCTAAATTCAACTTGTGTGTCATAGGCACGATGATGGATAAATGCCGTAAATACTGCATCGACATCACCATGATTCAAAGTATCCAAAGCATTTTGGCGTGTTACTTGAATAAACTCGACCTCAATATCCCAAGTTTCCGCAATCAATTGAGCAAATTGAGCATCAAAGCCACGTAATTCACCCCGTGTACTTAATTCACCATAAGGCGGTTCATTGTAGAGTATGCCTACACGAAAAATACCAGTCGCTTGAATATCAGCAATAGCCGACTGTGACAATAGCGCATCTGATTGTGATTCTGCATTTGTCGGAACAAGGGTCGGCACAACTAAAGTAGGAATAGGTTGATTATCTTGCCCTAGTATAGGAACAAGCATTAAACTGAATACAAAAGCTAAGGCAAAGATAGTTGAGGTATGTTTCATAGGTCACTTACTGATAGAGGTTATTTTCTGCAATATAATCTAATACACGGTCAGGGACTAAATACCGCACACTTTGTTTGTTCCGAATACGTTCAACAACATAGGTTGATGATAACCACATACTCAGCATCGGCACATCCACAATATCAACTTTATCAGATAAACCGGGCAATATATCATCGTGCATATCAGGTGCAATATCTTCATCAGCACGTTTCATCACAGCCAAGCGACAATGTTTATACAAGTCATTTGCACGCTTCCATGTAGGTAGAGACCGTAAATTATCTCCACCCATCACAAAATATAGCTGTGCTTCAGGATATTGCGCTTGAATACGAGAGACCGTATCAGCCGAATAATGGGGTCCTTCACGGTCAATATCGACGCGCGACACACTAAATGCGTCATTATCCTCAATCGCCAAGTTTAGCATTGCCAAACGATGGTCAACTTGTAAGCGTGTATTGTCTTTTTTTACAGGGTGATCAGCCACAGGTACAAACAAAATATGATCAATATTCAATGTTTCTCGGCTATATTCAGCTAAAATCAAATGTCCCATTTGTGGTGGGTCAAATGTTCCACCTAAAATACCAATTCGTTTAAAATTCACTCAGACCATTCCAATTCAAAATCACCAATAAATACGGTATCACCGACCTTAACTCCTGCTTCGTTAAGGGCTTTAGAAATACCCAAAACCTCTAAGGTTCTTTGGAAGCGTAAAACAGCGGCTTCATAATCCCAATATGTCATTGCGGCAGCACGCTCAATTCGCTCACCCGTCACATAATAAATACCGTCTTCAACCTCAATCTCAAAGTCGATATTTTCCTCAGGAAGCTCATACAATGGGATTTCATCATCGTCTTGTATTTGCGTTTCAGGTAATTTCGCTACCATCTCAAATACACGTTGGATAAGCGGTTGAATATTATCACGCGTTAATGCCGATATGGGCATCGGGTCTTCTACACCACGTGATATCAATTGCTCTTTAATTAAGTCCCAATATTCACGGACTTCTAGCATATCCATTTTATTAACAACAACAATCTCAGGGCGTTCAGCGAGTCGTTCATCATAGAGGGCGAGTTCTGCTGTAATCTGGTTATAATCAGCAATCGGGTCATCAGAAGCACCATCCAATACATGGATAATTACACGTGTCCGTTGAACATGCCGTAAAAACGCATGTCCCAGACCAACACCTTCGTGCGCGCCTTCGATTAACCCAGGGATGTCGGCAAATACCAAATCAAGATTATCATAAAATACTGTACCCAAATTCGGCTCTAAGGTCGTAAATGGATAATCTGCAATCTTCGGCTTAGCGTTACTCACGACTGATAACAATGTGGATTTACCAGCATTCGGGACACCCACTAACCCAATATCAGCAATCATTTTTAGCTCAAGGGTAATCCAACGTTCAATACTTGGCGCACCCCTTTCTGCCATATACGGAGCTTGATTGGACGCGGACTTAAAACGAGAGTTCCCTTTACCACCACGCCCACCTTCAACAATAACAACTTCTTGGTCAGGACGTATCAAATCAGCAATCAGTCCACCTGTTTCAGCATCACGGATGATTGTGCCGACAGGAACATTAACAATCAACGGATCAGCATCAGCACCTGTTTTATTACTAGAACCACCTTTAGCACCCGGCTTGGCTTTAAAGTGAACCTGTCTACGGAAATAATAAAGCGTATTCATATTACTATCTGCTTTAAAAATCACATCTCCGCCACGACCACCATCACCGCCAGCAGGTCCGCCACGAGGAACATACTTTTCACGGCGAAAAGCGACGATACCATCGCCACCTTTACCACTTGCTACAAAAATTTTGGCTTCATCAACCAGCATATGAGAACATAACCTGACTATATAACGGAAATTAGACCATTAGCATACATGAGTTTATGTGTAGCGTGTAGATGAAACCCTTCAATACTCTATTTCCTCTAAGAACATGACATCTCATCGATAAGGTCGGGCATACCATCCTGATACCACTCAACCGTGCGCTTTGCCCCAACCCGAAAATCTGTTGGCACAAATCCAAGCTCATCTTTGGCTTTCGCATTCGAGACACGCCAATCATTAAAAATAACACTCTGCAAATTAATTGGATAAAAGGGTTCACGCCGTGTCAGATAAGATACCAATGTCAAAAAATAAGAAAATGGCACAACGATGCGCTTGGGAATGGGTATTTTCGGATACCATAGGTTTGCCAAATCTTTAATAATATCAAATACTTCATTATGGCTCATACACTCACCACAGATATTATAAGTTTCCCCCACTCGCCCCTTATCTAAAGCAAGATGAATCGCTTGTACAACATCCGCAATATAGACAGGGAAAGTAATATAATTTCCACCATCTAATTTAACAATCAAACCATGTAAAGCATCACGAAAAAACAGCCTATTAAAAGCATATGTACCCAATGGACCATAGAATGCCCCAGGGCGCAAAATAATAGCAGGCACACCATAATTTTGATGATAATGGCGCATCATCTCTTCTGCTTCCCATTTGCTTGTTTGATAGGGGTCTTGTGGGTTTAGGGGGTGATTTTCGTCAATTACAGTTTCTTGAAGCGGTGTACCAATGAGTGCAACAGTCGAGACATGAATAACACGCTTCACATCACTATCGCGACACGCTTCCAGAACATTGCGCGCACCATGAACATTAACATCCTCAAATTCTTGTTCATCGCCCCAAAAAGCGAATTTACCACCTGCATGAATAACATAGTCACATCCAGCGATGCCCTCACGCACTAACTGCTCATCGCGAATATCACCTTCAATTACTTCGACATTAGCATAGCCATGCAACCAAGGATGAAAACTCGGTGTACGTGTCAAAACACGTAAGCGAAATCCTTGCCGACACAGGCTCGCAATAAGGTGCTTCCCAAGGAAACCTGTACCGCCTGTTACAAATATCATCAATTTTCCAGTATATAGAAATAAACAAATATCCCAATTAACTATGCGACGACTGTACCAATAACCCTGTCAAAGTACAAGCCTGTCAACCGTTAAAGAGAATCTGCCTCAGGGGGATTTAATAGCTTTATGATGGTCTCTTCTAATTTGCGAATACCCACAGGTCGCACCAAAGTCGTAATATTTTCTAATGGCATGACTTTATGGTTATCTGCAATCACAAGTATCGGTAAAGAATGAATTTGTACACGTTCTTTGAGTTCCATTAACAATTTAAAAGCGTGCATATCCGCTAAATTCTGGTCAAGAATCAACAAATCAGGAGAATGGTCTTCTAACAAATAAATCGTGTCTCGCCCACTGTTGGCACGATGAACAGTTATATTCATAGCATCCAACATATCATAAATAGCAGTTCGTTCATCTTCCTCTGGCATAGACATTATAACAATTTTTTCGTCAGCCACCCATTACTCCCTCTTACAATGAACCTCATATCCTAACCTTAGAAAAGTTATAAGATATGTAAGTTTATATTAGTTATAATTCTACAAAATATGACGATGCGGCACGGTCAAGCAAATCTTTAGTCATCCGTGGCTCTACACCCAGATAATCAGCGGCATCTTGTAATTGTGACAAAATATCACGAGGATGTACAAAACGCAAATCGCGGTCATACTTCTGATACCATTCACGAATTAAATATGCCAACCCACGCTCATCAAATGGCACTTTCATAACTTTGCACATCAGTTCAAATAAATCGCGGAATTGCTCTAATGTGGGATTACCTACTTCAATTTTATATTTAATACGACGCAAGAACGCATCATCAACCAAATCACCGGGATCAAGATTTGTCGAAAAGACAATCAATACACGGAATGGCAATCCGATTTTACGTCCATTATTCAAAGTCAAAAAGTCGATTTTCTTTTCTAATGGCACAATCCAACGGTTTAGCAATTCCAGTGGGCTAACTTGCTGACGACCAAAGTCATCAATCAAGAACAATCCGCCTGTCGCCTTCACCTGATACGGTGCTTCATAAAATTTACTGTTCGGATCATAAATTAAATCAAGGCTTGCCATCTCTAGCTCACCACCCACCATAATCATCGGGCGTTTTACACGAACCCAACGAGGATCAGCCATCATACCAGTCCCATATTTCATTGGCGATTGATCTTCAGATAATTCATGATTAATATCATCAAAAATTTGAATGACCTGACCATCAACATCAATGGCATACGGTATCCACATATCATCGCCCAAAATAAAACGACCAACAGCCTCAGATAATGTTGTCTTACCATTCCCCGGAGGACCATACAAAAATATAGATGTCCCAGAGTTAACTGCAGGACCCAGTTGGTCAAGCATATCCGTTGATACAATCAGCTTCTCAGTGACGCGCATCATATCTTCACGATTCACCGATAAACTATGACGATTCTGTGCATGCGTTGATGCAATATACTCATCTAAACGCACAGGTGCAGCACCAGCATAAGCTGTACGCTCCATCGCTTCTAATGCCTTTTGGACACCCTTCGATGAAATATTATAGCGATACGATGCTTCACCAATACCACCACCACCACCAATATCAATCATCTGCTCGTGTTTGAGCCATTCAATAATGCCGTCTAAAACACCCCCAAATGGCAATTTCAAACGTGCAGAAATCTCATGTCCATACATATCACCACCGTTGTACAACACCTTCAAAATCAAATCAGCGATATTTAATTTTGTAAGCCCAGTATCTTCGACGCTTTGTAGCGGACGTGGATTCCATACCTCTTCAGGTTCTATGACACGTGCGGCAATAGGTGCAGGTCTTTCTTGCTCATCATGTGGAGTAATTTTCTTTAGCGACTTAACCATATTTTTTTAATCCCCAGACTTATCGTTCCCAGACTTAATATTATTAGCCCTAGTAGAATGATAACATGAACTATAACTTAATATGCTTTAGTATAGCGACTTTCAAACTCAAGACAAACATTTTATGATACTCTGTTATATCATTTATTATATGGATGCTCGATTAATCTCACAACCTATTCTAACATATTCAAGTTTATCTAATTATACGAAATAGAGAACAAACCGTGATAGAAAGAATACAATGGCTTGGTCATAGTAGTTTTATTATACAAGGGAATCCTCAAATCTATATCGCGCCATGGCGTGTACCAAAACCAAGCAACCCACCGGATGCAATTCTTATCGGACACAATCACTACGACCATTGCTCATCAGCCGATATAGAAAAAGTGCGTGGCACAAATACACAAGTGATAGGTAATGAACAAGTCGCAGATATCATAGCCGATACAACAATTATCAGACCTTGGCAAAGCATCACAATCGACCGCGCGAATATCAAAGCCATTCCAGCATATTCACCCAACGATTTACGCCATCCAATTAAAGATAATGGTTTGGGATTCGTTATTTCGATTGACTATTATGACATCTATTATGTCGGTGATGCCAAAATTATACCCGAAATGGAAATGCTTCATCCCGACATCATATTATTGCCGATTGATGGCTATGGTCGTTTATCTGTAGATGAAGCCGTTCAAGTTGTCGATATGCTCAAACCGCGCTGGGTCATCCCCTACAATTGGGGAGGCTCAGGAGAAGAAGCAACATCAATCGATGCACAAACCTTCAGTGAAAAAATTGGCGGTCGGGCAGAAGTTCTGTTGCTCCCCACCCCATAAATCAAAATGCCCCGTTATATAACGAGGCAATTAAAGTATCAAATATCTATTATCTATGCCGCTGGATGAATATTATCTGATAATGTTGTCTCATTACCATCAGATGTTAAAATTCGAGGTGTTGCTTCGCCCCGAATAACCTCGGCAGTAATAACCACTCGCTTGATGTCATCACGTCCAGGAATTTCAAACATAACATCTAACAAACAACTTTCGATAATAGACCGTAAACCGCGCGCACCTGTTTCGCGTTTAATCGCAAGTTCGGCTGCTGCTTGTAATGCTTCATCTTCAAATTCTAATTCAACATTATCAAGGGACAAAAGATGCTGATATTGACGAATAAGAGCATTTTTCGGCTCAACCATAATCCGAACAAGGTCATCAAGTTCTAATGGCTCAAGGCTAACCAAAACAGGTAAACGTCCAACCATTTCAGGGATAAGACCATGACTAATCATATCTTCTGGCGATACGAGACGCAGTAATTCACCATATGTTTCTTCTTCAACTGCTTTTTGTTGAGCACCAAATCCCATGCCAGCTCGCATTCCAACCCGTTTCCGAATCACCTCAGCAATACCATCAAATGTACCACCAACGATAAATAAGATATTACGGGTATCAATTTGGATAAACTCTTGATGAGGATGCTTGCGTCCACCTTGTGGCGGAACATTCGCCAGTGTACCTTCAACAATTTTTAACAAGGCTTGTTGTACGCCCTCGCCAGATACATCACGCGTAATTGAAGGATTATCATTCGATTTACGCGAAATTTTATCAATTTCATCAACATAGATAATGCCACGTTCTGCACGAGCAATATCCCCATCCGCAGCTTGAATCAGTCGTAAGAGAATATTTTCTACATCCTCACCAACATACCCTGCTTCGGTCAATGCAGTTGCATCAGCAATACAAATCGGCACATCCAAAATGCGTGCCAAAGTCTGTGCTAACAATGTCTTACCACTACCCGTAGGACCAACCATCAAAATATTACTTTTCTCAAGTTCAACACCTTGGGGATCTTGTGCAGCTTGAATACGTTTGTAGTGATTATACACAGCAACACTTAGCACGCGCTTGGCAAAAGTCTGTCCAACAACATATTCATCCAAACGTTGCATAATTTCACGCGGGGATAACAAGCCATCGAACTCAAAATCTGTTTCAAAGGTTTCGCTAAATTCTTCATCCGCAAGCAAATTATGACATAGCTCAACACAATAATTACAGATAAAAACGTTATCAGGTCCTGCAATCAGTCGTTCGACCTCATCATGGTTACGACCACAAAACGAACACCGATGATTAGCTGTTGGGTAGCTCACAATTATTTTCCTTCAGTTTCTTGCTCATCTGACTGTAAAATAGAATCAATCAAGCCAAATTCAACGGCTTCTTCCGATGTCATATACACATCGCGGTCTTGCACACGTTCAATTTCTTCTGCTGATTGTCCTGTATGGTTCACAAAGATATTAATCAAACGTTTCTTAAGGCGCATGATTTCCTCTGCTTGAATAACGATATCAGATGCCTGCCCTTGTGCCCCACCCAGTGGTTGGTGCATATGAACGGTTGCATTCGGCAATGCCAAACGCATACCCGGTTCACCAGAAGCCAGCAATACTGTACCAAAACTAGCAGTAATCCCCACCGCAACAGTGCTGACAGGTGCAGTAATCTGTTGCATCGTGTCATACATCGCCATCCCAGCATATACAACGCCACCGGGGGAGTTAATATACATTTGGATACGGCGATCTGGACCTTCTCGCTGTAAGAACAACAATTGCGCTACAATCAGATTCGCAACTTGATCATTAATACCTGTACCAACAAAGACAATACGTTCTTTAAGTAGTAAGGAATAAATGTCATAAGCACGCTCACCACGGCTTCCTTGCTCAATTACCATTGGGATAACATTATGAATGTTGTTCATAGCGTAAGTCTTTAACCTTTCAATCGTTTACAATTACGCTTCGTCTTCAGTTTCTTCAGATGAATCATCATCAGTTTCTTCTGTATCTTCAGCGTCATCGGCAGTTTCTTCAACATCGGTTTCTTCTACAACTTCAGTAGCTTCGCCAACTATAACAACTTCCGAATCAGGGTCAATTAAGTCTTCACCTGCAACCGCAGATGCTTCATCTTCGGCTTCTTGTTTTGCTAACATGCGTTCAACTCTCTCGCGAGCCTTAGCATTTTCAACTTCTTGTTCAGCACGACGATCTTCAACAGCTTGGATAGGGTCTTCACCACGTCCAATTGCAATTAAACGGGTCATGATATTATCAATCAATAATTCATTCAGGATATTCTGACGCATTTGAGGTGTGTCAATCATCTGACGGAACTGGTCACCTTGCGCCCCGAATTGCATTAACATATCATCAATTCGTTTATCAATTAATTCATCATCGACATTAATCTCTTGTGCGCTGATGAGTTCACGTAGTACCAATGTGCGTGAGACACTTTCAACAGCATTGTCATAATACTGTTCTTTTAGGGAATCCATAGAAGTCCCTGTAATCCGCATATATGTATCAAGATTTAGCCCTTGTTGTTGGAGGTTACGATCCAAATCACGCAACATATCTTCAATTTGTTCTTCAACAACCAACTCAGGGAATGAAACTTCAGCACCTGCCACAATTTGTTTCAATACACTATCGCCATATTGGGATTTTGCATTTTCTAGAGCTTCTTTTTCAAGCTCATCGCGTGTCCGTTGGCGTAACCCGTCAAGGTCTAAAGGTTCGTCGCCATCGAGTTCAGAAACTTTTGCTGCCAACGCATCATCGAGTTCAGGCATCGCAATTTCTTCGATTTTCTTAACTGTCACACTGAACTTCACTGTGCGACCAGCGATGATTTCGTAATCTTCATCATCTTCAGGAATCGATAATTCAAATTCAACAGGTTCTTCAAGTGTTGCGCCAACCATAGCTTTAGCAAAGCCCGGTAAAACCGCACCATCAGATTCATCTAAGACAATAACAGCATCATGACGATGAATAAACTCATCACCCTTTTTAGGGACGTATTGTTCTTCTTCATCACCATCTTCAGTTTCAGTTTCAGCTTCATCATCAGTAGAAGCCTCTTCTTCGTCTTCCTCATCTGCATCAGCTTCTGGCTCTTCACCATCAACAAATTCACTATGCAAATCAATTGTGACCCGATTACCGAGTACGGCTTCTTCAACTTCGTCATTAATGACTTCAGCTTCTTGACGTTGTATTTGCTTTAACGCGTTCTCAACATCTTCGTCACTCACTTCTGGAGCTTCAAAATCTAAGCGTGTGTCAGTGTAACCTTTGAGGTCAACTTCAGGTTGTAATGGGACACTAAAGATAAATGTCGGAGATGGCTCAATTTTGAAATCATCAAGTGAACCAGGTCCATAAGGTTCAACACCTGATTCCTCAAGTGCGTCTTTATAAATGTCATTACCGAGGATTTCGACAGCTTCTTCCAAAATCGCAGCTTCACCTACATATTGTGAAATGATGCGGTAAGGTGCTTTGCCTTTACGAAACCCTTTAATCCTTACGCTACGAGCAATTTTCTTTGCAGCTTTACGCTTCGCATCGTCAAATTGTTTGGCTTCGATTTCAACAGTAAATTGTGCTTTGTGATTATCAATTCGTTCAGTTTGTACGTTCAAGATACTTTCCTTGCGAGATATGCCTATATTGTAACACCTGATAGGGCATCAGGTGTGTAAAGTTTTTATCAGAAAATTTAAAGGCGCATTAAGCGCCTTAGTGTGACTTTGATGGTGAGGAAGGAGGGACTCGAACCCTCACCTCTGGGAGACATAATCCTAAGTCATGCGCGTCTGCCAATTCCGCCACTTCCCCACAGATTTGAACAACATTATAAACAACTGCAAATAAGCAAACAAGGGCAAACTATTGCAATTCTACACCAGATACATCAGATACATCTATATTATTAACTTGGTTCAATATACTATTAATAATTAGTTGAGCAAATCGAAACAAGCCCTGCATTTCTGTGATCCGCTTTAAGTAGACCTCAGCCAGTTCTTTATCTTCATCGCTCATATCTTCAATTGATGTAGCAATTAAAGATTTATTGTCTTCCATAACAGATAAAGCCCGCTCAACATCACGCATTTCACGCCCACTGACGACATTAGAAAAAATCTGCCAGAAATCAGTCTCCGCCTCATAATATTTACGACGACCACTGCCTCCCCGCACCCACACTTGCCGTACCATCCCCATATGTTCCAATGAACGCATATTCATACTAACGCTGGCTTTAGAAATCCCCAGACGTGTCATCATATCGTCTAAGCATAAAGGCTCAACACTCAATAATAATGTGCCATACAATTGCCCCATAACTTTACTAAAGCCAAAGTAATCCGCCAACTGCCCCAAACCATCCAACATACTATCATGCACAACGCGCAAATCGTCAGCCAGCGGTTTTATATTTCTATTTCCATTTTGCACTTCATCAGGCATCATTCATAACCCATCATTTATAATAACAAGACTCATCGAATCGGCAATATCTCCACAAAGGAGACAATCGTATCACCAAATGTATCATGCGATTTTATCATAAGTCTTTCACGGGCGCGTTCCGCATCATCAAAGCGATAAAACGCCGCACCATCCTTCTTCCAAATAACGACAAAATCTTGCCGTAACCGTGCCGTCAAACTATCACCAAGCGTCATCTCAGCCAAAACTTCTTGCACCGTCTTAAGCGATTCACGCCCCAGCGTTGTATTTAAATAATATACACGACTTGGTGTTTCGGGCATAATATTCGACATGCTACTTAATGACACAAGCTCTGCGTCATAATGTTCAACCACATTGGCTCGCACCAGTTGATTAAGCTCAAAATCTGTAATTGCATTCCCAAAAAAAGATTCATCATAATTACGATAACGCCCATTCAACAGCTCTTGAACGCGATTCTCTTCCCACTGCACAACAAATGTACCATCATCTAACACAAATATCCGACTACGCGGAATCGAAATACTCTCTTGAACACCCATCAGAATCCGTCCAACTCATTAGTCTCTTATTAAATATAGCTTACAACCGACATAGCTTTCATGCAACATAACCATCCATATCAATACGTCAAGAAGAAACCAAATGTAAGTTTAGAGTAAGATTTATACAATATCGTCTAGTTGAAAATCACTGGAACAGCAATTTTAGTGATTTATCCTAGCTGATTCAAATAACATTTTAGCTTTTGTAACCAAGACATCACCCAATAACAATATATCATTAGAGACGCATAAGGCTAAAACAAAGCAGGGATATGTTATCTAGCGTTTAAGACATGGGGATGGTAAGATTATTCCTTGTAGAAAGTTTCACAAATAAGTCATAGAGGGATACACGCGTATATGTCAGCCAAGTCGCCTGATAATATCCCAGATATTGTCATTGGTCGTTTACCGCTTTATCTGAGAGCATTAACACGCCTTCAACAAGAAGGTAAAGATGTTACGTCCTCACATGAGCTTGGAAAACGTCTTGATATTAGTTCTGCCCAAATTCGCAAAGATTTATCGCATTTTGGCGGTTTTGGTAAACAAGGTACTGGATATCAAATTGAATACCTACTTGAAAAGTTACAACAAGTTCTTCAAGTCAATAAAGAATGGTCAGTTGCAGTTGTTGGTGCAGGTAACTTAGGAAATGCAATTTCGCATTATCGCGGTTTCCAACATCGTGGTTTTCGCATCGCCTGTGTTTTTGATGCCGACCCCAACAAAGTTAACACAAACATTGGGGATTTCCCTGTTCTCGCAATTGAATCTATGTCTGAACACATCCGAGAAAATAATATAAAAATTGCAATGCTTGCTGTCCCAGCAGAATTTGCCCAAGATGTCGCAGACAAGCTCATAGAAGCAGGTGTCCGTGCCATTCTAAACTACGCCCCCATCAATATCATCGTACCATCAGAGGTACAAGTACAATACATCGACCCCGTCACTCATTTACAACATATGACTTACTATCTAAGTCATGATTAGTACTGATGCCTGTGGGATTGATCTACCGCAGGCAAAATCATCATGAATGTCAACCAGTGGATACAAGAATTTGCTGAAGAAGCAATCAAAAATAATGATTACCAACGGATTCAACTTGTTATCATGGTTCAAGACGGAGATAGGTTACGCGAATCACAACCCGAAGTCGCATTCCAAGTCTATCAAATCGGTCGTGAATCAGCAGAAAATCTAGCCGAAGCCTGCTGGGTTATGCTCTTTGCTCAACGCATGGCACAGGTCTGCATATTTGAGCTTGAAGATTTAGACCGCGCAATGAGCCTCGTTGCTCGTGATTATGTTCTATCTACCCAAGATCAGTATATACACTGCCCTATCAACCCTGCTATCCGTGTCAATCTGGTCGAAACTTATCTTTATTACGACCCCATCGGATACGCTAGCACGATAGAAGAAGTTATTGCCTACCTTCACAAAACAACAGCACCCAGCTCCTACATCAAACTTCAGCTTGATGATTTCTTAGCACAACTGCACTTGAAACTCAATCAACTCGATAAAGCCCTTGAATATGCCCTACGCACACTAGATGACGGATTTGGCTATTTGACACTCACCCGTATCTATTGGGAACGTGGCGACTATCAAAAAGCGCTTGATATGTCACTCTTACGCTTAGATGAAAGCCGTTATTCTAATTATGCACTAGCCGACGCAGGGGCATGGGCTTCTGCGATGATGATGCGACTGAATCAGGATGAAGAAAAAGCCCGGCAACTCCATCACTTAGCTGTCCGTCAACTTCAA
The DNA here is from genome assembly GCA_964352825.1 of uncultured Anaerolineaceae bacterium. Classification (GTDB taxonomy): domain Bacteria; phylum Chloroflexota; class Anaerolineae; order Aggregatilineales; family Phototrophicaceae; genus UBA6055. The sequence continues at coordinate 20,439 of CAYGTY010000007.1, forward strand.
AACATCAACTTTGTTCCCAACAGCACCCTCTTTGATGCCCTAACAGATTATCACGAAGCCGATGGAAACTACGAACAAGCCTTAGCCGTCCGTGACCAACAATTAGAGCAACAAAATACTGTCGCAGGACCTGAAGAAGTTGTCATTGTTCGTTTACGCCGTGCTAGATTATTAGGTCGAATCGGTCAAAAAGAGAAGATGATAGCGCAACTCACTGATATTCGTAGCCACTTACATAAGTTCAAGAGCGTGACTCATTATGAACAGCTATTGCGCCTGATTGAAGATGGCTATTATTCAGATATTGTCTGGAAACAGGTTTAGAAGTAATTCGACTGTTCCAAGCGTCGCATAATGGCTGGGTCTTCTAATGCACGACCACACCCTACTGCAACCGTAATCAAGGGGTTATCAGCACGATAAACAGGGACACCTGTCTGACGTGTCAAATATTCATCAATACCACGTAATAATGCCCCACCGCCAGTTAACACAATACCACGGTCAATAATATCTGATGACAACTCGGGGGGGGTATTCGATAACACAGTCTTGGCAACATTGGCAATCTGAGCAAGGGGTTCAGCCAATGCTTCCACAACTTCACCCGTTGTCACACGGACAGTACGTGGCAAACCTGACACATTATCACGACCCTGTATCTCCATCGACATTTCTTGGGGTTGCTCAACGGCTGCACCAATTTGGATTTTAATAGATTCGGCGGTTGGTTGTCCTATGGTCAAGTTATATTTACGGCGGATGTAGCTAATAATCCCATCATCCAAGCGCAATCCACCCACACGACCACTTTCCGCACGGACAATATTATTCATTGTCAATACAGCCGCTTCTGTAATACCACCACCGATATTCACAACCATATCGCCAGCAGGTGTACTTACAGGTAAACCAGCACCTAATGCCGATGCCAGTGGTTCCCATATCAATTGAACTTCACGCGCACCAGCCGCTAATACAGCCTCACGTACAGCACGTTTTTCTACACTGGTAACACCATATGGTACAGACACCATGACAGATGGACGGAATAAACGTAAACGTCCAGCAATCTTGCCAAAGAAATATTCAAGCATCGCCTCGGTGACTTCATAATCCGCAATCACCCCATTCTGCAATGGGCGCATGACATGAATATCTTCGTCATCAACCCGACCCAACATCTCGCGTGCAGGTTGACCAAAATCAACAATCCGTTCTTCTTCTGCCATTAATGCAACCAACGATGGCTCTTGTAATACAATTTGTCCATTGTCATAAATTAGGACATTAACTGTACCGAGATCCACCCCTAGTCGCTTTCCAAATAATGCCATTTGTTTTACCTACCAGTTGCACATTTTAATTTACAAGCTCTATTCTACTGCAAAAACCTTACATCTCCATAGAAAACTAATCTCAACCCCGATTATCTTTTAATCGTTGCTTCAATTTCGCTTTCTTAGCATATATAGGGTCTTCAACTATAGTATGTATAGACATGAATAAAAATGACCATAGATTGAGATAGACAATTACTAAAACAACAAATAATATCACATTCTCTTCAGCCAAGTTACGCAACCATTCAGTCCCAAAAAGTAATGCCACCACCACAATTCCGACACTAACAATTCCATATAATACTCCTAGCAAGCGGTTACGTGGATGATAGTAGGTAAACGATATAGTAAGCGACGATGCACCAAATATGAAAATAGCCAAATATCCCATTACAAAAGATAGCTCATAAGCTACACCACTCGCAGTATCGGCAAGTTCACCAAATCCCGACGTTGTACCCACCACCATAAATACAAGGGCTGTATATAATATTCCTTGGAACAATGCAGTATAGGTCATCACCTGCTCTGCAATACTTCCAATAAACTGTAATAGGGAATTAGATTGACTCTGCAAAAACTTGATTAAGAATAACCATCCAGCAACCCAGCCTCCGATAGCAATCACAAGCAACATCGCAAACTGTTGCAAAAGCTCAAAAGCATAGGTCATCAATATTGTGCCGAAAAAACCAGTTACCCCAGCACCCGCACCAACAAGTCCGATTCGTATGAATAATTGCAACATGTCGTCCCTCTTAAATCAAAACAGGTCTGATAAGCAATGCCAAATCAGACCTGTATGAAAATCAAACTAAGACAACTGACTATCAGCGTGGGTCATCCTCATCAAGGATACGCAACATAGACCCAGAACTCCGCATCTTGTTACTGACCTTGATTGCCAGATTCGCACGGCGCAAAGCCAATTGAGCTTCACGGTTTTCTGCTTCAGGCATACCACCAGCCAACATTTCTTGAGCACGGGCACGCGCTTCTTGTGCTTGCTCCAAATCAAGTGCAAAGGATGAATCTGCTGTATCCGCCAAGACAACAACTTTATCAGGGCGAACATCAACCACACCACCATAGATAGCAAAGCGTTCTTCTGCATTGCCCTTACGCACAATCAATTCACCGAATGTTAAGGTTGTCAGGATAGGAGCGTGATTAGGCAAAACGCCCATCTCACCCTCTGCCGCTGGCACGATGATCATATCAGCTTCAAATTCTTCAAAGATTTTCTTTTCTTGCGTCACTAACTCGATGTGAATTGGCATCTTAGCCTCCTACGAGTCGTCGCGTGATTCGTAACGTTCCAGAACATCCTCAATCGGACCTGCCATATAGAAGTCTTGTTCAGGGATATGGTCAACTTCACCATCCAAAATCATGCGGAAACCACGTACAGTATCTTTAATTGGAACATAACGACCAGCAGCACCTGTAAACTGTTCAGCAACGAACATCGGTTGGCTGAGGAAGTTTTCCATCTTACGCGCACGAGCCACCAAGACTTTATCGTCATCCGACAATTCTTCAACACCCAAAATCGCAATAATATCTTGCAAATCTTTATAGCGTTGGAGGACTTGTTGAACTTCACGCGCAGTCGTATAATGGTCTTCACCCACAACATTCGGGTCAAGGATGTTACTGGTACTTCCGAGCGGGTCAACAGCAGGGAACAAACCACGAGCAGCAATTGAACGTTCCAAAGCGATCGTGCTATCAAGATGCGTAAACACCGCTACAGGAGCAGGGTCAGAATAATCATCCGCAGGTACATAGACCGCTTGCATAGATGTAATCGAACCTGTTTTAGTTGATGTAATACGTTCTTGGAGCATACCCATTTCTTCACTCAAGTTCGGTTGATATCCTACAGCAGAAGGCATACGACCTAACAACGCTGATACTTCTGCACCAGCAAGTGAATAACGGAAGATGTTATCAATAAAGATAAGTACATCTTTACCTTGGTCACGGAAGTATTCCGCCATTGTCAAACCAGACAATGCCACACGCAAACGCACACCGGGGGGTTCATTCATCTGACCGAACACCATCGCCAGTTTATCAATAACGTTTGCTTCTTTCATTTCATAATACAGGTCAGTACCTTCACGAGTACGTTCACCCACACCAGCAAATACCGATAAACCGTCATGTTGGGTCGCAATCGAGTTGATCAATTCCTGAATAGTTACTGTTTTACCCACACCAGCACCACCAAAGATACCTGTCTTACCACCTTTGGTCATCGGGGCAACAAGGTCAACAACCTTCATACCCGTCTCGAACAACTCAATACTTGGAGATTGTTCTTCAAAAGAAGGGGCTGTCGCATGAATTGGGCGACGTTCAAATTCGTCTGGGACTTCTTCACGATTATCAACCGCACGACCCAAAACATTAAAGATACGTCCGAGGGTGACATCACCAACAGGCACAGCAATAGGCAATCCTGTTGAATAAGCAGGAACACCACGCGCCAAACCATCAGTGGTATCCATCGCCACTGTACGGACTGCGCCTTTACCCAAATGCAATTCGACTTCTAGAATCAAATCTTCAGCATTATCACGAGGCACACGCACCGCATCAAAAATATCAGGTAACTCACCGTGTGGGAACTCAACATCCACCACATTACCGAGCACCTGTGTTACTACTCCTTGAATTTCCGCCATAATTAGTCTCCTTATGGTATAAACAGGTGAAGGTTAGACGCGTCGTCCACCCTCTAGTGAATCCTGTAGTGTGTCTAATTCATCCCACTTGCCATCACGAGCCAAAGTTGCTTGCTCTGCCCATGTTTCTAAACTCGGAGCAAGGCGCATATCAGCATCTTGTATCGCTTGACGTAAATCATCTTCAGACGCATCAGCTAAATCAGCAAATGTAGAGATACCCGCATCAATTAACGCCTGTGACATCTTTGGACCGATACCTTCGATTTTTGTTAAATCATCTGGATCAGTTGATGATGTCCGTGGGACAGATTTTGGTTTCGTAGGTGTGACGCTTGTCACAGCATAATTATCATCAAATGCACCCATCATCTCAGCAGCAGCGTTATCAATCGATTGTTGTAGCGCATTTGCACCACCAACAATATCAAGGATTTCCGCAGTAATCGCCGCTTGACGAGCTTTATTATATTGTAGTGTCAAATCACCTGTCAGTTGTGTCGCATTATCAGTCGCATTCTTCATGGCAGACATCCGCGCCGCATGTTCACTTGCCTGTGCTTCTAGCAATGCTTGATAAAGTTGCAACTCAGTAAAGCGTGGAACAATTTCGTCAACAACCGCAGCCGCACTCGGCTCATACTCATAATCTTGTGCGCCACCCGAAACCTGTGCAACATCCTTCACATATTCCGAAGCAACATTTTGAGCAACAGTATCGGTTGTTAAAGGCAACCAACCCAATACAGCAGGGCGTTGTGCTAGCATGTTCACAAAATCAGTATAAGCAATCAATACTTCATCCACTTCACCGCTTAAATACGCATCAATTGCGATACGTGCAATTGGCGAAATATCAGCAATTGTAGGTTCAGCAGGCATCCCAGTAAATTCTGCAACCACATTGGCGCCAATACGCATCATGGAATCGCGACCCTTACGCCCAACTGTGACATAAGAAACGGGTTTACCAAATTTTGTTGTGAAACGTTGTGCAACACGCAAAATATTAGCGTTATATGCACCAGCCAAACCCGTGTCGGATGTAATCAACACAACCATCACCTTGTTGACTTCTTCACGTGCTGTCAACAAAGGATGCAAGGGGGTTCCCTGGCTTGCCGCTTGGATATTAAGCAAGATTTCCCATGCTTTTTCAGAATATGCACGACTTGCCATCACACGAGCTTGCGCCCGACGAACTCTGGAAGCCGAAACAGCTTCCAAAGCACGAGTAATCTGAGCAATATTCTTTACACTACGGATACGATTTTTGACTTCTATGAGTGTAGCCATCTAGTGTCTCCTTTCCTAAATGATGACAACTAGGACCATGTCTCGTTGAATGTCGTGATCGCTGCCTTCAATTTTTCTTGAATTTGTTCTTTGACTTTGTTATTCGCATTATCACGAACAAATCCAGATACATCTGCAAATTGTGTGCGGAATGAACGCAAGAATTGTTCTTTCCAATCCGTCATACGCTCAACTGGAATCCCATCAAGCAAACCACTAGTACCTGCATAGGTAATCGCAACTTGTTCTTCTAATGCAAGTGTTTGATATTGACCTTGCTTGAAGAGTTCATTCAAACGTAAACCACGATCCAATTGACGTTGTGTCGATTTATCAAGGTTAGAGCCAAATGAAGCGAATGCAGCCAAATCACGGAACTGTGCCATCTGGAGTTTCAAACCACCAGCGACATCCTTCATAGAACGGGTCTGAGCAGCGCTACCAACACGGCTAACACTAATACCCGTGTTCAGTGCAGGGCGCAAACCAGAGTTGAACAATTCCGCTTCCAGATAAATCTGACCATCTGTAATCGAAATAACATTCGTCGGAACAAACGCAGACACATCACCAAGCAATGTTTCAATAACAGGAAGTGCAGTCAAACTTCCACCACCACGTTCATCACTTAATTGTGCCGCACGTTCTAACAAACGACTATGAAGATAGAAAACATCACCGGGGTAAGCCTCACGACCAGGAGGGCGACGCATCAGCAAAGATACCTGACGGTACGCATTTGCATGTTTTGACAAGTCATCATAGATAACAAGCGCATCTTTACCGTTTTCCATAAACCATTCACCAATCGCACAACCAGAGAATGGTGCAAGATATTGGAGTGCCGCCGCATCAGATGCAGATGCAACAACCAATGTCGTGTAATCCATCGCACCTTCACGTTCCAATGTTTCACGGATACGTGCAACTTCACCACGACGTTTACCAACAGCTACATAAATACAATACATATCCTGACCCTTTTGGTTCACGATAGCATCAAGCGCAACTGCTGTTTTACCCGTTTGACGGTCGCCAATAATCAACTCACGTTGACCACGACCAACTGGAATCATCGTATCAATCGCCAAAATACCTGTTTGCACAGGACGATCCACACTACGACGTTCCATAACACCCGGTGCGATACGTTCAACATTGTAATATTCATCAAATTGAACAGGACCACGACCATCAATCGGCTGACCAAGAGCATTAACAACACGCCCAACCAACCCCATACCAACAGGTACAGACGCGATACGACCAAGAGCAGTAACAGCGTTACCTTCCTGAATATCATCGTAAGCACCCATGATAATGACACCGACGTTTCCTTTTTCAAGGTTGAACGCGATACCAGCAACACCATTTTCGAACTGAACTAGCTCGTTGTACCGAACATTTTCGAGACCAGAGACGCGAGCGATACCATCACCCACTTCTGCTACGTACCCGACTTCTACAGATTCTAGCTGACCGAGGTCAAAATCTTGAATCTGCGACAAAATTGAATCATATATGTTTTCTGCCATTGACAGGCTCCTTGCGTGTACTTGTGCAATCATCGAACAAGAAAGACTCCCGCAGGGGAATAGTTTCTGAAATATGTATCATCTGCGTCTAGCGCAGTAATAGCCAATATGGAATATTACATTACAACAAAACAGCTACAATTCTACGCATTGTAGCTTAACAGTCACCAATTGTCCACATTTTCACAAATGGGCTAACCTGTGATTTATATGGGTACTCGAATATAATGAATATATAATCTAAAAGCTGTCATAATACAGCAATATTTTGCCATTATTATTGCAAACTATCAACATATGATTCAACGACTTTTAATATTAACAAAAAGTTCCATATTCTGGAGGAATTTATTCCATGCTTCGTCAATCTCTACTTTACCTCTCCACAGCCAACTGGGCACGCAACATCGCTTCAAACTTGTTTATCGCAAAACGTGTCGCCAGACGATTTGTTGCAGGAGAAACCATTGAAGAAGCAATCTCCGCGACAAAAAGACTCAATGATAACGGTATTCTAGCCACTCTAGATTATTTAGGTGAGAGTATCCTTAGTGAATCGGATGCCGAAGAAGTCGTCAACACATATCAATCATTATTAGAAGAAATGAACAAAAATAAAGTTCAAGCGAGCGTCTCGGTTAAACCCACCCATCTCGGCTTAGACCTCAGCGAAGAAATCTGTATGACAAACCTACGTCATATCCTAACAACCGCCAAGCAATACGGCATTCAAATTACAATTGACATGGAAAGCACCAAACATACCGATGTCACAATTCGCATGTATCGCACTTTACGCGATGAATATAATTTTGATAATACAGGCACAGTTATCCAAGCCTATCTCTATCGTAGCCAAGAGGATATGCACGAACTCAGCCGTGAACACAGTCATATCCGCATCTGCAAAGGCGCATACCTCGAATCACCCGACCTCGCCTTCCCAGAAAAATCGGATGTCGATGCCAATTATGTCAAACTCGCTGAACAATACCTAACCGACGATGACCAATCCTATCTCTGTATCGCCACCCATGATGAAAACATGATTGCAGCCACAAAAGCCATCATCGCCAAACATAATATCCCACAAGACCGCTACGAATTCCAAATGTTATATGGCATCCGCAGTGACCGCCAACAAGAAATCGCAAACGAAGGCGAAAAGATGCGTGTCTATGTCCCATTTGGCGAAGCATGGTATCCTTATTTTGTCCGTCGTCTTGCCGAACGCCCAGCCAATCTATGGTTCTTCGCCAAAAACCTGTTTGTAATGAGTTAAATCTATTTTTCATTTGACCATAGTCGAGAAAACAAATTTTGATTGTCAATCCCACCTAAATAATACAGCACACTATCTTTGTCAAATTGAGCATCGATAAGATTAGACCCTGTAAATGTAACGATTAATCGGGTTTTAGGTGAATCAGGTGGGAAATATATTTCATCCAGTTGAAAACGATCAAGTTCTTGCAAACACATAAATGGATAGATAATATTATCTAAGGTATATAGTTGAAAATTAAAGCAATTAAAATAAAAAGAACCTAAATGAGGTTCAACCTCAATAACAAAATCAATATCATTCTGACGATACAATACATCTTCCACACTGATAGGTATGATAGATTGGCTATTAAGTTTGGCAATGCCGTCAAGAGAGATAACACTTGGAATGCCTGCATACGACGAAAAGAAACTATAAATATATAATCTCACATCTTCAATATCACGTCCCATCAACGATGATTTAGTTACCTCAAACCACCATACAATCTGTTGATCGCCTGTGGCATCTACAAAAGTATCCACCTGTTCCGTCCCAACATAGCTAAATAACTCCACTGGAGGGAAGCGCATCGGATGAAAAACCTCAGCACCAATGCTCAAATTACTATCAATCGTTTGCACAGCTTTCCAATCTAAATCCGCAACAATCCCAACATACCAAAATTTATCCAATTCAACAGCTATATGCCGAACAATTGATAGTGTGCTGGAATTTTCTGACGTATCTAAACTCAGTATCTCATTCAAGTTATGCACTGTATCAAAGGTATCTGTGAGGGATAGAAATTGAGGGATGACATACCAACCATTCTCATATTCGACCAACAAATCAGTCCCGTCCCAGCTATAGCTACCATCAAAGTTATATGGGAATGAATAGGCTTCATCAAACAGGTGACTTATATGTTTAGGTAACACATAGTAACGTATTTCATGCTCGTGTAAGAGAGGTCTACATGTCTGATGAAATAAGTTCTTATTATCATATAATCTATTGAGATGATTTAATATTTCGGAGTGTGTTATATGCTCTTGCCAAATCGGTGGCAGTAACCGACGAATCCCTTCAACATCCCGTTCACAAATTAGATCCAAATATTGATTCGCAACTGAAACATACTCGGGTTCGGGTAATGTCAATATAGTAAACATTAAACCTGTTAAGATAGATATAACGATGCAACCAACCAGAACTCTCGACATATAGATGCCCCTAAGGGAAATAGCCAACATAATCAAAGACAAGAAAATGGATAATGATAAACATCATAACAACACTAAGAACAATCAAAATTATCCATATCGCAAATTCAACAAAGCCATTGGTACGACGACCAATTTTATAAACCATTATCGGAATCGCAAATGATAATGTGGTCGCATGTAACAAGCGAGGCATGGCGTATAACCCAACAAAAGCCATAACGATCACAATAAAGATTGCATAACTTGTACTCGGAATAAGCTGATGATTATCCTTTGTTTCTTTACACAAATAGAATAAGCAAATCAGCGTATGAATTACAGCCAGTCCTGCCAACAGGTGGTAAGGTATCCATATGGGGTTGGTATTCGCATCTACTAAAGCAATAAAGGGGCGTACAAGCTCATAAGGTTTATATAAGCCAAATATATGATCATGAAATCGCTGTGCATACAGCGGGGCAAACTGCCAACCTGTAGCTATGCTCGTGAGGGTTTGCCAAATCATAAACGTAATTAAAGGTATCGCACATAAACGCAATCCTGAATCAAGCATCTGCCCAAATGTCAGGCGAATATTCATATCGTATCTTGTGGACAGATGGATATTATTACGCCAGACTTGCCGACCATCCCATATGACATAGGCTATTAAAATCAAAATAATCCAAATCGCTTGACTCCGTGAGAGTACAAATAGTGCAGTCAGTATACTTGCCAGATAATCATTTCGTTTCCGAAGATGATAGAAAATAGCCATAAGTATAGCAATCGAAAATGGCTCATGATAATTGAGTACATAAATAAAACCCGTGCCCGTTAAGCTGAATGGGAAAAGTAAAGTTACACGCCATGCTAATGGACTTCCTAGCATCAATTCGGCAAAACGATAAACCCAAATAAAGCTAAAAAATACACTAATCGAATGCAAAAGAAACATCGAGTACGGTAAATTAAGCCCTGTCATAGTTGAGATAAGTCGCGTCGTCACAGCATATAATGGCGGTTTGGTTACAAATTTTTGGAAGGAATCATCACCATATCCATATTCTGCGATCAGTTGTTCTGTGCGTGCATCCCAAACGGATAAAGCTTTAATGTTATCGTTGTTATATAGAAATTGATTTAATTGATCTTGGAGTATCCAAGTACTAATGCCAATCGCCACAACTTTAAGACAAATCGTTAAAATAAGAGCTGTCAAAACGATATGTTTTGGAACGCCGAGGAAGGTACGATATAAGAAAGCTAAAAAATCAGAATTCCATAAAGTTGAAAAGGAAATGAGTTTGATCCTTTAATAACACTCAGACATTCCTCAGTATAACATGATGAAGAACGGTACCATAAATCATAGAAAAATGTGCCACAACCGCGCCAAAAACCATCGCAAATGTGACACAAAATCAGCTATATGACATATGAAGCCAAAACAGTTTAGCTATCATCACCGCCCAATGCTTGTGACCGACGATATGCCGCCCAAATCCCTTCGGAGAGTACAGTCCGCAATCCACCCTTTTCCATCTGATAGAGCGCTTCGGCTGTTGTTCCCCCAGGGCTGGTCACTTGATTCCGCAATTGCGCTGAATGCAAACCTGATTGTTGCGCATACATCACCGACCCCATAATTGTCTGCGTTACCAACTTCTCCGCATCACGCCGTGAGAAGCCCATATGCACCCCTGCATCAATCATCGCTTCCATGAACATGAACACATACGCAGGACCAGACCCACTGAGCGCAGTCGCCATATCCAAGTAGCGTTCATCACCAACATGAATCTGCTCACCCAATGCCCCCAAAAGCAACTCAGCCTGTTTCTCTTGCTCACTTGCAACATCAGAGGATGCCACCCACACCGTAATCCCTTGACCAATCTGCCCAGGGGTATTCGGCATCGACCGTACCACACGCGCATTCAATAAGCTCTCAGAAATCGACTTCAGCGTAACCCCTGCCACAATGCTCACAATCAAGCGCACACCATCCACACGCCCACGCAACTCTGGCAAAACCTTCCCCATCACTTGTGGCTTTACGGAAAGCACCATAATTTCTGCTTTTTCCACAGCTACAGCATTATCCAGTGTATAGGTAATCCCATAAGTCTCTTTAAGCTCTTTTAATCGGTCTTCATTAGGGTCAGATACAATAATCTGCTCTGGCTTCACCAACTTTTGATGAAGTAGCCCCTTAATCATGGCTTCCCCCATCACTCCCCCACCAATAAATGCAATAATCTCCCCATTAAACGCCATCGTTTTCCCCTTAATCTTATAATTCGCTATCAAACGAGCGACTGAGTAAATAAAATGTTCGATTCTGTTTGTCTAAATCACCCCGTACAAAGTCCGTTACCACATAGCCATTAGCAAGTAAGGGTACAAATATTTCACGGATATGATCACGCCAAGCCTGTGCTAAACCACTATCATTTGCATCTAACTCACGGAAGTTCGATGGAATCTCCACCAATACAATGTCTGCACCATCCGCATCCATTATAGAAGCAGGCATAAAGTATTGTCCCGATATATCTACAGAATTCAAAAGCAGTACACCTTCAGCGATATATTGTTGTAGTGTTCGATGCTCAACAGTATCATTCGCACGCTCGACCAAGCGTTGATGATTGACCCACAATTCAACCACCAATCTGTCTGCCTGTAGGCTCACTTGGTTGGTTTGACCAAAGTAATCAACTTTATACTTAGCAACAATCCCACCCAATTTACGAATATTTAAATGAGCATTGGGCGCAAGCAAAGGGTCGAATGTCCATGAAACCAAGGGAATACCTTGTTTTATAGCAACATCGCGTTGTGCCATCTTCAACAGATAGCCAATATTTTGTCCACGATATTCAGGTAATACAACCATTCGCTTGGACATAATCAATAGACCATCGCTTACAGGTGGGGCATCAGCCTCTTCATAATCTATATTCGTACCAATAAATCCAATCACAAAACCTATCATGACATCACCATCATATGCACCCAATACATGCCCACCATTATGCGTGATTGAATGTAACATGTGCATCGGGACAAGTGCTTCACCTTCACTCCCCCAATATATTTTCTGCAAATCAACAGCACAGTCAAATTCTTCAACAGTCGTCAACCGACGAATAACTAAATCAGTCATCTATTCATCCTTACTCATGAGCTAAACAGGGCGAGGTCGCCGACGAAAGGTATCGCGCAACAGACCCCAGAAATGCCGTCTTTTGGGCAGATAAGTGAGTAGGGTTTCCTCAAAGCGTTTAGGGTGAAACCCAAAATTATTATATATATTTCCTAATGGTGCAGTTCGATTCGATGCAAGAATGTCCAACCACTGACTGGTCATCAATGAACGTGGCAAAATCCAACTATAGATTGTTGTTAACCACCGTAAAATGTAGGGCGGTACAGCAATAACCATCCGTTGCATCCCCGTAACACGCATAATCGTAAACAACATATCTTGGAGAGTAGTATATTCGGGACCGCCAATTTCAACCGTTTGGTCAACCAACTCTATTAAATTGAGACTACGATATAAAGCCTCAACCAAATCATCAATATGTATCGGGTGTAAAACAATCTCGCCGTATCCTGGCATCAAGAAAAATAGTGGATTAATACTCAACATACTCGCAATGTGGTTGATAAAGGAATCATCTTCTCCAAATATCACACCACTTCGAATAATCGTAAAAGCGACCCCACTATTACGGATAACCTCTTCAACCTGCCCTTTAATCCTATGAAGTGTATAGGCAGAAGAGGGTGTTGCCCCCAACTGACTCAGGGATATGATACGACCAACACGAGCAGAGCGCGCAACCGTAACGAGTTGTCGTGTGCCAGAAACCTCAACACGTTCCAAATCCCGTCTACGCCCCCACCACAATGCACTTTCTAGATGAACAACCACATGAACACCTGTCACGGCATGGAAGAATGCCTCTTCATCCAAAACAGTACCTATAATAACCTCAGGAGCATGCGGGTGATTTTCATCCCACGGTAATCTTCTGGCACGTCTTTCTGTTAAGAGGCAACGTGTCGGTATCCCCTCATCCATCAAGCGATGGATCAGATGTCGTCCAACCAAGCCTGTTGCACCAGTCACTAAAATCATAAAATAACAGCCAACTTTACTTATCTTCAGATTCAAACGTATGATATAGTACTCTACACACATCAATAACTACGAGTGTAAAAGGTTATTATATGAATCGAAGCCGTGCATGTAAAGCAACGGAAAACACTGAGTGGGGTTAATAACTGTAGACACACATAAAATTGAATCTAAACTCTTCATCTTAAGAGACAAAGTGGGAGGAATTCTTGGACGACAAGAGAGTTGTAGTAACAGGTATGGGTATTATTTGCCCAACGGGAAATAACGTAGACGAAGCATGGGCAAACACCGCCGCAGGTGTCAATGGTATCGACTTGATCACAAATTATGATCGTGAACTGACACAAAATCAACTAGCGGGCGAAGTGAAAAATTTTGACCCTGTAGAAGTCTTGGGGCGTAAAGAGGCACGACGGCTAGATCGTGTCACACAACTGACATTGGTCGCGGCAGCAGAAGCAATGCAAAGCAGTGGGCTACAAGTTACAGAAGATAACCAATATGAAATCGGCTGTATTATTGGTACAGGCATTGGTGGCGTTGAATCATTTGTAGAAGCTCAACAAGGCATTGACGCTAAAGGACATCGCGGTGTAAGCCCACTTGCCATCACTAAAATATTAAGTGATTCTACATCAGGCAAAATATCCATGACCTATGGATTAAGAGGTCCAAATCATTGCATCATAACCGCTTGTGCAACAGGCAATAACTGTATTGGTGAAGCAATGCACATCATCAAGCGCGGTGATGCAAAAGCAATGCTTGCAGGCTCATCAGAAGCAGCCGTCATCCCAGTCTGTGTTGCAGGTTTCAACAATATGACCGCCCTCAGCCGTAATATAGACAGAGACACAGCATCACGTCCCTTTGATGTTAATCGTGACGGGTTTGTACCGGGGGAAGGCTCAGCCATACTCGTGCTTGAAGACTTAGACCATGCCCTTGCGCGTGGTGCAACAATCTATGCAGAGTTAGTTGGCTATGGACACACCTCAGACGCATATCATGTAACAGCCCCAATGGAAACAGGTGAGGGTGCTGCGAAAGCAATCGAATTTGCTCTCGGAAGCGCACATTTAAACCCAGAAGACATTGACTACATTAACGCACATGGAACAAGTACACCTCTAAACGATAGTGCAGAAACAAATGCCATTAAACGGGCTTTAGGTGAAGCAGCATATCACATTCCAATTAGCTCAACAAAATCAATGACAGGGCATTTACTAGGGGCTTGTGCAGCGATTGAAGCAGTCTTCAGTATTATGGCAATCAGAAATAACTTTGTACCACCTACGATAAATCTTGTTGAACAAGACCCAGCTTGTGATTTGGACTATACACCGAATGTAGGTAAAGATCACGAAATCCGCTATGCAATGTCAAATGCTTTTGGGTTTGGTGGACATAATGCTGTCATCATCTTTGGCGAATACCAAGCTAATGGCAATGCGTAATTCACAACAGCAACAGCCGCCCCCTCCCCATACGCCAACCTACGCTCATATCGTCGGTTGGGGTATGTCTGTACCTGAAAACATCATGACCAATGATGATATTTCTGCATTTGTAGAAACTACGCATGATTGGATTGTCTCACGGACAGGTATTAAAGAACGTCGGATTGCAAATGAGCATGAATCGACGGCAACATTGGCATATAAAGCGGCACAACGCGCCCTAGAAGTAGCGGACATACTTCCAATTGATAT
The DNA here is from genome assembly GCA_964352825.1 of uncultured Anaerolineaceae bacterium. GTDB lineage: Bacteria > Chloroflexota > Anaerolineae > Aggregatilineales > Phototrophicaceae > UBA6055. The sequence continues at coordinate 35,652 of CAYGTY010000007.1, forward strand.
TGACCTTATCATCGTTGCAACATCCACCCCCGAAAATATCTTTCCCAGTACCGCAAGTTTGGTACAAGATTGGCTCAATGCCAGTCGTGCAGGAGCATTCGACTTAAGTGCAGCATGTTCTGGTTTTGTGTATGCTTTAAATATGGCGGCAGATTCTATTCGAGCAGGCAGTATAAAAACAGCACTTGTCATTGGTTCGGAGACAATGAGCCGTATCTTAGACTGGCAAGACCGTAGCACATGTATCTTATTTGGTGATGGTGCAGGGGCGGTCGTTTTGCAAGCCAGCAATATTGAGGGTGGTGTTTTATCAAGTGTTTTACGCTCAGATGGGGCTGGCTGTGATTTACTAGCGATTCCGAGTGTTGGTAGTATTGATGCTTCAGAATCACGCGCCAGCTCAAATGGTCATCAGCTCTTTAAGATGTATATGGTCGGTGGAGAAGTCTTCAAATTTGCAACCCGCGTTGTCAACGACAGCATCGAACAAGCTGCGAAAAAAGCAGGTATCGCGATTGAAGATATTGACCTTGTGATTCCACATCAAGCCAACTATCGCATTATTCAGTCAGCAGCACGGAAGCTCAAAATTGACATCAACAAGTTTATGAGTAATGTAGACCGCTACGGCAATACATCAGCGGCTTCTATACCGATTGCCTTATGCGAAGCCATTGAACAAAAGCGGATACATGATAAAGACCATATCGCACTGGTTGGTTTTGGCGGTGGCTTGACATGGGCTTCCATGATTATCCAATGGGGTATTCCTAAGCCAAGTGAACAACAAGGCTCACTCCTCAAGCGTCAACGTCGTAATCTTCTATACTATACAGCCCGATGGCGGTCACAGACACGTCGCTGGAGACGCAGACTTAACCGAACAGTGGAATACTTACGCCCTCAACGGGGTCGAGTCCCTCGTTTAATCCGCAAAGTAGATGAAGAAGAGCGATTATAGTCATAAAATGCCCGATACAAATTATCGGGTTTTTATTTTGCTCCTAATGTAGCAGTAATGCCATCGCTGGTGTTTAAAGATAAAGGAAGTAAACAGTTATCAAGTAGTCTAGGCTTTCCGATTTGGACAGCCATTGATAACAGTAATGGTGAATCACTTGGCTGGGTCATTTCATCTAAGGTCGTAGGATTCGCAATCGATACATAATGTAATATCGCCAATGGCTCATCATTCACCATCGCTTGAACAATTTCCTTTAACCGTTCAGGGTGGCGTTCACCCTCATTATAAGCTTGCCCAACCTGCTGTATTGACCGATGTAGAATAGTCGCAATTTGCCGTTCATTAGGATTGAGATACACATTGCGTGAACTCATCGCCAATCCATCGACCTCGCGCACAATCGGGCAAACCACAATATTAATTGGAAAATTCAAGTCCGTCACCATTTGACGAATCACAACCACCTGTTGAGCATCTTTCTGCCCAAAATAAGCATTATCAGGCTGAATCAAGTTAAATAACTTGGCAACAACGGTTGTTACCCCTTCAAAGTGCCCTTCTCGTTGCCCACCCTCTAAACCTTGTGAGACATGATGAACATTGACATATGTTTGAAATCCAGCAGGATACATCATTGTTGGTGTTGGTGTAAAAACATAATCGACACCAGCCGATTCCAACATAGCAAAGTCGCGCGGTAAGTCACGGGGATAAGAATCGAGGTCTTCACCTGCGCCAAATTGTGTTGGATTTACAAAAATTGTAGCCAGGACAACATCATTTTCACGACGAGCATGCTCAACCAAAGACATATGACCCTCATGCAAATATCCCATTGTTGGCACAAGCCCAAGTGACCCTACGATTTGTCGACGAACCTCGCACAGAGCTTCAATTGTCTCAAGAATCTGCATTAAGAACCAAACTCCTTTTGCAAGGATTCAATAACCTCATCATCCATACTAAAACTATTATCTGCTGTCGGAAATTCATGCGATTCCACTTCATCTCGATAGTTTTCAATAGCCGATAACATCATGCCACCAATATCAGCATATCGCTTAGTATGACGTGGTATGAAGCCATCAAACAAAGCAAGAATATCATGAAAAACTTGCACCTGACCATCACATCCAACCCCAGCACCAATCCCAATTGTTGGAATATCCAGTAACTGAGTGATCAACTGCGCCAACCGTGTCGGTACTAATTCTAAGACAATGGAAAATGCACCTGCTTCTTGAATCGCTATAGCATCGGCTATCAATTGACGTGCTGATTCGATTTGTTTACCTTGTACCCGAAACCCACCAAACTGATTAACGCTCTGGGGTGTCAAACCAATATGCCCCATCACAGGGATACCTGATTCAACAATACGCTTGACAGTAGGTGCCATACGAACACCCCCTTCTAACTTAACACAGCTTACCCCACCCTCTTGCATCAATCGTCCAGCATTTTCTAGGGCTTGTTCAGGACTAATGCTATAGGTCATAAAGGGTAAATCGCCGACGATGAGTGTTTTTTTTGTAACTCGCACGACAATCGAGCAGTGATAAATCATATGTTCAAGTTTAACAGGTATTGTTGAATCATGACCTTGCACAACCATACCTAAAGTATCGCCTACAAGTATCATTGGAATATTTGCTTTTTCAGCAAGACCCGCACTTGTCGCATCGTAAGCAGTTAACATGACAAGGGGCTTGCCATTATTTTTCATCTTGCGAATATCACGTATCGTCAGACGCATCTAAATTTTCCTTAAACAGTGAATTTATCTGTTCTATATCAATATCACGTTCAATCAACATTGGATAGGACAGCTTTGCGAGGTTGATATATGTTTCATGTAACAAGGTATTATCATCCATCGCTTGCAAATGTGATTGAAGTGTTTTTATATCAGCACGAACAAGCGGTCCAGTCAATGCGGAAGGTGTACCTTGTTTAACTAAATTCTGCATCGTAGCCGACATCAATCGATCCAACGCAGTTTTAATGGCTACATTATCTTTGCTAAAATCATGCAGTAAATCTTGAGCAATCGCATACAAAGTCACCATATAATTACTTGCGATTGCTAACGCTAAATGATAGTGCGCCTTTTTGCCAACAGGGATTTCTAATACTTGACCATCTAATACATTCACAAAATCGAGCAACCATGAGCGTAACACAGGATCAGAATATTCAATTGCAAATGAACTCCCATAAATAGCTTTTATAGATGATTCAACATCAGAAAATGGGAAAGCTGGATGTAGGCTACCAACCATTCCCCCTGCTTCTTTAACAGCTTGTAACACATCTAAGCTCAACGAACCCGATACATGGACAATTGCTTTATCTGTCCAATCCACTTTTGAAAGGTTTTGAGCAATAACGTGTATCACATCATCAGATACAGACAATATGACCCAATCACATAATCCCAAAACATCTGTCATCTGATGTGCAACTACAGTATCGATGTCTGTCGCTAGTGCATTTGCTTTATCAATCGTTCTGTTATAAACAGCACCTATTGCATATCCATTCGCATGAGCAAGCCTTGCTAGAGTCTCACCAACTTTACCAATACCTATAAACCCAATGACAGGTCGTGTCATCTTATGATCCACCCAAAGGAGTCGCCGTTGGGAAGGGGTCAGAGATATAAATATTTACCAAGCAACCAGCCTTTAATGTATTGGTCACATCAAATACCACAACACGGAATTGATACTCCCCTGGTTCATATCCAGACGGTACAAATTGACTTATCTCACTTCGTTCACGAACCTCTGTGCTTTTATCTTCAATCACTTGGAAATTACCAAAGGTACTCGGACCATTAATTTCAATTTTGGCATAGGCAAACTGGTCGGTATAGGCAGTTCCAATGACAGGAATCGGCTGAAATACACGCATCCCATTTGCAGGAATAAAGAGTTGAGCTTCTGGACTATCACATCCTTCAATCGGATCAGCTGGGATAATCGTACCCACAGGGGTCGGGGTCAGTGTCGGCGTGGGCTGGATTTGTCCACTTAAATCAGGACCACCTAATTCACCAACAGGTTCAATATCAATTCCTCCTGAAGGTGTTGCTGGAATCGGCGTTTCAAATATCCCATCGTCTATTTGTGAAGAGACAACAAGGTCTGCGATATCTTGATCCTGTTGCAACTCAGGAACAACAACTGCTTGAATACCCGCTATAATGACAGCGATCTCGATTAAGATAATAACAGCAGTTATTGCATTTGTTTGTCGATACCGAGATAGTTCACGTTCCAACTCAAAATACGTCGCCCGATATTCACCTCGTGATACAACAACACGATAGAGGGCGTATAGAATACCTGCCACAATCAGAAAATATATACCGAGTGCAATTTGATCTATAAATGCAATTATCGTTGTCATACTGGAAAATTCTTGAGAACACCTTTAAGAATAGTCGTTAAGCGCGGAACAATGACTTTTCCTGCTTCCAAAACTTCTTCATGATTGGTCTCAAAGTCTGTATCCACAGCATCAATTGCTTCGTTTGTCACGCCAGAACAAGCCATAACACGCATCCCCGCATGTCGTGCAACTAATACCTCATGAACTGTTGACATACCGACTGTATCAGCACCAATGGTTCGCATCATACGGATTTCCGCAGGTGTTTCAAAGGAAGGACCAGAAACGGCACAGTACACACCACTATGCAGTGGAATATTATTCTGCTCGGCAATTTCTTTAGCAACCCGACGTAATTTACGATCATAGGCTTGAGCTAATCCGACAAAACGTTCACCAATACTCTCATCATTAGGTCCCATCAAAGGATTTGCTCCCACCATTCCTGGCAAGTTAATATGATCCTCAATCAACATCAGTTCACCGACCCGATATGATGGATTCACGCCACCTGCGGCATTCGTTAAAATCACCGTATGAATACCGAGAAAGTGCATGACACGAATTGGGAATGTCACCTCTTGCATAGTATACCCTTCGTAGAAGTGTGCGCGTCCTTGTTGAGCAGCAACAACTTGCCCTTCAAGCTCTCCTATAACGAGATTCCCATGATGACCATGCACAGTTGATTGAGGCCAATTGGGGATGTCCGAATAGGGAATCACAACACGATTTTCTAAGGTATCGGCTAGCGTACCCAAACCAGACCCCAAAACCAGACCTATCGTAGGTTGAAGAGATATTCTCGCTCTAATTGCGTCAACTGCTTTTTGATAATCCATTTGTGTTTGCATATCATTACCTTACTTATGAAATCAATCATTGATTGGTGTAAGTATTCCTACAAGTATACATTAATCATGCCTATTATTCTTGATTTACCTTCATCAGCATTGACTAAAACGTACTAAAAACCATAACTTTAAGCTATAATATATCTGTAGAAATAGCAAACTAAAGGTAGTGATAAGAATTTATATGGCGACATCAGCCGAATATGTCATTTCACAATATAAAAAAGCGTATCAAAGACTTTATAAACGCACACCTCAATACCTTTATGTTCTTGACGAAGATTGGGTTGTTGTAAAAGGTGCAAGAATGCGTGCGACTGAATTACAATATGTTGTCCAGCGACTAAACGAAGAATACCAGCAAGAGCAAGAAAAACGTCAATCTGTTGTCCAACGGCTCATCTCATGGCTTAAGAATTAATGATTAGTTAGTATATCTTAACCTGATTTCATCGCTAAAACCCTGTTAAATTAGGGTTCTCAGATATAATAATTACATTATCATAATCATAATTATTGCGGAGTACACACAGTGAATGATATTCGTAGGCAATTCCGCGCCGCAACGATACTATTATTTATCATCATACCTGTTGGCATCATCGGATATAGCACATTTGAGGGTCTTGATTGGATTGATTCTGCATGGCTCACCATCATTACATTAACCACAATTGGTTATGGTGATATATCGGCAGAAACTCCAATAGGTAAAATCTTTACAATGATACTTGTACTGGTAGGATTAGGTGCAATTACTTTCTTCCTATCATCCTCCTTCGCCCTTCTCTTTAGTGCAGAAGCAACTGCACTCCGTCGGAAAGTTCGTACCAAGAAAAAAATAGCTGACTTGCGTAACCACTATATCATTTGTGGTATGGGCGAGATGGTGGATAAAACAATTGTTTATCTATTACAAAGTGCTCATTTCCGCAGAGAACAACACCAAGAGCAGGTCTATAAACCAATTGATGATTTCCTTGATAGAATCTTTGGCGATGATGCTGATGGCAACTTTGTCACCATGCGAAGATTCCTACATAACATCATTATTGTATTGGTCAATATCTTTAAACCAGAAACAACCATTATCGACTTAATCGTTATTGTAACGATGGATACAGAATATGCTGAGCATCTAAGAAGTGCTGGGCTCCTTGTTGTCGAAGGTGACCCAGCCGATGATGATTCATTAATTGCAGCAGGCATCCATCGCGCACAAGCGATTATGGTGATGTTGAGCCAAGATACAGAAGGACTACTCACAGTATTAACGGCGCGTAACCTCAACCCAACCTTGTATATTACTGCTGCTACCGTCGAGGAAGAACTGAAACTCAAAATGATACGCTCAGGGGCAAATATTGTTTTAGCACCGTATGAAGTCGCTGGACAATTTCTCAATAATGCAACGCTACGCCCTGCTGTTAATGATTATTTTAATAGCATCTTATTTGATCATGAAACCAATCATCAAATCACACAACTGGACCTCGGCGATGATTCTCCTTGGATTGATAAACGCATTAGTGAGTTGTTTTTAGAAGAACATTTTGATGCAGGAATCATCGGTATCCGCCTTGAAGATGGGACATTTATCTACGCCCCCAGTAGTGACAGAATTTTGAAAGCCGAAGAAATTTTATTGGGTGTTGCACCCGGTGACCAAATCCCCCGTTTACAGGTTGAATGTAACCCACACGACAGTGATAGAACAGTTTTACCTGATTTCCAACGGCTTGTACAACCTCGCAAATTGACGGTCAAAGAAGAGACTTATAGCCTGATTGAGAGTGAAGAAATCATTGAAGAGATGTCCAAGCATTTTGTCATTTGTGGGACAGACCGAGTCGCACAAAATGCAGTCAGTTACCTCGACCCTGAAAGACCATTTGTCTTAATCAGCAATGACAATGGACTCACACGGGAATGGCTCAAGCGAGGCTTTCGTGTGATTCATGGGAATCCGACCAAAGAGGAGACCCTTAGAAAAGCAGGTGTTCATCGCGCACAAGCGATTATGATTTCTATTGAAGAAAAAGCAGATGCTGTGCTAACTGTATTATCCGCCCGCTCATTTAGTAAACGCTTACTGATTACGGTCTCAGCAACGACAGATGATATGATTGATAAACTAAAACGTTCTGGTGCAGACCGTGTTTTAAGCCCTTTCCATGTAGCGGCACAGTTTGTTTTACTATCGACAACACGCCCAGAGATTGCAGAATTTTTGCAATATGTTCTCTATAATGACAATACTGGGCTGGAAACAGCCGAACTTTATATGGAAGATGACTCACCGTGGATTGGTGAAACAATTGAGTCACTTCGATTATCGCGTCTGTTTCGGGCAGGTGTCATTGGTATTCGTAACGCTGACCGCGAAAGTTTTATCTATGCGCCTCCTCTTAGTCATGTTATCCAAGCCCATGAGGTTCTGATTATTATTACCCCGATGGCTTTCTTTGATGAGATGCGGTCATCAGCCACAGGTAATAGCAATACAGGACCGAAGACATTACGGCGCGACTTAAAAGTAATGCAAAGCGCACAATGGTCACGCGATATGATTCAAGAACTCATTAACCAACGTGGAGAATCATAGATAAATATCTTTCAACCCTGCTCGTTTACGTTCTTGGCGATAATCTTCAGGGGTATCGACATCACGCAAGATGCTGTCGGTATCCACATTGATATAGGTAATTTCATCGCTATGGGCATTAATCACATCACGTAGAACTTTATTTCGGCGTAAGTCTAAGATTTCGTTCCAGTATTTACGACCAATGAGAATTGGATGTCCGCGTCGCATTTTATAACTGGGGATGAGCAACTCCCCTTTCCCACGCGAATAAGCTGAGAGCAATTGATAAATCACCTTGGGTTGAAGTCGTGGTTGGTCACCGAGAACAACCAAAACAGCCGACACATTATCAGGCATATCACGTAGACCTGCTTTTAATGATGAGAGCATTTCCCCTGTTTTATGGGCGCGATTATGAACCGCTTTTGCACCCAGTGGCTTTACGAGGGCTTTGACATCATCGGCATAATACCCTGTCACAACCCGAATATGGTCTATACGAGAGCGTATCAGTTGTTCGGTGATGTGTTCGATGATGGTTTTATTCTTCTCCCAGGGAAGTAATACTTTGGGTCGCCCCATACGTGAGGATTCGCCACCAGCAAGGACGATTGCACCCAGTGAGCGTTGTAGCTCATGGACAGGTTCAGCCGAGCGCACCGCCCCCATCGCCACCCCATGTATCCGATTGGACTGAAGGGCTAGGCGGGCTATCATTCTGGCACGTCCTCGTAAATATCCGCGTTCTGGTGTTTGATTTAAGAAGGCGATTACCCGTGCTTTTTCAGGGATACCTTTTAAGCCAAGTTCTTCATCGCGTAAGACTTGAGCGAGCCACGGTGATTTGACAGTACTAAATGACGAAAAACCATATTTATCAATCATGGCTTGGGTGTTGTAGATATGTTCATCATCAAAGGGTTTGCCGAGCGCTGATAGTGAAGCGACAGGAATCACTAACGAGGCTTCTAGGGGAATAATCGGTTCATCTTCGTAGGGTGCTTTGAAGGGCATCCCATCGGATTTATCGGCTTCGACCAACAAGACATCTGAATCAACGCTATCCAGTAGTTGTGGTGTCCATTCTACAGCAGGTCCGTATACTTGACCGCGCCGAATCGTATCATAGAGAAAGACAAAATGATGTTCGTTCAATGCCTCAGAAATTGCTTGTGCGCCGACGTTATAGCGTAAGGCATGAGGGAATAATGACAGTTGGTCTTCTGACAAATGGGTTGTGGTGGTGGCTAATACACGCCAGCCTGATTCAGCAAGTTCATAGCCGAGACCGATGAGGGCTGAGGTTTTGCCACCCGCACCAGTAAATGCAACCACATCGCCACGGGCGACATCAAATGCTTGTTTGAGTTTCATAGGGATAACCAAAAAGCGATAATCATAAGGGGTTCTCTTAATCCTATACCTTGTGATTGTGTACGGTTTACAGCCCCAATCATATCATGAAATTGTTTAAATTTTTGATAGGGTTTGTTTGGCACTAGGGAAATTCTCACTATCAAACTATTTATCATAAAACATCTCAAAAACTTTATAACCACGAAGGAACAAAGGACACAAAGAAAAGCAAAAAAAGATAAATGAGGATGGGCTTGCCCCATATATGATTGCCCTATGTTTGGCGCAGTATTGCAGGATTTGTGCAATGATCTGCCGATGTTATAGCGCAGGCTGGGCAAGGGGTTAAGGCGATTGTGGGGTTGGCACTGGCGCAAGTGATATTGATTTGTGCCGATGCGCGGATGCAAATCAAGGTTCAAAGGTAGGCTATGATTGAGGTTGAGCCTGATTTTGGATTGGCACAGCATGACAACATAGTTTTGTTGTATATGAGTGATAATAACCGATAGGCGTGATTTCAGGTTATGCAAAGGTATGTCCTGATGTGTTTTTGTGCGATGGTTTCAGGGTAGCAGATTTCAAGGATTGAAGGTGACTATATGGTCACGTTGAGGTGATAAGTTGAAAGTAACGAGTGGAAAGTAGAAAGTTTATTGGTTTTACCACGA
>CAYGTY010000007.1:45579-75584 GCA_964352825.1 uncultured Anaerolineaceae bacterium
GTGATAAGTTGAAAGTAACGAGTGGAAAGTAGAAAGTTTATTGGTTTTACCACGATATTTAAAAAAAATTGTAGGGGCTACTCGGCGAGTAGCACCCTACGTTCTTATGATGTGTGAGAGAGAAGGAAACGAAAACCCCAGCTATTAAAATTGCGAGCAGGATCATATCGAATCCTACCGTCAACGCGATATACATTTGAATGGAGACTATTATACCAAGATCCGCCTCGTAAAGCGCGCATGTCATAACTGGTATTATTTTTACTTTCGTAATCGGTCAAGCACCATTCCCAGACATTCCCAGACATATCAACAACTCCGAAGGGGCTATCACCTTTGTCTTCATACTGGGTCACGGGCGTTGTTTGGTCACTTGTACAGGGGTCAACTGAGTTATTACAAAGGGTACAGTCCCACTCGTTACCCCACGGATATGCTCTTTCATCATCACCCTGCGCTGAGTATTGCCATTGGTCTTCTGTGGGAAGCATGATATTTTCGCCTGTTACATCACTGAGCCATAGACAAAACGCCACAGATTCAAACCAAGATACACCAACCACAGGGTGACTTGCACCATTCCATTTGCTATCTGTCCAGTAACGCGGTTCTGTCCAGTTTTCATCTTTCCGATACTTTAAACCCTCTGGTGTCCACCACTTGTCATTCTTATAGCCCCCTGTGCCGATAAATTGAGCAAATTGGGCATTGGTAACAGGGTATTTGGCTATGCTGTAATCTCTATTCGGTATAGGAATTAGGTCGAAGGGTTGGGGTAGGATAGCGGACAGGGTTTCTGTGGGCAATGTACTCCTACTAGCCCCTGCGGATTCGGATGAAGGTGTGGGTGTAGTAGGGGCAGATTCTTGTGATTGAGACAATGCAGATTTTAATGCGTTACGAACTTGAGATTCAAGATTTTCGTTTTCGGGTGAGGTAGGCATATCGTCAACAGTATCAGAGTTAGATGTTGATTCAGTTTCGGGGGAATCAACATCTTCTTTTGATTGAAGATATTGTTTGATGCCATCTGCAAGGCGTTGACAGTCATTTTTGAGGTCAGGTTGGCGACGGATAATAGCCGAATTACGCCATTGTAACGCACCGATGCTTGCTGGCAGTTTACTAAAATCAGGCATTTGGGCATTTTTGACCAACACAGGGATAATCAGTTTGTTCATGCTAAGGGCGTTTTCAATTTCAATACGGACAAAATCATTGGCTTGCCCTGCCCGTTCTTGCATAATGCGCGCCCAATCTTGACCGATGACAACTAAAATTACATCATGGTCTGTAATTTGGTCACGTAGATATTCACGGAAATCGACACCAAAGGGAATACTGCCGACATCGAGGAAGACTTCGGATTCTCCAAAGTGGCTGACCATGTGGTCATAGATGCTGTCGGTCACATATTGGCTATCGGCACGGCGGTATGAGATAAAGATGTTTGGCATGATATTTTGTCGGTTGTGTGTTGAGTAAGATGAGTTAATTATAGCATACCCCCTCTAAATCTCCCCCACTGTGTAGGGGAGACTTTTACCAAGAGAGTAAGAGAATTTTAGATGATGCCGATGCCATGTTCGCGGAGGGCTTTGACGACTTTTTCAGGTGTGAAGGGTTGGGAGTTCATCCATACGCCTGTTGCGTCATAAATGGCGACAGAGACGATACCATCGAAGAAGAACAAATCCCCTTCTAACATTCGAAAGTCTCCTCAAAGTTGGCAGTGCTCACTGGAGTACCGCTTTTATTTTGGCAGCTCCCCTATCTCTGACCTTGTGTATGATTACAGCACTTCAATGTCCAGTCGTGCGAGTAATGCCGCACACTGATGGGCAGGATATTTTATTGGTAATTGATCCGGCTTATGTGAATCCGAACCCGCACTGATCAACCATCCATGCTGTTTGGCGTATGCCTCATACAGTTCAACCTGTTCGGGAGTATGGCGTGGATAATAAACCTCAATTCCATCAATGGGAATTTTTGTGCGGAATTCATCCAGCAGATTGGCATCAAAGGTTGCGAAGCCATCGGTTCGCCCCGGATGCCCAATCAAAGCTACACCACCACATTGATGCACCGCCTCTACAACATCTTTTGTTGGATTTGCGCAGAGGGTGTATCCTGCGTCTTTGAGGGGAGTATAGTTTTTCGGATCCGGATTGTACTTTACGAAGACATCCACAATCACCATGGGCTGCATCGCTGTCGTTTCGTTGAGCAGGCTTTGCAATTCATTTTCATTATGTTTAGGGATAAAGCCATGTGAGACAAGGTACTCATAGATTTGGCGTGTATTGTTACTTTGAGCTTCTCGAATCGCATCACATAATTTTTGCAGCGGAGTCAAATCACCTTCAAAGCCGAAGCACAGAATATCTACCGTCTGTCCGCGCCATTCTGTGGTCATCTCTGTGGCGACAAGTAGCGGAAATCCGCGTTCATGCGCAATATGCTGAACATCTATCATCGTATCAATACGATCATGGTCGGTGATCGCAGCTGTGGCGAATCCTTCAGTCAAAAAATAGTCTATGAGGTTTTCAGGTGTCCACTTGCCATCGCTAAGGTGCGTATGTGTTTGAAGGTCAACAAATGAATTTGGTGAAATAGTAATACCAGAGGTGTAAGATCTCATCATGAAAACTCCTTGATTATGCACTGAGCAACACTCTGTTTGCATTTTATCCTGATTTAACAACTCATACTGCAGAGATGCACTATGCCAATCTTGGTATCTTGTTTAATCGCGCATTAAGACGACCAGACAGTGATTTATCAAAACCCCCTCTAAGTCTCCCCCACTGTGTAGGAGAGATTTTTACAGAGAGGATATGGAGATTCAGGCGAAACCAAGATTCCCCCTTACAAGTATCTTGTTCTAGATTACGCCGATGCCATGTTCGCGGAGGGCTTTGACGACTTTTTCGGGTGTGAAGGGTTGTGAGTTTACCCATACGCCTGTGGCATCATAGATAGCGGATGCAATGGCTGGTGCTAATGGTAAAAATGGCATTTCCGCCATACCACGCGCACCCCAAGGTCCAATGGGGTCAGGATATTCAAGAATGACTGATTTGACCTCTAGTGGGACATCGAGTGCTGTTGGAATCAGGTAAGTTGAAAAGTACGGGTTTTTGATTTTACCCTGTTCTGATACGAGGTTTTCCATGAGGGCATAACCATGTGCTTGAACCACCGCGCCTTCAATTTGACCTTGAACCTGTTGTGGATTAACAGCTTTGCCGACATCATTGGCACAGACCACTTTTATTACTTGGACATGCCCTGTTTCTATATCAACTTCAACTTCAACGGCTTCTGCGACATAACCATAGGCAAAGTTGGGTTCGCTCTTGCCTGTCATCGGATCATAAGGTGTTGTCTCCGGTGGACGATACATAAATTCGCCTTTGGCTGGGCGTTCTTCATCTTCCCATTTTTGCAGAGCTTGTTCGGCGGCACCGCGAATTGCATTACCCGACATAAAGGTCAAGCGTGATGCGGATGCACTACCTGATGAGCCTGAGGTGGCGGTATCGGATGCGATGATTTGGATTTTTTCAAAGGGGACTCCTATCGCATCAGCTGCCATCTGTGAAAAGGCGGTGTGTGCGCCTTGCCCAACATCTGCACCAGCATGGAATAATACAACTTTTTCAATTTCTGTATTGCCGTGTAATTCTATGCCAGCCCAGCAATGTTCAGGGAAACCAAAGCTAAATCCTACATTTTTGAAGCCACCTGCAATCCCCCGTCCACGCCGTTTGGTTGTATCAGATGGTTGGTCAGGAGATTTTAACTTCCAGCCACTATCTGTTTCTTGCCACCATGATTCACGTCCACAGGCTTGATAGACTTCTGGCATACTCACACCAGCAGGAAAGGGTGTCCCAACCGATGCAATACTGCCCTCTTGGATGCTATTGCGTAGTCGAATTTCCAGTGGGTCAATACCGAGTATATCGGCTAATTTATTCATTTGACCTTCGGCAGCTAAGAGTGCTTGGGGTGCGCCAAAACCACGAAATGCACCTGATGGGATGTTATTGGTATAAACCGTGAAGGTGTCGATGTGGATATTTTCAATCACATAAGGTCCTGTGACTGTCAGATTGGCATTGCCCAACACTTTATTGGAGGTGTAATTATATGCACCTGCATCACCAACAACTTCAGCAGACATCGCTGTAATGATGCCGTCTTTGGTCGCCCCCCATTTTGTGCGGACTTTAATCGGATGGCGTTTATGATGATAAAGAATAGACTCTTCGCGATTCCATTGAATTTTAATGGGGCGTTCTAACTTCCAAGTGGCGAGTGCAAGGATAATCTGAACCGTCATATCTTCGCGCCCGCCAAATGCGCCACCAATTGCAGGATAAATTACACGGATTTTGTCTTGGGGTAAATCAAGGGCGTGATAGATTTGCTCTTGGTCTTCATGTGTCCATTGCCCTGCTGTGACAACTGTAATGCGACCTTCTTCGTCGATGTAGCTCAACCCTGCTTCGGGCTGGAGGTAAGCATGTTCTTGCCATGTTGTCTCATACTCCCCTTCTACAACAACATCTGCTTGTTCCCACCCCGCATCCATATCACCTTTACGGATACGGAAGTGTGTGACAAGATTTCGAGGGTTATCAGGATGAAGTTGAGGGGCATCATCTGTCATGGCTTCGTCAACATCAAAGACCGCAGGCAAATCTTCATAGTCAACGTTGATGAGGTCAACTGCTTTTTTGGCGATAGCATCGGTTTCCGCAACAACTGTCGCAACCATATCCATATAACATCGCACGACATCTGTACCAATTTTATCGCTACCCGGTCCACAGAGTACAGGTTGGTCTTTGATGACTAAGCCATATTCATTGACAGGGACATCGAGGCTCGTAAATACACGAATTACCCCATCAAGGGATTCAGCTTTGCTAGTATCAACATTGAGAACCCGAGCATGAGCGCGGTCACTGAATTTTATCCGCATCCACAGTTGCCCGTCGATGTCAATGTCACCGGGATAGGGTGTTTCGCCCGTTACTTTACCGAGTGCATCAATACGTTTCACAGATTGTCCAATAACAACAGTTTTATCTTTTGGCACGGTCTATTCCTTTTTCATCAATGTTGTTACATCATGTCGTTAATCTCAGCGATTGGATTAACATATCAAATCAAGCACTTTAGGAACTAGGAAGTGCTTCAAAGTTAGTTTCGATTAAACTCTCTGTCTCATTATAGAAAATGCGACGTAGGATTGCGATTGCTGAGGCATAGGTTGGTTCAACACCACCAAAGGCTAAACTCCCTGCCCCAAGGTTTTGTCCTTTTTTCATGGGTGTATCTGATGCGTAATGCAAGAAACCGAGGTCGAAGGGAACAGAATGTAGATTCACTATTTCGTTCATCGGGTGACGTTTTGGACGGAATGCTTCATAGGCTGCCGATAAATACGGACCGCCTTCCATCTCAATATCGGTATAGCCTTCATGATAGAAAACACTCATGTAATGTGGATTTTGTAAAAATGTCCCGAGAACGGTAACGGCTTTTTGGTTATCTAAAATATTGCCATGTGTCATATAAGCACGAACATGACGAGCCGTGAAGCAATTGCGGAAAAGATAAGTATTCTGAGAGTGTTCATCGTGGATAACATTCGGAATCATCATATCGCCGATGCGTCCATTGAGCGTTGCGGCTTTACCCATGATATAGACACCGCGTAGACTTCCGACACCTTCTGCGATGCGGCTCAGTAATTCATAGGCAGCCATGCCCAAGGGATAATCAATATTGATGATAAGTGCGCGGCTATGGCGCATTGGCTCAAGGTCATCGGAATGTCCTAGACGGGGGTCAAACCACTGTGATTCCAGCTTACCGACTTCAATAACTTGTGTCTCAATCTCGAAACCGTGACGGCTGGGAATGCGAATGATTCCTAAACGTTGTTCTTCTTCGGCAAGAATACGACGAGCATCATTTCCCTCTTCAGCGAGGTACTGCTTCAGCACAAAATAAAGGAAGTTATCCATACTTTTATGGTAACTCTCTTTAATGTCCTCATATTCCGTCAGTAGCGATTTTTCTCTAAATGATTCAATATAACCCACAAGGCTTTCTTCATAGCGACGTGCGAATCCAGCCAACAGGTTGATTAATGAATGTGTATTACTGGAAACAAAATAAACTGGACGGTCTGCTGGGTCGATGCCAACTTCGGCTAATTCTTCACACAGGGTATTCCACCAAGATGCTGTTGCACGACGATAATCGGCTAGAGAACCTGAAATCATTCGTAAACTCATACTTTTTTTATGTTGACTCATAAACATTAAATTTTTGACAAAATCATCTTTCCATAAGAGATGAATACGGCGTAAATCACTATCCGCCATATGAAGTTGATTCGCAATAATTGCAAATTCTTCTTGAGACAACTCACTATCATCCATATGGGATTCTAAAATATCAAAAACATCTTGGTTTTGTAGTAAGTTATGGAGCTTGTTCCACTCAATTTGGAAGGCTGTTAAAATAGGGACAAGATCATCAATATCTGAGCGACTAACAATATAGACAGCCATTTTATTCGTGCCATCAAATTGTGTACGGCGACGACGACCGGGGGCATAGACACGCTCCCATGAGGAAATATCTTTATAGCCAGAGGCAACAAATGCGCTTTCCATCTGACCAATTAAGACTTCATCCACATGTACAACACATGTCGGCATTCGTAAAGCACTATACATCAATGCAGATACATCAGGTTCAAGGTCAGTCGCATGTTCATGTAGAGAGGAGTCCATCGTTATATGGCTCTCAACGAGGGTTTCAATTTTAATCGCATCGCTGGAGCGCAAAAGCGAATAGTATGTTCGCATATAGAGTTGTATTTCTTCACTGCCTGTTTTGGGTACTGTTCTATCCATATGTCAATAAGCGACTCCGATATATACAGTCGCTCACATCCTTTCTACTGAATTGAAATCAAATTTATCTATTCTTCTTCTTTCTTACGTCGTTCTCGCGCCATGTTCATATTAATTTCGCGTCTACGCTTGCGCTGTGCAATCTTTTCTCTCTCGCGAGCCTTCTTTTCCTTAGAAAGTTCATTTTCCGAGATCATTTTGGTGGGCTTGGGTGCAAAAAGTGCAAAGAATGCAAAGAACACCAAAATTAATACCAGAAAAACCCCGAACCCAATCGCAGCTTGAATTTCACCACCTTCGGGTATATTGGGAACACGCGAGCGTAAGAGCTCTGTAGCAGGACCTGAAAGCGCAAATGCAATTGCAATTGACGACCCCATAAGCAAGAAACCCATGACAGGCACCAGCACCTTACGCCAATTTATGCCCTCATTCCGCCGCATTTCATAACCATCTTCACTGAAACCACTCATTTTTTTCTCCTCAGCTATGATTTATGTTTAGATTTGCTCGCCTCTTGAAAGGCTTGAACAATCTTATAATATCCTGTGCATCGGCACAAATTACCACTGATACTATAGTTAATCTGTTCTTCATTCGGATCATCCATCTCTTCAAGTAATTTTGCACCTGACATTAGGAATCCCGGAGTACAGTACCCACATTGTACCGCACCTTCTTGAATAAAAGCGTTTTGGATTGGATGGAGTGTTTCGTCTTGTTGTAATCCTTCAACTGTCTCAATGTCAGCTAAATGAGCACGGGGAGCATGAACCATACAAGACATGACAGCCGCCCCATCAAGGAATACCGTGCAAGCACCACATTCCCCCTCACCACAGCCTTCTTTTGTGCCGATGAGGTGAGCATCTTCCCGTAGCCAATGCAACAAAGATTTATGATGCCCACTGTTAATCGTGACTTGTTTGCCATTGATTCTAGTTGTAATTGGTGTATCGGTTGTGTGTTCAACTGTCGCTCTTAAACCATCTTGGACAATTGACTGATGTTCACCCCACAGCATAGGTGGATTATCTGGGATACCTGACGAAACTTCATCCTCAGCCAGTTTTCGTAAGGCACGGGCAATTAGCACTTTAATCATCTCCGTCCGATACTCTGCTGAGCTACGAACATCATCAATCGGTGTCGGTGTAATTGAAGCAAGGCGGGCAACTTCTGAAATTGTTTCGGGTGTCAACGCTTTGCCAATTAAGGCTTGTTCGGCAACAGGTGTACGAATAATCGTTGGGGCAACACTACCCAGCGTCATCCGTGCAGAGGTCACAACCTTATTATTATCCAATCCAATAACAAGAGCCGCATCCACAACAGATATTGCTTGTGCGCGACGCAACCCTAATTTCATAAAGACACCACGTTCATTTTGCCCAAGTGCAGTGAAACTGATTGCGGTCAACATTTCATTGGGGCGTAACACCGTTTGACGAAAGCCTGTATAAAAATCTTGAAGCGGTAAAGTTCGTTCACCATCAACTGACGATAATGTGACTTCAGCCCCTAATGCCATCAAAGGCGTAATGGTGTCATTCGCAGGTGATGCAGTGATAAGGTTGCCCGCAATTGTCGCGCGATTTCTAATCTGAGGTGCGCCAACTTCCCATGAGGCTTGGACGAGGGGTAATGCCCGTTCTCGAATAAGCTCACTTGCAACAACATGGTTATGTGTCACCAATGCACCGAGGCGTATTGTTTCGCCATGCAGTGTAATTTGGTCAAGCCCTTTGACACGGGTAATGTCAATAATAATATTCACTTTGGGACGTTGTCCACGTTCCAATTCCAGCATGAGGTCAGTTCCACCAGCAACGATCCGTGCAGAGTCTTGATGCTCATCCAATAATGAGAGTGCGTCGCTTAATGAGCTTACACTGTAGTAGGTTTCCCACATGTGTTTCATCTCCTTGCCATAGAAACTTTATTTCCAGTAGAGTTTTTCGGACAACGCAGGCATTGTTCCTACAGGGTTTCGGTATATTTTCGTAGGGATTCGCTTCGCGTGCATCCGCCAATTTATTTCAAGACTTTTCAACTTACTATATCAGCATTGATTGTCTTATCTATTCGCATTATTTTAATATACACTAACCAACAGGTTCAATCTCTAGCACAGTAAAGGGATTAATATTAATCACCTCGGTTTGCTCATATTGTGTATTAATCGTTTTACGCCTATCCCAAGTATGGACATGACCATGAATCATATATCGTGGGCTATACCATTTCATAAAGTTTAAAAAACCATCGAAGCCCCGATGCGGGAAATCCTCTCCATCATGAATATCACGCGCTGGAGAATGAGTCACAAAAATATCGATCCCATGTCCCTGACGCATCCGACTCATCGCAATTTTGGGTCCCATCCGTGCAACCAGATAGTGCATCTCAGCTTGGGTATATTGAATCTTGCCTTTATTATACTTAATCGAGCCTTCCAAGCCAGCTAGTGTTAAGCCTTTATAGGTGACAATATCATTATGTAAATTCACACCGCCGGGGGGATTTTCGTCATATTGTTCATCGTGATTACCACGCACATAAAATATAGGGACACTAACGATGGTGGTAATAAAGTCTAAATACGCGGTTGGCATGTCACCACAGCTAATAATCATATCAATATCGTTATATTGTCTTCTAAGGTTTGCCGCATTTTCTAATTGTGGCATAATGGTATCGCTTATACAAAGAATTTTCACAAGATATTCCTAATATCAGTTTTAAAATTAATTTATGCTTCAGTCGCTGTCCCCATCCATTTCATTGGTTCACCTGTTCCACCCCGTCGTATCATAATAACTTCGGCAAGGATGCTAAGTGCGATTTCTTTGGGCGTTTCTGCTTCGATTTCTAAACCAATTGGCGCATGAATCCGTGCTAGGTCAGTTTCACTTAAGCCATGATCAGACTTCAGCATTTCCCTCGTCAATGCCCAGCGACGACGACTACCTATCAAACCAATATAGGCGGCAGGTGTTTTTAATAATGGTGGGAATAGTTTACCATCAATCGGCAATCCCCGAGTGACAGCCGTAATATAAGTGTGATGATTAATGTCTATCTTATCTGTGATTTCGTCGGGGCTAGCAACAATATAACCATCTAAATCGGGGGCATATTCAGGATTACAAAACTCAGGTCTATCATCACTGAGTATCACATGGAAACCTAGCCATTTGCCTAATTCAGCAGTGGCTTTCCCTACATGTCCACCGCCAATGACCAATAATGTAGGCAAAAGTGCAAGTGGTTCGATAAAAATGGTTGCAGAGCCTCCGCATATTCCGGGGTCACCATCATCAATACTATTGAGGCGATAGCTTTCAGTACGGGCTTGACCTGTTTTTAAGGTTTCAATGGCGACTTCAATAACTTTGGATTCCATCGCGCCACCACCTACAGTCCCAACAATTGAGCCATCTGCATAGACAAGCATTTTACTGCCGACATGGCGTGGCATTGAGCCCTGAGTTTCGATAATGGTTGCAAGAACCGCTGAGATGCTATTTTGTTGAGCTTCGACAAGAGCTGAATAAACAGCTAAATGGTCATCCGCCATTGTTACTCTATCTCCAGATTTTGTAATATCAATCGACCATCAACAATGAGATTATTATCGCTGATTGGCATGAGACGATCATTAGTGAGTGCGTTGTAGAACCCTATCATCATTTGATAGTCACCTGCTGGCAATGTGTCAATATTAAGGTTGATTGTATCTTGTCGCACACCTTCTAGCCAATTGCCTAAGGGCAGTGTTGAATTTCCTAAATAATCATCCCATTGTGCCACAGGCGGTTGATTGATGTCATCGTAAATATGTACAAAAAAGCGATAGTCGTCTTCAGTTTTCCCATCAGCATACCAATCAAATATCAATTCAAGTTGAGTATCAAATATATTGAGTGTGTAATCAGTTAATAATACGTGACTATCTTGATAGCTGGCGATATAGGATTCGGGTTTTTCGGGTATCTCTACAA
This sequence comes from uncultured Anaerolineaceae bacterium, assembly GCA_964352825.1. Taxonomy (GTDB): domain Bacteria; phylum Chloroflexota; class Anaerolineae; order Aggregatilineales; family Phototrophicaceae; genus UBA6055. The sequence continues at coordinate 56,534 of CAYGTY010000007.1, forward strand.
CTTCATCTATGAGTGTATGACGGGCTGGGATATAGACCTCCCCTGCTTCAAGGTGTGGGATTATCTGAATTTTTGCACTACTTGCTAAACCCCGTGAGGGAATACGAGTTTGAATATCGAGCCAGTGACCTGCATTTTGGGGTATCCACTGGGTGTCGATTAGCTTTCCATTTACGTAAACATCAAATGATATGGCATAGGCTGGGTGGACTCTAGTTTTTAGAATGATGTCTTCTGAGCGTTCTATTCCTGATAAATCAACTATTAGGCGTTCTTCACCTGTGATTTGCCTAGCTCCTTCAATCAGTTTACATGATTGACTATGCGAAGGGGCACAACCTAGTAAATCAAATTCATAAGCTAATGTTGCAAAGCCATTTGGGGATTCCTCATTCTGCCAACTATATCGAGAAAATTCGCTTTCGATGTCCCCAACATTAACTTCGTAAAAAACGTTTTCGAGGTTCGTGTCGGTGATAATCTCATCCCAGTCAGGTTTATAAATAGCTTGGGTATCAGCAGCGAGTGCGACATTCAGCTTCAAGTCGAGGTCAACTTTAAATTCTGCGAGTGGTTCACCGTAGAGTTGTGTATCGGCAAGCATATAGAGTCCGTAGCCATGTCCACGCCCGTATGATGCGATGTAATCAGGTTTCTGCTTGAGCAAAAATTCAGCAACAGACCCAACGCCATTACGCCAATAGAGGGCAGCATTGGGGGTCGTCAAGCCAACGATGTCGATGGTTTTACGATTTCCCATATAGCGCATCATACCCACATCATGCACGGCAACAGTAGCAGATTCTGGTGTATTTTCTGATAACCACCGTGCCATTGCTAAAGGCTGTTGACGAACATATTGGATATTGGTTTCGTAGCGTGTGATGAAGGATGAGAACATCAGCACAAGGAAAACAGGGAGAATAATGCCATCGAAAGCATAGATGAGCCATCGGGATTGTGGAAAGCGTTTAAGCTGCCAGACAATCGGTACAACAGAAAAAGGTACACACAATGCCATCAGAGGGAGTTGATAGCGTTTGAAGTGCCAGAACGCTGTGTCTAATGTGGAAATCGCAACCGAGACAGCCCCCAACCACAAGATAATCAATAGAACTGTCATGCGGTGTTCACGTTGGCGAAGCAGAAATGCTAGACCTAATATTCCAAGCGGGACAGTCAAAATGATGAGATACCAGACCTCTTGTGATGGACTATATCCTGTGAATAATTCTAGCCAGAGGCTTACAAAGTTCTCAATAATGCGCGTGATAATCAGCGTCCAGTCTTTCGGGATGATGCCCAAAAGGGATTTCGCTTGGCTACCTGATGCTGAGAACGAGCCTGTGATTATATAATTGACGGTTGGTTGTACTGCAATCGCGAGAATTGGCAGTGTAAATAATAAAAATTGAGGGTACTTTGGGCGATTCAGGTTATCAAACCATGCACGTAAGCCATATAAGACCGTAGCAATACCCGCCATGATGCTACCTTCGGGGCGTGTTAAAGCTAGGAAAACGGCAACCAGCACAAATAGTTTGGGTCGTTTTTCAACAAAGGCAAGTAGTGTCCATAATGAAAAACAGACAATCAACAAGGTTTCCATACCACTGACGGCATGCCAATTGACAGAGCCTGTTAATGCAAAGGAAATCGGTGTTAGGACAGCTAGCCAAGTTGGAGCAGAAAATACTATACATAGACGATATATGGCATACATTGCCCCCCATAAAGCCATACATCCGACTATCATTGACCAGATGCCGAGGTTTAGACCTTGAAAGCCGATTAAATAGCCAAATGCTAAAATATAAGGGTAGATAAAGCTGGTTGCACCTGATGTTGCACCGTCACTTGGACTATAAACATACGGTTGACCTTGTGCGAGTTGGCGGGCATATTGAAAGTGGATATAGACATCATCCAGAGGCATGACAACTTCGCCATCCCCTTGTGACAGGTTGATAGCAAGATAAATTGAAAATAGTGCAATAACAATGATTGCAAATAGTAGCGCAATGTAATGATTAAGTCGCATATTGGCTGGGTTCTCAAATCAAAAGAGCGTAGCTATTTTGCCACGCTCTTATTGAGAATCATAGGTAAGTTTATCTAGCTGTAACCATCAGCAAAAGTATCAATCATCAAGCGGACATCTTCACCCAATGGATAGAGGATGGGGCATGTCGCACCTGCTGAGATATATTCGCGGACTTTGGCTTTCACTTCGTCAGGTGTCCCTGACGCGGTAATCATCTGAACAACGTCATCTGGAACAAGTTTCATGGCTTCGAGGATTTGTTCTTCGGTTGCGGGCCATGTCAATACTTGGCTGATTTCATCCAGTAATTCTTGGCTGACACCACTGGCCTTCATGATATGGGGTTGTTGACCCAAATATTGTGTTACCAATTTACGGGCAGCATCGAGTGCTTTTTGACGGTCATTATCCACTGAGCAAACAACCAATTGTGGACGATCAATATCTTGAACCGATTTTCCTGCTTTTTTCGCACCGAGTTCGAGTTGAGCCATCGCCATTTCATTATATTTTGGTGAAACGAGGTAATTTAGAACAACTCCATCACCAATTTCGCCTGTCAGTGCCATCATCTTAGGACCTGTCGCACCGATATAAATTGGGACGTTACGGGCTTCTTTACGACCATGAACGACATCAAGTTCAATATCATCGAGTTGGACAAATTCACCTTTATAGGTCACACGTTCACGAGCAAGCAGGCTACGAACAACTGTCACGACTTCGCGCATCGCCAATAGATTTTTACTACGTTGAATCCCGACTTTTGCCGCTAGTGGATCCCACCATGCTCCAATACCACAGATGATACGGTCTTGTGCGAGGTCATCAAGTGTCAGAAAGGTAGCTGCAATTACAGCCGAGTTGCGTGTCCAGTTATTAATCACACCAGACCCAATTTTGATGCGTGAGGTCACAGCCGCAAAGGCAGCCATCGGCACAATTGCATCACGGACAAGGCGACTTTCGGCTTGCCATACCGCTTCAAAACCCCGTGATTCTGCATATTTCACATATTCGATTGCATCTTGTAAGGAATGTGCATCTTGTAGATAGAGCGCTACACGATCAGCCATTATTCAACTCCAATTCTTAAATATAAGCAATGTGTCTATTATCAAAAAAATATATCAATAAGGCAAATAATCTATTCAAAAGCACTAAGGCTTGTTGGATTTTCTAGTGGAAATGTGGGTAAATGCCCAAAGCGACCTCGTGCTAATATATTGTGATACATATGCAAGTCTTCAGGATAATCAATATCGAGGGATAAGCGGTCTGAATAATATGAGATAACATTTGCCCCAGCCTGATGTGCATTTTCAATATGCTTTTGGAAACTGCCCTTACCATATTCGTATTTAATCAAACCGGGAGGGCGAATCAGCAAGGCATTTGTTCCATCACCTTCACTATCTGTCGCCAGTATCACAGAATTGTCGGTGCTGAGGTGAATCATACCATTAATATCATCAACATTGATAAAAGGCAAATCGGCTGGTAGGACAAGTACCGCATCCGCACGCCATGTGGAAAGAATCGCGGTTGCACGTAATAAAGCAGGATTCAAATCAGAATCCATACCTTCTTGAATTGTTTTTGCGCCTAGCTCACGGGCAATTGAAAGTGCTTTTGTATCACGAGAAATAACGACAACACCGGTTACATGCTTTACAGCAGAAACAACAGAGAGAACATGACGAAACATAGATTGCGCTAATTCATAGCGTTGGTCAGGTGTTAAAACCTGTGATAATCGGCTTTTGGCATTTTTTAATGGTTTTACAGGTATAATCGCCCACAAACTCATGCTCTCCAGCCTCCTATCCAATCTATAATTTCTGTTCCTAAACGAACTTTATCATCTAAGTCTTTCATAAGTGTATCAAATTGCACAGTTTCCAGTCCATCAATCGACAATGGTGCATTTTGAATATCGTTCACAAAGCCATTAATCAAATCGCCATAAAAGTCTGCAACCGATTCTGCTGTAACAGCAAGTCCTAGTTCACCCATGATTTTGGCAGTTGGTCCTTTGACTGCTGTCCCCCCTATCACGGGTGTAATAAGGACGCGTGGTATATCGCGTGACTGAATTAGCTTACGAAATTCTGGAATCGCCAGCATCGGTGAAATAGATAACCAAGGATTAGAGGGTGCAATGAGTAATATATCTGCAGATTGTATCGCAGATTGTACAGGTTGCGAAATTTTGGCAGATTCATGACCTTGATAACCAATCGATTTTATCACAGGTTGCCAACGATAACGGACAAAATATTCTTGAAAACCGAGTGTCCCATCATCTTGGCTGTCAATCATGGTTGAGACTTCTTCATCACACATCGGTAGAATGGTCGGCTTTACACCGATTTTTTTAGCTAGGGATTGGGTGACTTCGGTTAGTGTTTTCCCCTCACGCAAGAGATGGGTACGGAGGAGATGTGTCGCCATATCTTTATCACCTAAGCGAAACCACGGTTCAAATTGATAATGCAATTCTAGGGTATCTAAAGTAATCGTAGAGTCATTATTCACACCCCAACCAAAATCAGGGTTGACGACCCCTGATAAGGTATACATCACGGTATCAAGGTCAGGGCATATCTTCAGCCCTAAATGCCAGAAATCATCCCCTGTGTTTACGATGAGTGTTAGATTTTCGGGAGGGATAAATTGTGATAATCCCAATGCAAGTTTCACACCGCCAACACCACCAACCAATACCACAATCTTTTTATCTATCGCCACAGTATGCTCATTTCTAAAGGTTTTCTAGTTTTCTCGCGAGATTGATCAGGAAAACCTATCGTTATCATTCCTTGTGCAATCCAGTCTTCGGGTAAATCTAAAGTTTCGCGGACAACATCAGGCACAAACAAAGGAGCGCACATCCAACAAGCCCCCAAACCAAAACTCTCTGCCATCAATAAGATGTTCTGCCCTGCCATTGCTGTGCTTTGTATTGCCATTGTCTGCTCATTTTGATTTCGGCGTTCATCTGAATACACATCCATATCCGCAATTGTTAAACAGACGAGAATGATGACTGGAGCAGATGTAATCCGACTATATGAGCGTTCGACATCTTTTTCGATAATTTCATTCGGCACACTATCCGCTGATAAATCTTGTCTCAAACGTGCGCCCATTGCTCGTGCTAGATTTTCTTTTATTTCATTAGTTTCTATCACAACAAAACGCCACGGTTGCCGATTATGTGCAGATGGTGCCCAGATTGCCCCTTCTAAGATTTCTTCTAACCACTCATGGGGTACGGGTTGTGATGTATATCGTCTTAGTGACCGACGCGATTTCAGAAATTCTAACACAGTGTTATGTTCAATCGTCACAATATATATTCAACTTAACGGTAAAGGTCATTTTCGGGCAGGCGATTCATGTCTTTTGCCTGACCATGTGGCGGTGTGATGTCTACGCCACGCATTAGAATCACAGGGAATCCCTCATCAGCTTCACCACACAAAAGATGGGCGGCAGATGCGACTAAATCAGCATAGGCTTGTTGGCTGATTTCTAGGGTACGCCCGAATAAGTCTTTGCGACCTCTCAAATCTTTAACGGCTGGAAGACCTGCGACACCAATTGCGACACCTACATTCCCAATCCGAAAAGGGCGACCATGTGTATCACTGATAACAATGCCCACAGTCACCCCCAATTCATCAGCAATAGCCGATTGAATATCTTGTGCGGTTGCATCAGGGTCATGTGGTAATAATAGAACAACCGAGTCGCCATCTTCGACATTTGATTGGTCAATACCTGAATTCGCAGACACAAACCCTAAACGATGTTGTGTGACCAAGACCCCTTTGCGCTTACGAGAGACCTTGATACTTTCTTGCAAGATAAGCTCAACGATTCGTGGGTCTTTGGCAGTTTCATCAGCAAGTCCTATTGCTTCTGGAGATGGTGTTACGGCATCAAGCGCAACCCGTCTACCTTGTGCCTTGGAGATAATCTTGGAAGAAATAACAAGCACATCACCATCTTGTAATGATAATTGTGCTTGATTGATACGACTCAGTATAATGTCTACGAGGTCATCACCTTCTCTGATAATAGGAATATCAGGGACAGCAAAGGCAGAAAAAGACGGTACAGCAATTCCCATTAGTCTTCTACACCTGTGATGAATATACCTGCGCCCTTAACTTTATAGGTTTTATTGATATAGAGCAAAACAGGTGTTAATGATTCGACAGCAATCGCATTTTTGAGTGGTCCAGCATCAATACCACGCATGCCAGCCGCCTTGACCAATTGAATGATTTCTTGTTTAGCAGCAACATCTTCACCACATACTAAGACATCACAGTCTACGGGTTGGTCAAGTTTTTTGAGTTTTACCGAGCTAACATTTTGGAAGGCAGCAATCACTGTGACATCATCACCTAAGATTTCTTGAGCTTCGAGTGCCGCAGACTGCCCTGCTGGCAAATTAACTTCCATAACTGCTGGTGGTTGTAGAGGTACAGTCAAATCCACTACAATTTTACCTGAGCAGTATTCCTTAACACTTTCTAAAGTGGGTTGATGTGCAGTGTACGGAACGCTAAGAACGATTAGGTTTGCTTCTTGAGCGGCTGCTTCATTTGACATACCTGTTATATACTCGCCATCGAGTTCTTCATTCATCTCTGCGGCACGGGTCACGGCTTTTTCTGCTGAACGTGAACCAATAATGACACGATAGCCATTCAATGCCCAGCGCATAGCTAAGCCAGCACCTTCTTTGCCTGTACCGCCGAGAATACTCACGGTTACGAGGATTTGTGATTTATCTTCTGACATATATCATCCTTATTTGTGTAGAGACATCGTAATTTTAGGATTGTAAAACATCTTGCACGTTTCGCGTATACTTTTCCCAGACAGATGGAGCGAGTGCCATTGCTTCTTCCGCAATTTGCGCTTCATCTAATATTAGGATATTGCGGTCTTGCATCAATAGTTGTCCGTCGCATATGGTTGTTGTAATCATAGATGACTCGAACCCAAATATGAGATGCCACGGCAGATTACCTTCAGTTAATGGTGTGAAGGGCTGATAATCCACAAAGATGAGGTCAGCTTTTGCGCCGACACTAATTTCACCAATTGTCATATTATCGAAGAATTGCTCCATCAAACGTGCATTATTATCCCATGCCATCTTGGCAATATTCATCCCATTAGCATAACGTGGGTCACGGTTGACAACTTTATGTAAGAGATAAGCGGTCTTCCAATCTGCCCACATGTTATTGCTAAAGCCATCATTCCCGAGGCATAACTTCGCACCATGCTCCAGTAATCCGTCAATATCCGCCGCACCAACCCCGTTATTCATATTCGAGCGTGGTTGATGAGTAATCCAAACACCCTTATCAAGTAAAATTTGGCGTTCTGCATCATTAACATGGACACAGTGAGCGGCGATAGTATTACTGCGCCAAATACCATATTCATCGAGTCGTTGCACAACACGTTTACCACTGCGGGCTAAGCTATCTTCCTCATCAGCTTCATGTTCAGCAACATGGATGTGATACCCAGCCGATGATGGAATCGCATCTGCACAAGCAGTTAAGGTCGCTTTATTGAGAGTCAAGCTAGCATGTAAGCCAAATGTTCCTGCAATACGGGAACGACTTTCTGAGGCTTGCATAAAGCGTATATTTTCATCAATGCCTGCTTGCATCTTATCCATGCCGTCGCGGTCTGTAACTTCATAACATAGAACTGCGCGTAAACCCGCACTATCAACAGCATCAGCAATCACATCAAGGCTACTGCCAATAAAATTGGGGCTAGCGTGATGGTCAATCAAGGAAGTTGTACCATGCTTGATGGCATCCACAAGGCAGACTAAAGCACTGGCGCGGACACTATCGGCATCAAGGGCTTTATCAAGAGGCCACCAGAGTCGCTCAAGCACCTCAGGGAAATCTTTAGGAGCAGGTCCTGGGATTGCCATCCCTCGCGCATACGCTCCATAAAAATGAGTGTGGGCGCAGATATTCCCCGGCATGACATATTGTCCTTTTGCATCAATCCGCTCAGCATCGGGATATTGTGCAGTCAGGTCTTGTGTCTTACTAATTGCTTGTATGAGACCATCTTGAACATAAATCGCGTGGTTGGATAATATTTGTGGATTCTCGCCGAGCGTAACCACATGGGCATTGGTAATTAACATTATATTTTGCCTTTGTTACCAGTCATTAAATAACATCTATATCTATCATAGTGGGTCCATCACTACTTGCAATTCGTGCCAAAACCTCTTTGAGTATGGCATCTTCTGGGACATTTTTTAGCAGATTCATCTCACCCAATTGTGGTTCTGATGATACCACAAGTTCTTCACCATTATCACATACGACTCGCAGTTGTGCAGGTTTTTCTGTCACCCGATAATCAGTTGAATAATAGGGTGTGGAGCGAATGCCACGAGTTTTTAGAGCATGATAGATGCGGTCAACATAATAATCGGCTTGACTATATAAATCTTTAATTGTTCTGGCACTGATGAATCGATCCCAAGTGGTACGCACAAAGGAAATACTGCGCTTAGACTCGTTTACAATCGGTGGTTCTTTCTCAATTAAGCGTTGAAATTGAACTTTATAATAAATTTCATCGGGGCGTTTATCTTCATCAGGCAGTAATTCTTTACGTCGAGCGAGTTCATAACCTGTAATACGGGCGAAATACGCGACTCCGCCCGATTTTTCTTTAAAGGTTTTACCACTGAGGAAGATTGCAATATATTCAGCGTTAACGCCATGTGGCATCTGGTTTTGAGGAATCCGATACCACCCATCTTTATCTGCAATTGTAAAATCTTTTTTGCGATTGATTACACCAACAAGAACACGATCATCTGGATACATACCTCACCTTAAGAAACTAATTTCTCTTGGGTCGTTGTGACCGTTCCTCCATTAGGCGTTTATCGATTTCAGCAACTTGTTTTTGATGACCAATCCACCATTCAGGGTCGCGTTGAGCATCTAGCTCTTGGACAGATTTCCCTTGTTGTTCGACCCATGTATAGTATTTGAGATTGTGCCAACGTTCACGAGCATCGCGTGTACCTTCCATCACCCAATCAGTTCCTGCTCTATGGAAAATACCATCAACAAAAGCGGTTGCTTGTGCTTCATCTAACGCACCATGCTCTTCGCGCATATTGTCCATGACAGAATGATAACGTTCCATAGAATCGGTTGCAACAGTCACAATGACATCATCTGATGACATATTATAATACTTAGCGGTTTTAATTGCACCAATAATATTACAAATACCACTAATACCTAAGATTTCTGCTAAACACTCGACATAACCTTCATCTAAACCAAAGCGTTCCGCCAAGACTTTGCGTCCAGCTTCTTCTGCTAGAATCCTTAAGCCATTCACAGAGTCCATATCATCAATGCACATGAGCGCATCCATATTATTGACATTATGAATCCATGTCACATGTTTATCACCGATACCTTGAATTTCGTGTGCGCCGTAGCCATTGTTATATAGGGTTGGGCATTGGATGGGTTCTAAGCCGACAATTTTGTGATCATGCCAGACTTGCTTGAGTCTATCCCCTGCCGCAATTGTCCCCGCACTACCCATTGAGGAAACATAAGCTGAAATTTTACCCGCGCCAATACCTTTTGCTTTTAAGTCACTGGCTAACTCAACAATCGTGTTACCCGTCACATGATAGTGGAAACGATAATTCCCCATGACTTCAAATTGATTAAGGATACGAATTTTGGGGTCACTTGAGCGTAAGCGTTTGACCTCATCATAAATTTCTTTGACATTGCTCTCACTACCTGTTGTCCGAATGATTTTCGCACCATAGCGGGTAATACGGTCAAAGCGTTCTTGGCTCATTTCTTCAGGTAAGACAACAATACTATCGTATTCCATGCGACATCCAATGAATGCCCCACCGATACCATAGTTCCCTGTCGAAGGCCAAACGAGTGTATGGACATCGGGGTCAGCTTCACCGATAAGTTGTTGCTCTAGTAAAACAGAATATGCTGCGCCGACTTTATGGCTACCTGAGGGGAAGCCCATCCCATAAATCACAACAATATTGGCATCCACGCCCGTCAGTTCTTTTGGCAAGACGATGTGATACACTTCGTTATTTTTATCACGCCATGTGATATTAAATAAATTTATGGGGTTTAAAGGGTCTTCTTGAAGTGCCTTAATTGCATCTGCGCGAATCACGGGGTCAATTGTTTGGGGGTGTAACATTTCTTCAAAAGTCGGTCCTGTAATCATTACCGATACTCCTCGTTTTTAGCTGTATAAATTAATCGTCTTCATCATCAATATTGAGTTGTTGCTCTAAAATACGCATATCATTCAAGACTTCGCTACGTTCTTGCGCCCATTGACGATATTGTGCGATTTCTTCTTCAGACATATTTTCCATACTCCCATCATTCGCCATAATGAGGTTATCAATTTGTTTATCTAATGCCTCATAATTTAAGACAAGGCGTTGGTATTCTTGAATTAGGGTGAGTGGATTTTGATTATCGTCACTCATATTTTGATTCCTTTAATGGCGCATCTAGAGGTAATCCACGAGCACTAGCAACAATATAGGGAGCTTGGTTGATACGTTGATTGCCAATTTGTGGTTGATTAAGACCCACTGTATTTGCAACAATATATAGAGGTCTATCGCGTGCCTCATCATAGGTTCGTGCAACATATTGACCGATGATGAATAAGAAAAATAGCTGAAACGAACTCAATAATAAGATGAGGACAATTGTTGTTGCTTGACCACCAAAGAACTCCTCCCCCATTGTAATCCGCAAACCCGAAATAACAATCCCAACCGTTAGCGATAGAATAGCTAGCATCAAGCTCGTATAAAGCATAATCTGTAAAGGGAAAAAGGAAAAACTGGTTACAGCATCTAAGGCAAAAGCTATCATCTTACTCAAGGGATACTTGGTTTCACCCCAATGACGTTCTTCACGGATATATTCCACACCTGTTTGTTTAAAGCCAACCCAACTGGTCATCCCACGAATAAAGCGGTGATGTTCACGCATCTGGCGCAAGGCATTGACCACCTTTTCATCCATTAAGCGAAAGTCACCTGTATCAACAGGAATATTAATATCGGTTATGCGATGAATGGTGCGATAAAATAATTTTGCAGTCAGCTTCTTAAAAAAGCTCTCGCCCTTACGTTCACTGCGAATCGCATAAACAACATCATAGCCATTCTTCCATTGGGCAATTAGTTCAGGGATAACAGATGGGGGGTCTTGTAGGTCAGCATCAATCAAGACAACCGCTTGCCCATAAGCATAATCTATACCAGCAGTCACAGCCGTTTGATGCCCAAAGTTACGTGCGAAGTTAATGACTTTTACACGGTCATCGGCTTCAGCAATCGCTAACATCAAATCCAAAGAACTGTCTACACTGCCATCGTTAATCATCAAGAGCTCCCACAATTCGCCTGTGGACTCCATCGCTTTTTTAATTTCTTTATAAAAGAGGTCGATGTTGCCTTCTTCGTTGTATACAGGTGCAACAATTGAGTAGGTGGGTCGTGTTGTCATTATTCCCTTACTTGTGCTAATACCGCGCGAACAGCATCAATATTGGGTTGTACTCGAATTCCCGTAGATACTGATTCGATTGCGCGACGAACATCTTTTAAACCATTGCCTGTCATCAATAAACAGACACTTTCTTCTTTGTCTATAACACCAGATTCTACTGCACGTTTCACACCAGCATAGGTTGTAGCAGCCGCAGGTTCAGCAAAGACACCAGACAATTGAGCAAATTCGGGTATCGCTAACATAATTTCGGCATCTGACACAGTAACATATGCGCCATTGGTCTCGCGAACAGCCCGTAATGCCTTAGCACGGTCACGCGGTAATTCTGATGAGATACTATCGGCAATCGTCACAGCATCTGTGCGAACAATCTCTTCAGCTTTCAGACCTGCCTTCCATGCTTGAGCCAACACAGAGCTTCCCTCAGCTTGAACCCCGATGATGCGCGGAATCTTATCTATCCAGCCTAATTTATATAAATCAGCAAAGCCTTTATGTGTCCCACTAATGATACTACCATCACCCACGCTCACAGCAACCACATCAGGTACATCCCAGTTGAGTTGTTCAGCAATTTCGAGAGAAACAGTTTTCTTGCCCTCGGTTGTAAAAGGATTTACACCTGTATTGCGTGAATACCACCCTTCGGCTTCACAGACTTCCATACAGAGGTCAAAGGCATCATCATAGCTACCTTCAACCAGCATGACTTGTGCGCCATAGACGAGCAATTGTGCAATTTTTGCTTCGGGCGCGGCGGCAGGTACAAATATCACAATATCAATTTCTGGGACAGATGCCCCTAGACCAGCTAAGGCGGCGGCGGCATTCCCTGTACTGGCTGTACTCACGGTTGAGATACCCTGCTCTAAGGCACGAGCTAACACTAGGGTACTGGCACGGTCTTTCAATGAGCCTGTGGGATTTGCGCCATCGTCTTTCACCCATGCTTGGCGAATCCCAAATTTTTCAGCGATTCGCGACGCATCATAAAAAGGGGTCCAGCCGACACTCAAGGGTGGTACTTTGCTATCAGCTGCAATCGGCAAGAGTGGTTTATATCGCCAGCTTGTCATTACACGGCTTGCGCTAATTTCATCGCGGTCTATTGTGCTTTTGAGTGCTTCATAATCATATAAAATATCAAGTGTCCCTAACTCGCCATGCTCAGGACAAGTATAGGTCACAGTATCAAGTTGGTGGGAACATCCACCGATGACGCATTTTAATTCTTTTATATCTGCCATACTTACTTCAATTCTGTATAGGTCTGTATCAAACTACTTAGTTTTGCAGGAACTGCTTCCAGTTCTGTTTCCATATTGGCATATTTCTTCACCAATTTAGCAATCCACGGATGCACTGCTTTCACACCACGCTTTTCAGCCGCAACCAGTTGTTCGTATCGGCGGTGGTATAAAGCATTCTTTTCAATAGCAAGAAACACATGGTCAATAATGTTTGATGGATACCCACCTTCTTGTGGAAAATCTTCAATGACACGTTGAACAAATAACTCTAACTCAGGTTTATTTATTGACATTCGGTTATCTCCACTCTTATACGGCTTATAAATACTATACACATAGAACGTTAAAAAGTCGTTATCCGCCTGGAACAATCCGCGTACCCGTTTCACCATTTAAGGCACGGGTCAAATTTTCGGGGTTGGTGATAATGGCTTTAGGTCCACCATTATGGACAAAATCGACTGCCGCTTCGATTTTAGGAAGCATACTGCCTTTGGCAAAATGACCTTCGTCCATATAGTCATAGGTTTGTTTCAAGGTCAGTTCATCGAGGTCTTTTTGTTGGGGTGTATTGAAGTTAATCGAAACTTTTTCGACCCCTGTTGAAATTAGGAGTAGGTCTGCACGTAAAGTTTGAGCAAGTAAACTGCTGGCACGATCCTTATCAATGACAGCATACACACCTCGTAAACTACCAACTTCGTTACGAACAACAGGTACACCACCGCCACCACAGGCAATCACGACATAGCCATTGAGCATCAAAACTTGTAAGGCATTAATTTCGTGAATTTGTAAGGGTTGTGGAGATGCCACGACCCGTCGCCAACCTCGCCCTGAATCTTCGACAACTTGCCAACCTTCTGCTTTGGCTTCCTCAGCTTCTTCCTCTGACATAAAGCCGCCGATGGGTTTGGTCGGATTATCAAAAGCTGGGTCATCAGCATCCACACGAACTTGGGTGACAATGGTGGTGACTGTACGGTTAATGCCTAAGCGACGCAAAGAATTATCCAATGCTTGTTGCAACATATAGCCAATACTGCCTTGTGTATCTGCAACGACTAAATCTAGGGGAACATCGTGAATCCCTGCTTCGCGCTTGGCGATCTCACCCCGTCGCATGATATAGCCAACTTGCGGTCCATTACCATGCGTTATCACCACATGCCAGCCATCAGCTATCATATCAGCAATATGCCGACACGTTTCGCGGGCAGCATCCCATTGGCGAGCAATGCCCGGGTTTTGAGGGTCAGTAATTAATGAGTTACCACCGATGGCAACTACAACTAATTTTTCGATCATTTTAAGTGTCTTTCAAGAAAGTTAATAAATTGAAGAGCGAACACGCCTTTTATTAATTATAGGCTGAATTTATTTTTCTGCTATGCAGTATCTGAATATAAAACCGCCTACTTTTAGTATAAAGCAGGCGGTCAAGATATAGCAATTTTACTATTTCAGTTTAGCGCATGGTCAACGCCATAGCTGCTTTCTGAACGTGTAAGCGATTTTCTGCTTCATCGTAGACAACACTTTGTGGACCGTCGATGACGCTATCGGTCACTTCGATGTTGCGGTCAGCAGGTAAACAGTGCATGTAGATGGCATGGTCGTTGGCTTTTGCCATACGCGCATCATCTGTAATCCAATCGGTGTATTTTGCACCAATCTCTGCGGATTCGGCATCGTCTTCTGTGGTCAACCAACTACCCCAACTCTTTGGATAGAGGATGTCTGCGCCTTCAAAGCCAGCGTCGAAATCATCATAGATTTCAAATGAGCCACCATGTTTTTTGGTGTTTTCTTTAGCTTGTTCGACAATATCTGGCATCAATTTGTATTCAGGTGGACGGGTCAAGCGCACGTTCATGCCAAAGCGTGACATCAAGAGTACCAAGCTTTGTGGTACAGAAATAGGTTTTTGATAGCTTGACGCATATGCCCAGCTTACGTTGATGGTTTTACCGCGCAAGTCACGACCAAATTTTTCTTGCATGGTCATCAGGTCAGCAAGGATTTGGAATGGATGGTAGACATCACATTGCATATTCAAGACAGGAACACGGCTTGCTTCTGCTACAGCATTGATATAGTCGTTGCCAAAACCCCAATCACATTGGCGGATTGCGATACCATCGGTGTAACGTCCGACGATTTCACCAATTTCTTTGGCGGTATCCCCGTGACTAATTTGGGTTGTTGTATGGTCAATAAATTGAGCATGTCCGCCGAGTTGCGCCATACCTGCTTCAAAGCTGATGCGGGTGCGGGTGCTGGTGAAGAAGAATAACATCGCCAATACTTTATCACGCAATAAAGCATGGGGTTCACCCAAGGCACGTTTGCGCTTTAAATCCCATGCGACATCGAGCAAAGTTTCAATTTCTTCTTTTGACCAATCTTGTGTGCTAATGAGGTCACGACCTCTGAGGTCAGTTTGCATAAAATTCTCCCATATATAGTCGGGCTAATAAAAACAATAGATTCTGACTGTTGTCGGAATAGTGCCATTCTACCTAATATATAGAAGATTATTCAAGCGATGAGGTGAAAAAAGGTTTATTTCAATCTGATGTCATAAAGTGACACCATCCTTGATGCCACTTTATTTTGATTTTAGCCTTCAAGTACCTTGCTCATGATTTGTTTGACATGTTCAATTTCGTCTTCATTGACGGTATGTCCCATATTAGGGTAGAGCTTCATCGTTACATTTGCGCCCAGTCCTTCAAGAGCGGTTGCGCTATCTTGAACCCGTTCTTTGGGGATATGAAAATCGACATCGCTACAGCCAAGGAAGACAGGTGTTTCATCCAGCGACCCTGTATAACCTGTGATTTCATCATCTGTGCCGATGAGTCCACCACTGAGGGCAATAATACCACCATAGCGTTGTGGGTTACGGGCTGGATACTCGGTGGCGAGACATGCACCCTGTGAGAAACCCAAAAAGATAATTTTGTCTGCTGGAATCCCTGCATCCAATGCGATTTGTAATGCTTCACCCACTTTATCTTTTGCCGATGATAGCCACGGTTCATTATCATTTTGTGGCACGATAAAGCGTTGTGGATACCATGTATTATGGGATGCTTGTGGTGCGAGATAAGCAAAACCGTCTTGATGAAAGTGTTGTGCTAGTGTCAAAATGCTTTCTGCTGTTGCACCCCGTCCATGAATCATAATCATGACTGCTGTTGCAGTTTCTAAAGGTTCACCTGCTGTCAAAATCGGTTGATTACCGTGCGGATTATTGTCTGACATATGTTTTACCTAGCCTTTCCATTCAGGGACGACCAAAGGTTTAATCCCATTTTCAATAGATGTACGATGCTGTTCCAACCATGATGGTAACTGAAGTGTTTGACCGAGTTCAGCTTCGGATTCATCAAACAAGAACCCAGGTCCATTGGTCGCAAGTTCTACAATATGCCCATCGGGGTCGTTGGTATAGATAGATTTGAAGTACACTCTATCCATAATGGGCGACACACGATAACCTGCCCTACCCAATCGTTTGCGCCATTCTGCTTGTTCAACTTCATCTTCGACAGCAAATGCAAAGTGATGCACAGAGCCAATACCCATTTGAGCATAGTTGACTTTCCCCGGTTGATGTTCAAAGTAGGTTATCAGTGTTCCGGGGCGACCATTATCAACACCCCAATACCAGTGTGCCGAATTAGGTGCATCAAAGTTATCAGTCATCTTCACCCGTTGCAAACCCAGCACATCCCGATAATAAGCATCAGTTGCTTTGATATTTGAGCCAATGACTGTGATATGGTGCATCCCAAACATGAGTGCCATATCGGGTGTAATCCCATCAAGCGGTGTATCCCACATTAATGGCTTAATTTTATCCTCATCACGATTGGCGCGCATCATATCTTCTGGTGGTGGTTTATGAACTGTACCCAATTCTTCTAATTTTTCATCAATTGTCCAACCCGGTCCCTCGGTTGCGATTTCCAAAATCACGCCATCTGGGTCACGGAAGTAGATGGACTTGAAATAATGACGATCATAAGGTCCATTAACTTTGACATCCATATCCACCAAACGACGCTTCCACTTAAGCAAGCCATCATAATCTTTAACTGTCAATGCGAGGTGATGTGTTCCGCCAATACCTCTACGTCCGCGTGGTAAGTTCCCCCATTCGAAGAAGGTGATTGCCGTTCCCGGTTTGCCTGTGGCATCACCAAAATACAGATGATAGCTGGATGGGTCATCAAAGTTGACAGTTTGCTTGACGAGGCGTTGACCCAGCACTTGTGTATAGAAATCGACTGTTTGTTGTGCGTTGGATGCGACTAGCGTGATGTGATGTAGCCCTTGAATTTTCATGATTGTCCTCTCTTTCGTTATGTTCATCTATCATAAAGACGACTATACACTGAGCGGACTTACCTTGTAAACGGACTACAGTCCATTTTTAATATATTTCTTATGCTAGACACTATTTTCAAGTTTACAGGCTCACAAAAATACCCTTAGCGGACACAGCAAGCGTCCCATTAGCAAGATGAAGAGTTGCAATCAGGAAGGTTTTTCGTCCATCAATTTTATCGATATATGCTTTCGCTGTAACTTCTGCACCAATTGGAACAGGTGCTTTATAATCCACATTCAAATTAACCGTAAAACCACCCCGGTCATTAACAAAAGATGCAACCGTAATGGCTTCATCGAGTACAGACGCTAATGCCCCACCGTGTACGATGCTAGGTGGTCCTTCCATATTTTCTGCAAATGAAAATGTAGCGGAGACACGCCCGTCATCCGCCACATCAAATTGTAGATTAAAGCCATTTTTCCAGTCGCCACCAACAAATTTTGAGCCACTGAATTGTTGATAACTAGCCATTGAGTGATTGCGCTAAGATCGCTGGGAAGAGTGCATACCATTCAGTCGCTTTGACCACATCTTCAAGTGGGACTTGGTCAATGACCGTATGCGCGTGAATTTCATCGCCGGGGGCAAAACCAATACTTGGAATACCTGCTTTACCTGCCCAATAAATCCCATTGGTGGAGAAATCCCATTTACCTGTGTTCATGTCGCCATAGAGCGCTTTACCTGCGTCTACACCCGCTTTAACAATCGCAGCATCTTCATCATATGCCCATGCTGGATAAATTTTATCTAATGGAAAGACAAAACCTGTATAGCTGGGTTCATCGTAAAGTAAAATTTCTACAGAAATATCATCACGTTCACCGATTACATCTTTGAGGCGTTGTAACTCGCCTTCTGGAGTTTCGCCAAAAGTGATACGGCGATCAATATAGATGGTTGCTTCATCAGGCACGGCGTTGATGCTTGGGGTCTGAACATCCATATCGGTTACTGTAATCCGTCCGTGACCCAAAAATTCATGGTCGCCAAGTTCAGGTTCGATGTTGCTGATGCGCTCAATGATTGGGAGTAATTTATAGATGGCATTGTCGCCGAGGAAGTTGCTGGCAGCATGTGCGCTTTTCCCTTTTGCAACAATCTTGAACTCAACACGTCCTTTATGTCCGCGATAAATTTGCATTTTGGTGGGTTCACCGATGACAACAAAGTCAGGTTTAATACCTTCTGTCTGAACAAAAGCGTGAGGTGCTTGACCATCATTCCATTCTTCCATATTGCCGAAGTAATACGCAGTCACGCCATCAAGCAAACCAAGTTCTTTCGCAATTGCCAAACCATAAATCATGCCGGGGGTACTGCCCTTTTCGTCACATGCACCACGCGCAAACAAAATGCCATCTTCGACTTTACCTTCAAAAGGATCCCAATCCCATTCATCAGGGTCACCGATGCCAACAGTGTCAATGTGGCTATCATAGAGTAAGATTTTATCACCATCACCAATTCTGCCGACAATGTTACCCATCTTATCCCACCAGATTTCTTCAAACCCGAGTTTACGCATTTCGTCAGCGACGCGTTCGCCACATTCTTTAATCTGACTTTCCATACTTGGAATCGCACAAATCTCGCGTAAGAAGGTAATGATGTTATCGCGTTCTTCTTCTACGCGCGCTTTTAATTGTTCTATGACTGCTTGTTCAACCATCATTTTTTCCTATTATTAGCTCAATAAATATGATGAAATATACAACACGAAGGC
>CAYGTY010000008.1:0-4331 GCA_964352825.1 uncultured Anaerolineaceae bacterium
ACCCCCGACAGGACTCGAACCTGTGCTTCTGGCTCCGGAGGCCAGCGCTCTATCCGCTGAGCTACGGGGGCTTGTACTTCACATATTATCAGATTCTCGTGATGTCCACAAGCCTATTGCTTATGGATTTCCGAGTAATTGGTCTAACTGGTTTTGAGCGCGTGACTCATAAGGTGCTTGACTCAAAATAAATGTATAGGCACGTATTGCACCTTCAGTATCATCTTGATTTTCATATGCTTCTGCGATGTCGTACCATGGAACTAAATCACTTTCACCCAAACCCGGTAAACGCATCATGGGTGGCACATCAAATATAGCTGGACGTGTATATAATACAATTGAGAACTCTTGACCGACTTGTCGTAATGGTAAAGCTGAGAACTTTAAAGCGAATGCTTCTTCAGGCGTTTCAGCGATTAAAGCTCGTACCCTATTAGGATATTCGTATCGTGTCCCATATACATCTGCGTGTTGTAAATCATCTAAAACCTGAGGTATGTTATCAAGACTCGTCTTGGCACGAGAAACATAATAACTGCCGTTATCTGGGTTGTTCTCAATGGCTTGAGTAAAGGATTTCTCAGCTTCTTTAATCATACCTTGCTCAAGTTGAGATGTGCCTAAAACCCACCATTCTTGGGCTGTTGTTGGATTTTCCGAAATCAATTGTTGAGCTTGTTCAGGTCTATAAATATGTAATACACGATATTGTTGTTCAATGTTTTGTTTAGATAAAAATGCTTCTGTTGCCTGTGTAGATAAATCCGTTTCCCACCATACCTCGGATAAAGGGAGTCCTCTTGACTGATTGAGCCATAACCCTCGTGCATATGCGTTGAGGATTGAATTCGGTTCAGCTAGATTTTCTAAATCGGCTATTCTTGCATAAGCAAAGGAAGCGGAATTATAGGGTGAAATTATCCGTGCTTTTTGAAGATGGCTTAAAGCAATATCAGCTTGTCCGTTTTGATATTCTAAATAAGCAAGATTAATCCACCCAATATCCCATGTAGGCTCAAGCTCCAAGACCTTTTTGTATTTCGCGATTGCATCTACACGTTGCTCAGGACTATCTGCATGATTCCCAAACAAAAATGCTTCATGTAGATGGTATAGATTTAGATATGGGTCTATGGTTTGTGCATCTTTTGTGAGTTGTAGAGCTTCATCAAAGGGTGCGCCAAAACTCGATTGATATAGACCCTGTGCGCGATCCCATTGAATGAGTGCAAATCCAAAAACGAGTGTTATGCCAAGTAAGGCATAAGTTGGTTTGAGTTGCCCATCTGGACGTGGGTCAAGAATTGATCGATGTCCAGTGACCAGATAAGCAACAATGATAATGAAGACAAGATTGATAGGTGTAATGGTAAATACATCGACACTACTATGGACTGCTAGCGCAACAAGTGCAGCAACTAATCCCTCAACGCGTAAATGTTGATTTCGTCCTTTTGCGTGTTGCCATGTGTGATAGCTTCCTCGAAATAAGACAAATGTTAACCATATGCCAACAAGTATCCCCGGTACTCCAAGTTCACTCGCAATATTAAGGTAAAGGTTATGTGCGGCCGCTAGTTTGTCACGCCCAGGGATGGGGTCACGATAATCCCGATACGCTCGACCAAATAAACCCGGCCCGACTCCTGTGATAGGGTCATCAAGTGTCATGCGGACTGCACTTTGCCACATATCCAAACGCCCTTCGTCAGAACGTCCAATTGCGTAGGGTAGGGTAGTAATTACAAAAAGTCCCATAATTAGCAAGGCAAGACTACCGCCAAGACCGCCGATAATTTTTGGGGATATATATTGTGTGATTTTGGGATGTTGAAGTAATCGAATAATACTAAACGTTGTCAATCCAGCAATCAGTGCTAGTAATCCACCACGCGAGAATGTGAGCAATAGTGTTGCTAATAATCCTAGTGCGACTATCCATAAAATCTGTTTATGTGCTTTTCGTCGGACTGTGAGTGCCCAAGTTGCCGTTATAAAAATACAAGGAGCGGTGAATCCTGCAACTAAGGTACTGATGCTCATTGCGAGTGTTGCTGGGGGGATAGATGTTGGTAAAATGTCAAGGTTTGCCCACGGTATACTTGTGTTTGGTAGTATTCCCATTCCTAAATACCAAGATATATACTCTAATACTGTCAACATAATCACGATAACCATCACGAAGAAGAATACTTCCATAATCAGTTTGCTACGACCTCGCTGGAAGTAATCGACAATAACGAAAAACATAGCGATATATGTAAATGGAAACCAGATATGCTCAAATGCCATACGTGGGTCAAGGCTAGTTATTGCCGAGAAAAACCAGACCCCTATCAATGCAAATAAAGGTATATTGAAAGTTGTTGATGGAATCCCACTTTTGCCTCTAATCCTACCAATGAGCCAAAGAACTAATAATAGTGTGACGATAATATGATGTGCAACACGAACCTGATATGATATAAGATAACGACTTGACCCACCTATGAAAACGAAATAGATGGCAAGAAATAAAAGAAGATAGCGAGTTAAACGCATAGAATAAACCTTTGTAAGCAACAAGACATATATCTATTCTATGTTGTAATTGTTATTCTGAAAGGATAAGAACTTTTTGATGCGTGGAATTGCTCTGATTTTAATAATGGGATTACTGGCGAGTTGTCAAACTTTTGCTGGTGAAGATGTATCCGCAACTTTATCATATGATATGACAGCTTTTGTGACTGAATCGGCTATGATACAAGCAACAGCGATTGTAGAACAAACTGAGGTTATAGCGACATTGCAAACTGTCGGAACTGTTGTAGCAGAATCATCAAATGTGAACATGATATTGGCAGCTACTCTTCAATCGAATGTTGTTCCAACGCCTGTTATCCGCTCTGTGGTTGTTAATCCTGATGATATGGGAAGTTCGCTAGATACTGAAATCATGGATGATGGTGAGTTTGCTGATACAGAAGCTGTTGTTGGCAATCTAAGTGTTGATAATACTGGTACTGCAAACAGTGTACGCTCTAGTGATGGATGCTCAAATGGCAATGTCTCACAATTCCCTGCTAATGAAGATCAAATTTATTTTACAGCCCGTGTGAATAACTTACAAAGTGGCATCAATTTCTCTGTTGATTGGGTATTTGAAGAACGTCTTGTCTATCGGAGTTCTTGGACTTCGGATTATTCGGCGCAGTCAGAGTGTATTTGGTTTTATATGACACCCGATGATGCCCCGTTTTTACCGGGTGTGTATTCTGTAACACTCTTTATTGATGGGCAATCTATTTCAACGCAATCTTTTTCGATTAATACGGGCTAAACGTAGGCTTGTCGTTGGTGGTAGAATTGTCATATGGGTGTTAAACTATTACGCTGATTATTAGAGCGAAGGTCATAAATTTGCGTTCCAAAACGGTAACTATATTTTTTATAATAATTGCATCTGTAATTGCTGCCTTGCTTGCTAATGCTCAATCAGATGAGCCTGATAATTTACCTGACCAAGGTAATATCGTATTACCTGAATCGATTTATGTTCGTATAGGTCCATCGGTTGAGTTTGAACCTATTGGCGAATTGACATCGGGACGTTTTATCACGCCTATTAATATCAGTGATGATGGTGCATGGGTTTTTGTCGAATTTAATGATTCGTTTGGTTGGGTAAACCGCGATTTAGTTCGCTGGGCAGATGATATTGATGCTTTACCCATACGAAGTGCAAATACACCCTTACCTACGATTGACCCTCTCTTATTATCAGCTACACCATTTATACCCACCGAAACGCGTACATCTAGCTTTGTGTTAACAGATTCTGGCAGTGCCTATGTTCGGTCTGGTCCTGGGCGTACTTATGATATTTTAGATGTTATTGATGAAGGAACATTCATAGAATATCCTGTTGGACGTGATGACAATATTGAGTGGGTCTTGTTCCAATATGAAGATGAGGGTGAAAAACGCTTTGGTTGGATATTTATCCCCCTTGTAGAGTGGCTAGTTGACCTTGAGTCTCTACCTATTGTATCTGAGGACAACTTAACACCAACGGCTACATTTACGCCATCTAACACACCAACAGCTACTAATACGGCGACTGATACATCAACTCCAACTGCGACATTTACTGCTACACCAACATCGACAGATACAAATACACCAACGGCTACAGATACTGCGACTGATACATCAACTCCGACAGATACAGCCACATCAACGGCTACAGATACTGTAACCCCAACAGATACGGATGTTCCAACAGCAACTGATACCCCTGAACCAACATTGACAGAAACAGAGGTACCAACTGAAACAGCTACAGA
>CAYGTY010000008.1:4431-11420 GCA_964352825.1 uncultured Anaerolineaceae bacterium
CCAACGGCTATTGATACAGCTGAAGCAACAGAGGAACCTACATCAGAAGCTACTATTGTTGCATTTGCCGCCGACTCCAGTAACCCAACCCCGACGCAATTAGCGGAATTTGATATTACAGAAATTCCCCCAGATGGTGATGGTAGTATTACTGGGGAAGGGTTGCCGATTGAGGCAATTGTCGCAATTGGTATATTTGGTCTTTTGCTTTTATACCTTGCTCTGTACTGGAATGGTCTATCTGGGATGGATCGTTACGAGGATGGCTTTGTTATAGACACTTGTCCAGTATGTATAATAGGTAACTTAGAGGTGGATACAAAACAAGATCGGCTTTTGGGGATACCTCGGGCAAAGCATACGGTTCGCTGTGATAATTGTCGCTCTGTCTTGCGTGAAACAGGAAATAGACGTTGGCGTTATGCTGTTGATGGTATGGAAAATCCTGATTTATATGAACGATACAACAACAAAGAGATTATGACAGGTGAGCTAGCAACTTTGTTAATCCAAAAACAATCTTCTCAGGGTATAACAACATTACCAGAGTTTGTTGATGACAACTCTGATGATAATGTGTAAATCATTGAAGATGACAATATGAGTAAATTTAACTGTAAAACTGTATTTTATTTCCTTGCCGTAATTTGTTTTACTGTCCCAATCGTTGGACAAGATGCGACACCCAATCCTATCTTTGCACCATTGAAGACTGTCCCAACATCAACAGCTGAGGCACAGTCTTCAATAACCCCAGAAGCCATTACAGAGACAGAGATTGCGGAAACTGAAGTTGATATTCCTGAAAAAGATAAATCTGAGCATCATATACTTAAGCGTCCAATAAGTTTGGCTGGCGATAATGTGCATTGGGTTGACCGCACCTATCCTTACGGCAGTACACAATGGGATACGAAAGAGGTTCATTTGGGTGTAGAGTTCGTGAATCCACGTTTTACACCTATACAAGCTGCTGAAGATGGTGTTGTTGCTTATGCTGGTAGTGATGCCAATTTTCTAATTGGTCCGTATGAAGATTATTATGGGTATGTTGTGGTTATTGAGCATGATATTCTTTCATTGGATGAGAAGCCTGTTTTCACGTTATATGGACACCTTGATAGGGTAGAAGTTGAGACAGGTGAGTTTGTTACTGTTGGTCAACGGATTGGACGTGTCGGCTCATCGGGTATTGCTTTAGGCGCACATCTCCATTTTGAGGTTCGCGTAGAAGACCCATTTGACTATACTTTCACACGGAATCCTGAATTGTGGTTACAGAATTATGTCGACCATGGTTTGATTGCTGGTTATGTTACAGACGCTGAGGGGAATTCGATTCATGGTCAACGCTTGGTTGTTCGCTCAGAAACAGTGAATCGCGAAGTATTTACATATGGTAGCGACCGTGTGAATAGTGATCCTGTATGGCAAGAGAATTTTATTGTAGGCGATTTACCTATCGGAGACTACGAAATTGTAATGTTAGATAGCAGTGGACGAGTTGCTTACCGAGAGACAGTTCGTGTAGAGGCCTATAAAACGACATTTGTAGATATTCAAATGAATGAGTAGAGGTGACAAATTGCTCTGCCACCTCTTGATCGATAGTATTGTTTAATCGTATACACGATACCTTAGAGTTATCGTTCCGCCAGATGTGACACTTGTAACTTGCATCACGCCTTTATTTCCATCAGCAGTCTTGATACCAATAATAGCATTTGGAAGTAATGAGACATTTAAGGTTAGTGTCGTTGCTAGGCTCTCATCAATTAAATCATGATGAATATCATCAATTGAGCTATATCCTGTGATAAGGTACATGCCACCAGCAGTATCCAAATCACTACCAGTCCATGTTACATCGTTTGTGCCTGTACCTTCCAAATCGAGCGTACCTGCGGGATTGATTGTTAGCGTACCACCATTTTTAATCTTCTTATCGGCGACATAAGTGTAAGTATAGAAAGAGTTATTCGCTTCTCCATTTACACCCTCATCCACCTGATTATTCAAATCCGCGATGATTTTTACTTCTTGTTTACCTGTATCACCACCAAGTGTGGGTTGTAATTGGACAGTCGTCTGTTGTCCAGCGCCGAGGCTTGCAATATTGACACCTGCATAAACACCGCCGGGATTAAATGTTGCTGCAACGGCGAATGCGCCTGCTGGTAGAGAGCCTTGGTTAAGTACGACAACAGTAATCGTTTCTTGTGTACCGACAGTGAGACGCTCAGGCGATGCACTCAAGACAATCAAATCGGCGATTGGTGATGGACTTGGTAAAGCTGTTGGTGGTAAGGGAGTTGGTGTTGCTGGTGGCTGAATAATCGGAACTAGTGTACGGTCACCAAACGTATCAACGAGATATGTCGCTAACCAACCTTGTTGCCCACGATAATCAATGACGACCCAAGTAAAGTCACGGGTTGCACCAATTACACGCATTTGTGATCCTTCTGGAAGCTGACCTAGAATATCAAAATCAATACTTGGACCGCTACGAACATTCTGTACAGCACTTGTAATCGTTATTGTGAATCCATCGGGTGTTGGTGATGGGACAGGGGTCGGTGTATTAATTACACTTGCTGGGGAATCATCAGCAATACGCGTATTGCCGATATAGCGTGCGACAATATTGGGTGTTCCGAATTGATTGAGTTGTGTAATCGCGACATTGGTGCTGACTTCACCTTGCGATAAACGAGCTGGATTGAGAACACCTTGTACCCCTTGAAAATCACTAATACCCCGTAGGTTATCAGCTAATATACCGGGTTGACTGGTCGCTTGTGCAATCAATTGAACGGAATCATAACTTGCAGCATTTATCGAATTGGGCACTTTGCCAAAATTGCGAACAAATTCAAAAACAAAATCACGGCTAAATTCATCTGTGGACGAGAATGACCATGTGGTTGAATTTAGGATACCTTGTAATTGATTTGCTGGAACGAAGTCTGCAAAATCGGGATGTGCTGTTTGATTATACATGACAACACCTGTATAACCTGATGATTTCAGGCGGTTATAGACTTGTACTGCAACATTTGGTGGTCCATAAATGCCAACTGCTGTAGACTGTGATTGTAAAATACTGTTTATAACTGTTTCTATATTACCTGTTGTCGCATCATAGAGGATATTGTTCGGTGTGATGTTAAATGCAGATAGGGCAGTCGATAAGCCGATAATGCTGGCTGTACTTTCAACATCTAATTGTACTGTGGTAATAATCCGTGTATTTAGTGAATTTACAAGATAATCAGCTAAGGCACGTCCTTGTGCAACTTCTTGTGCTCGGGAACGAAAGATGCGATTTGTATTATCTTGCAATAAAATTGTGTCACCGATAGCTGTTGTAAATACTGGTACATTGAGTTGTTGTAATAAGGTGATGTTATTTAATACTTGTTCTGTTGTTTCAGGACCTAGCACTGCAATAACACCAGCTTGGTTCATATTGGCGACGGCAATTTCAATGTTATCAGGCGATGCTACAACAACATCAAGGTTATATATTGTGCCTTCTGAGCCTGTAATACCACCTGAGTTATTGATAAGTTGAACGGCTAATCTTGCCCCTCGTGCGATGTTCCCATCTTCTTGATCAATAACACCAATACGGAAGACGGATTGTGCTTGCGTAGTGGAAATTGCTAGTATACTAAAGATGCTAAAGAGAAATAGCAATCGGATAAATGCTCTAAGTTTATGGTTCATATCTTACTCCTTTGCTCCTTAAATGTAATTAAGATTTAAATTTAGTATACAATACTTGTCATCGCAGACAATGTTACTATTGTATCCGTGTCTTGATTTTCACTATGCCTCTGACTATACTCACCTAATAATCTTAATGTGAATGAGTGGAATAGATATTTATCGCTATGCAACGTGAGCGGGTTACTGAAAATATTTTTGTATTTCGGAGTGACCAATATGCACAGGTGACGGCAGGTGTCGTTGTCACAACAATGGGTGCTGTTCTGATTGATACTCTGTTGTATCCAGAAGAAACACAAAAGATAAAACGATTTGTTGAAGAACGTATTGGTACGACTGTTCGATATGTGATTAATACACATTTTCATGCTGACCATACAACAGGTACATATCTATTTCCTGATGCTCAGATTGTGTCTCATCGTTTATGTCGTGAATTATTAGATACCCGTGGACGGGATAGCCTGAAGCGGATGCAAGCCTCATCACCAGAATTTGAGAGTGTTGAATTGGTCTTACCGAATATTGTCTTTGATGATGAGATTACACTCACTGTTGGGCAAACGACTTTCAAATTATGGTCTAGCCCTGGTCATAGCCCTGATTCGATTGCCTGTTTGGTACAAGATGTGAATGTCTTATTTGCCGCGGATACAATTATGCCGATTCCTTATTTTGTGGATGATAAGTTTGATAATTTTGTCCAATCCTTAGAGCGGATTCAGGCACAGACTTATGAAAATATTATTCAAGGGCATGGTGAAGTTATCTTGCGTGGTGAAGTTAGCCAACGAATTGAAAGTGATTTATTATATTTAGAAAAACTAAATTTGGCTGTTACTCAAGCGATGGCGGATAAACTGGAAAATATCGCGGATCATATTACCATAGAATCTTGTGGTAAAAGTCATATTTTGTTGAATGGTTTGGTGCGACAATTACACCGCCAAAATGTGATGACATTAGTCAAACAACGCGAGCAAGAGGCTTTATTACAAACAAAATAATTGTTGATTAGTAGTCTAAGGAAATTAGTTATGGCATCAGAAGATACATATTTAACTAAAGAAGGTGAAGAAGAACTCCGCAAAGAATTAAAAGAGTTAATTGAAATTCGTCGCCCTGAACTGGCTCAGAAATTAAAAGAGGCAGTTGCACAAGGTGATTTGAAAGAAAATGCGGATTACCACGATGCCAAAGAACAACAAGGCTTCTTTGAAGGTCGTATTCAACATATTGAAGCTATTTTACGCAATGCGATTATCATTACGGATGTGGGCCCTTCAGATGAAGTTCGTATTGGCTCGACTGTTGTCATTCGCGAAGATGGTACGGATGAGGATGAAGAGTATAAAATTGTGGGTACAGCCGAAGCAAACCCTAAAGAGCGTAAAATTTCACAAAGAAGCCCAATTGGTGCGGCACTCATCGGTAAGAAAAAGGGAAAGAAATTTAAAGTAGAAACTCCCGGTGGTGTCATCAAGTTCAAGGTTATTGATATTAAGTAGCCTTTTTTGTGTATAAACAATACTATATAGAATCCGTCACTTTTTAGAATTGGCGGATTTTGTTGTTATAAGGGGAAATAGATGCTAGCATTATCACGTAGCCAACTTATTACTTTGTTTTTGGGATTAGCGATAATCATCCTTGTGATTTTATCTGAGGTACTATCGTCTTCTGCTAATGGGATAGGACCTTATCAAGCTATTTTAATCATCTTTGGTGTTTTGATTATATGGCTTGGACTCGTTGGTTCTGATTCGATATTAGGCAAAGTGGCTTTGGTGATGTTGAGCATTGTTATATCTGTGATGTTGGTTGAGGGGATTTTGTTGATACTCAGTCGTGCAAATGTGAAAGTGACCTATCCCGATGTTCAGGAATTAGTTGAAGATGATATATTGGGCAAACGGACACCACCGAATGCAGTAGGGCATGATGCGCGCGGGTGGCGTAATGCTGTTGCGCTTGATGAGGCAGATATTGTCACGATAGGGGATTCACAAACATGGGGTGTGAATGTCTCTTTAGTGGAAACATATCCGAGTGTGTTATCAGAATTAACAGGTTATGAAGTCTATAGTATGGCACAAGGAAGCTATGGTGCGGTGCAATATCGCGTATTAGCTGAACAGGCTGTTGAGTTATCACCTCAATTGGTTGTGATTGGAATGTACTTTGGGAATGATTTTGCAGATGCTTATAATTTAGTTTATGGAGATTATGCTCATCAGTCTCTGCGTGATTCATCATTTGATCTAACTGCTATTACACAGACGATTACAGAACAGGCTACTAAACTTCAACCCTCACGCTTGATAGAACTGGGCGACTCTAAGTCTTCAAATCAAGCTGTACAGAGCTTTGACGAAAGATTAAGGTCTGGGACATATATCGGACGATTATTAACGAATTTGGGTGTTTTTGATGCGGTTGATATGGTAGAAGTGGAAGTCCGTCTTCAGGAGAACAAAACAATTGTGACACAATCCCCAACTTTATTTGATATATACGATAAAGGGCGTGTCTTGACCTTCCTCACACCTGCTTATCGTCATCTTGTTATGGATACAGAGTCCTCAATTATTGCAGAAGGGGTTCGGCTTTCTAAAATTCAATATAAGGAAATAAAGAATTTATTGACCTCAGTAGATATTGAACTTCTGATTGTCTTTATACCGACCAAAGAATATGTGTACTTACCCTATATGGAGCCTGATTTGAGTGATGCGTATCATTTATTGGGTGAGCAAGAATCACTAATTCGACAAGATATGATGGATTTCTTTGATACAAACGATATTTCATATGTCGATAGCTTACCTGTTTTACGAGAAGCTGTTGAAAATGATGTCGCGATTTATCCAGAATCCTTCGATGGACATCCTAATAGTAATGGGTATCGTATCATTGCTGGGGCTGTTGCCGACTCTATCCGAAATAATGCTATCATGAAATAAGCCCCATCTGTTCTGATGAGGCTTATTTCTTAACTATTTATGATAGTGGAGTAAAGTCACCTGTTCCACCAAATGGGTCATCGTCTTCTTCCTCACTTGGTGGCATACGCAAGGGAGGTGGTTGTAAGGGATTTAGACCTGATGGAGGCATTTGCAAAGGAGGCGGTTGTAATGGTGATTGCCTCGGCATTTGCGGTGGTGGGTCAAATTGAATATCATCGTATTCATCTAATGCACGTCCACCTGCTGGCGGTTGTGATGGCATCTGTGGTGGTGGGTCAAATTGCATAT
>CAYGTY010000008.1:11520-58156 GCA_964352825.1 uncultured Anaerolineaceae bacterium
CCACCTGCTGGCGGTTGTGATGGCATCTGTGGTGGTGGGTCAAATTGCATATCACTATAATCTGGCAAAGGTTGCGCTGGTGGAATTGGTGGTGGAGCGCCAACCCCTGCACCCACTGGGCTACTTTGTTTCTGCCATGCTGAGACTTTCATCTGCATATTTTCAATACCGCTATTCGGTGAGCCACCTGCTTCGTTGTAAGCAATGGAAACGATTTCCCCTTGAATACGAATTGCATCAGTATCTAGGGTTAAAGTTGCACCAGTTTGAGCGGCAACAATGTCCGTCGCTGGATTCTTGACACGGTTACTGACTTTTGCTTGTAATGTTGGATCATTAATAGCGGCAGGGGCAACAAAGATTTTGGTGAGCGTCATTTGTGTTGCCATATCAAATCCCCAAAACTCGATGGATTGAACATCATCCCCAACTTTAGTTGCGATTGATGATCCACATTCGCCGAGGAATTGATTATTTTGCTCAGGACCTAATTCAATGGCGAAGGAATCGTCATAATTACGCCCTTTGGTATAGATGGAAATGGTCTGAATAACAGGTTCGCCAAATTCGACATCTGCTACGACATTTTTTGCCATCTCTTCTTTTATGCGTTTCTGGTCTTGTAATGTTTTGAGTTCTTTTTTGGATCTCGCTGACTCTTCTGCATATTCTTTATTGGTTGCACGTTTAAAGGCATCAAAGATACCTGCAACAATGTTAGGGTAAATCAGCAAACGCCATACAACCACGAGAATTGGCGTGATAATGACGACTGCAAGTACGAAGAGAACAATAGATAGTGTGCTGACAACAATGCCGGGGTCTTCTGGTGGTACAGACCCTGTTAGCTCGTTGAAACCCGGAATATTCTGTAAATCTGCAACAGCTTGTCTTTCAAATTCAGGTAAGTTGGGGTTATTTGCAAGACGATTCGTTACTTGTTGCGGGCTCGGGATTTGTTGTAAAACAGCTAGCGATGTTTGGTCATCATAGACAAGATCATCTGCATGACCGACAGCGACCATCCGCACCCATTGGTCAATGGCATCATTACTCATGCGTCTGGGTGAAGCACCTGTAAATTCTACTGGAGCGAGTAGGTAAGAAAATAAAATACCTAGAAATATACCAATAACGATTAATCCAATCGTTCCCCGTGTTGGCATAGATGGCTCTAAAACAATCTTATATAGACCGTTATAAGAATCTAAGATGTAATTTTGGATACGTTTAACAAAACCTACTTTTACTTCTGCTTTTGGGGCAGAAGGGTCAGGTGGCTCGTAAGGTGGGGGTAAACCCGTATTGGGGTCAATCATCGGTGGTGTGGGGGATGCTTGACTTACTTGTTTTTTGTCGTCTTTATCGTTTTTGCGACCTAGAAAACTCATAGATATCGACCTTTCAAGTCGGTGAATAGCGCAATCATTTTATATTGTACTAGAGATGTTGTGACACAACAAATAAGTTATGCCACAATTGTATTTCAGTATAACGATGGTTGTGCCGAAACGCAAAGACGAAAATTAATCCTTAGCCGATTGATCGCTCTTTTTCTTCTTGAGTAGATTCGTCGGGTTCAATTTTTACAAGGTCTTTGGATAGTTTCCATGCTGAAAATTCGCAGTCAGGATAACGGTTGCAACCAAAGAATTGACGACCTTTGCGTGTTCGCCGTGCTACAACTTGTCCACCATGTTCTTGCCCACATTCAGGACAAACGTGCCCTGTAAGTTCTAAATATTGCTCTGTATGGCGACATTCTGGATAATTGTTACATCCAATGAATTTACCCCAACGACCATATTTTATGACAAGATCACCTGTTTCACATGTTGGACATTTACGACCGACAAATTCTTCTTGGACTTGCTTAGGCATATTCTTGCGTGCATTTACTAGACGTTTTTCAAATGGATCATAGAATTCGCCTAGAACGGGTCGCCAATCAACTTTACCTTCAGAGACCTCATCAAGCTGGTCTTCCATTTTTGCTGTGAAGGTATAGTCCATCTCATCGGTGAAGTATTCTGCAAGTAAATCACTGACAAGGATACCTGTTTCACTAGGAATCAGTCGCTTATCCTCTTTATTGACATAATCTCGACTTTGAATCACTGCAACAGTTGGTGCATAGGTACTCGGACGACCGATACCATTCTCTTCAAGCGCTTTCACTAACGATGCCTCTGTATAGCGTGGTGGAGGTTGTGTGAAGTGCTGTTCTGGGAATAGCTTACGTAGGTCTAGCTTTTCGCCATCATCAAGGTCTGGGAAGATACGACCTTCATCACCGTCTTCAGCAACATCTTCATCGTGTGAATCTTCGTAAAGTGCAAGGAAACCTGCAAACTTTAATTTGCTACCTGATGCACGGAAGAGGTAAGGCATATCTGCTTCGGTCAGACCCGCTTTGATTTCGACGCGAATCGTGTCATAAACCGCATTGGACATCTGGCTGGCTACAAAGCGTTCCCAGATGAGTTTGTATAAGCGGAACTGGTCACGCGATAGATATTGCTTCATAACATTAGGCGGACGCATAACACTTGTTGGACGAATCGCCTCATGTGCTTCTTGTGCGCCTTTAGATTTTGTCTTGTACTTTGGTGGTTTATCAGGTGTAAATTCTTTACCAAAGTTTTCATGAACATAGCTACGGGCTTCTTTTTGAGCTTGTTCAGAAACTTGCAGGCTGTCTGTACGCATATAGGTAATTAAACCGACAGATTTACCTTGCCCGATGTCAATACCTTCATAGAGTTGTTGTGCAATCTGCATGGTACGACGCGCATTAAAGTTAATACGGCGTGATGCCTCTTGTTGGAGGGTACTCGTCGTAAATGGTGCTGATGGACGGCGTATGCGTGTACCACGTTTGACAGAATCAACCAAGAATGTACTTTTCTCTAGTGTTTCTACAATTGGATCAACTGTCTCTTGACTATCAAGTACAGGATCTTCCCCATTAATCTTAGCTAAACGTGCTGTAAATTCACCTTTAGCACCTTTGAGCTTGACTTTGCCGAGTAAGGCATCAATTGACCAGTATTCAACTGGAACGAATGCTTGGATTTCTTTTTCACGTTCAACAACAAAACGCAAGGCAATACTTTGAACGCGTCCAGCCGATAAACGGTTACGGACTTTATCCCAGAGTAACTCTGTGATGTTGTAGCCAACAAGGCGGTCAAGGATACGGCGTGCTTGTTGAGCATTCACTAAATCCATGTTAATTTCGCGCGGATGAGAAAATGCTTCTTCAACAGCAGTATCTGTAATTTCATGGAATACGACACGCTTAATATTATCTTCTGGCATTTCGGCTGCTGCTACCAGATGCCAAGCGATTGCCTCACCTTCGCGATCAGGATCTGTCGCGAGGAAGATTTCATCAGCATCTTGTGCTGCTGCTTTAAGCTCTTTGACCACAGTTCGCTTGTCGTTAGGTACACGATAACGGGGTTCAAAGTCATTATCTACATCAACAGATAGGGTGGTCTTGAGTAAATCACGGACATGACCTTTTGAGGACATGACAGTATAGCCTTTACCCAGAAACCCACCAATACTTCTTGCTTTAGCTGGTGATTCTACGATGACGAGCTTGCCAACATTTCTTTTGGCGCGCGTCTTTTTCTTTTTAGCTTTCTTTGTCTTTTTCTTACGAACAGGTTTTTCGACTTTTTCTGGTTTTGGAACATGTTCGTGCGCTGGTGTTTCACCCATACGGAATAAGTTCGTACCACATTCTGGACAGACCCCTTTAGTTGCAGGTGCGCCTGTTTTGGTATAAACAGCTTGTGGCTCGTTCATATCACGCTTCGTCTTACACTTTACACAGTAGGCTTGCAAGTTATCGTTGCTCATGCCCCTTCCTTATGAAGCTTATTTGTATCCATGTTTAGAGATATTCCTCATTGCCGTTGTCCTTAAGATATTTGACAACTTCTTTTACATCTTGTGTGCGATCCTTATGACAAATCAAAATTACATCGTCAGTATCGACAATCACAATATTTTCTACACCAATTGCGACAGTAAGCCGATCACTATAAACGAGCGTATTTCGCGTGTCCAGAATGACTCTGTTATCGGTTGCATCACCTTTTATACAATTCCCAAATTTATCTTGTGGAAGTATATCATATAGCGAAGACCAACTACCTATATCACTCCACCCGATGTCTACAGGTATCACTGCGATATTATCAGCTTTTTCCATAATAGCAAAATCAATTGATAGCTTTGGCATCTTTTCCCAGATGTCATTGAGCTTCTCTTGATAGTCGGATGTGTCGAATATAGATTGTAAATAGGTGAGGAGTGCGTACATTGCAGGTTGATAGCGCTCAAGGTCTTTCATCGCATGTTCAACCTTCCAAATAAACATGCCTGCATTCCAACTATACTTTCCTGACGCAAGGAACTGCGTGGCTCTTACGATGTCAGGTTTTTCTGTAAAGCGTTTGGATTGATAGACTTTAAAACTATTAACTTCGTCAATGGCTTGCCCTTGTTCAATATATCCAAAGCCTGTTGCTGGATACGATGGAGAAATTCCGAGCGTAACAATTCTGCCATCTTGTGCGATTTCGTAAGCAGACTCTAACAAACGGCAAAACTTTTCTTTATTAGCGATATGATGATCAGCGGTTAGAATCGCGACGGTTGCATTTGGGTCTTTAACTTGAATGGTTGCTAATGCTAAGCCCAAAGCAGGTGCTGTATTTTTACCATAAGGCTCGATGATGTAATTCGATTTTGGGATTTGCGGAGCATCTTCTTGTAATTCCCTAGCATAATTTTCGCCAGTAACAATAAAAATATTTTCGGGTTGGAAAACATCTTCAATGCGTTTTAAGCTGGTCTGAAACATTGAATGGTTATCAATGAGTGGTAGTAATTGTTTTGGCATTTTGGCACGACTCATAGGCCACAAACGCGTTCCTTGCCCACCCGCCATGATTAAAGCATAATAATTTTCCATATGCGTCTCCTTAGATTTCTGTAGCTATCGCGCGCGACAGTATTGCATAGACCCTGCAACCTCTGCAAGCCCTTTTAATTCTAAAATGGCTAATGTGCTGGTTACTTGTTGGGTTGGTAAATTAGTTAATCTGACAATTTCATCAACATGTAAGGGGTCTGCGCCCAGCTGCATCAGTACCTGTCGTTCTATGTCGTTGTCAGGTTGAATCTTCTCGGTTTTAATGCGTGTTTGTGTATTGGTATGGGTAATATCGAGTTCATCCAAAACATCACTAACACGCATCACAAGCTTTGCCCCATCTTGAATAAGCCGATTTGTACCACGTCCTGTTTTGCTAAATATATTATGGGGTATTGCAAATACATCTCGCCCCTGTTCATTTGCTGTTGTAACTGTAATCAAAGCGCCACTTTTTTCTGGTGACTCTGCAACCAATACGCCTAAAGACAATCCACTAATTATACGATTGCGTCGTGGGAAATTCTTACCAATTGGTGGCGTTCCAATCGGCATTTCTGTAATAACTGCACCCGTAGCAATAATTTCATTGGCAATATCAGTATTTTCTGCTGGATAAATTTTATCTATACCATTTGCCATTACAGCAATTGTGCGACCTTGTGCATGGAGTGCACCACGGTGAGCCGCTGAATCTATGCCCTGAGCTAAACCAGAGACAATTGTTATATCTTGTTGTGCGATGTGATAAGCAATCTGATGTGCTGCATCCCATCCATACTTACTCGGTTTACGTGTACCGACAATTGCGAGGCATTTTTCATCTTGTTGGGTTAAATGACCGCGTACATAAAGTAATGTGGGTGGGTCGGGTATCGCTCGTAATAAGGTGGGATAATCCTCATCTTCGATAGTAATGATTTGAGCCTGATGTTGATGAACCTTAGCTAACTCTGCTGGTAAATCAATTTTCTGACGACCTGCGATGAATAGATCCATTTGCTTACTCGAAAATTCTAAAGCATGGAGTCTCTTTACAGGTGCAGTCCACAATTCTTCGACAGTATCGAAATGTTGTAGAAGTTGCGATATTTTTGCAATACCAAATTGTGGAATAAGATGTAAGCCAAGCCAAAATTGCTGATGATTATTATCTTGCATAGCCAACCCATTGATAAATTAGGTGCGCCATGAGCATAACAGTAAGCGAATTTTATTGTCAAGTTAAGATTTGGCGTTAGCTTGAGGGTAACAATCCATCAGGTAAGGACATAGTGATCGTTTTTGTATCGAAGTTGACCTCGATAATTGTTTCACTATGTGCAGGAATAAGGATTTCGCCATATTTTTCACTATCGGCGATATAAACATCATTTGCACCCGTTTGTAAAACCTCTTTTACGATGCCAATTTCTTGATTATCTGCCACAATTTTTAGACCAACTAATTGGAACAGATAGTATTCTCCATCTTCTAGTGGCACAGCATTATCAATATCAACCATGACAAATTTTTTGCGAAGTCTATCAGCGGATTCTCTACTGTCATATCCCTTTAATGTGAGTAGGGCATAATCTTGGTGAAAACGGGCTTTTTGTAGGGTGACAGGTGTTGGATGATTATCGTCTCGTGATTTGCCAAGATAA
The DNA here is from genome assembly GCA_964352825.1 of uncultured Anaerolineaceae bacterium. Lineage (GTDB taxonomy): Bacteria > Chloroflexota > Anaerolineae > Aggregatilineales > Phototrophicaceae > UBA6055. The sequence continues at coordinate 18,118 of CAYGTY010000008.1, forward strand.
AGTGTTTTGAGTTCTTTAAGACGTTCAGGGTAATCGGTGATAATCCGCATACGAACTTCACCGCGTACCCCATGTGGACGCAGTATTTCCCCTAATAATAAATACTCGGGGAAATAACTGTTGTGTTCTGTAGGTTGATTACTCAATTTCTAGTATAACCCGTTTGCGTCTGTTGTCCCGTCCTTCGTCAGCAGATGGTAGAGCACGTAGAAGCGCGCGGATTGAATTTGCAACCCGTCCACTTCGACCAATCACACGTCCCATATCATCCGAAGCAACACTTAGCTCTAGGACAACTGAACGGTTATTTTCTTTACGTGTAATACTGACTTGTTCAGGATCATTGACAAGATTTTCAGCGATATATTGAACGAGATCTTCTTCTACCATAATAGCAACCTAATCCAATTATTCTGCTTCGCTAGCAGCGGCTTCTTCGGCAGCGAGTTTTTGTGCTTCTTTTGCTTTGATTTTACTTTCGCCATCACCGGGGGCAGGGTAGTTTGTGCGTTGTGATGGTAATTCTGTTTTGTTTTCTTCAGCTTCTTTTACTAGGTCTGCCATGCTTTCGCCAGCGCGTAACCGTTGGAAGCGATCCCATGTACCTGTATGTTTCATTAAATTTTGAACAGCATCGCTAGGTTGTGCACCAACGCTCAACCAGTATAATGCGCGATCTTCTTCAATCACTTCAGTCACTGGACGTGTACGTGGGTTATAAAAACCAATATTTTCAAGATAGCCAGCGTTACGTGCTTTGCGTTTATCCATAACGACGATACGGTAGCTAGGTTGACGTTTTGAGCCTTGACGGCGTAAGCGGATACGAACCATGTTTGTATTTCTCCTCAGAGGTTTTAATTAGTCGGCTTACATATTTAAGCCGGGAATATTGGGCATTTTACCTTTACTGATTTGGTTCATGAGTTTACTCATTTGCTGGAATTGCTTGAGTAGCTCATTCACATCACGGACTTCGACACCACTACCGGCGGCGATCCGTTTCTTGCGACTTGCTTTTAAAATTCTGGGTTTTGCACGTTCTTGCGCTGTCATTGAGCTAATGATCGCTTCAACTTTCTTGATGCGTTGTTCAATATCTTGGTCGTCAATCTCTGCTTGTAGTTGCAGTTTTGACATCCCAGGAATCATGCCCATGACTTTGCCGAGTGGACCCATCTTTTTAATTTTTTGAAGCTGGTCTAGGAAATCTTGCAATGTAAATTCATTTTGCATGATTTTACGTTGCAGGCGTTCAGCTTCTTCTTCTTCATATAGCTCTTCTGTTTTCTCGATAAATGACATAATGTCGCCCATACCAAGAATCCGTTGAGCGATACGGTCAGGATGGAAAAGCTCCAGTGTATCTGCACTAATCTTTTCGCCTGTACCCATAAACTTGATTGGTACACCTGTGACAGCACGCATAGACAAAGCCGCACCACCGCGCGCATCACCATCAACTTTGGTCAAAATCAGACCTGTGATGCCGAGACGCTCATTAAAGCCACTTGCAATGTTGACAGCTTCCTGTCCTGTCATTGCATCTGCAACCAGCAAGATTTCGGCTGGGGATGTAATCTTTTTGATTTCTTCCAACTCTTGCATCAGCGTATCGTCAATTTGTAGACGACCTGCCGTATCAACAATAATAATATCCACGCCAGCTTCTTTGGCTTTTTCCAAACCCCGTTTGACAATTTCTGGTGGGGTAGCGGATGTACCTTCTTCATGGTAGGGGATATTGATTTGTTTTGCGAGGGTGACGAGTTGGTCAACCGCGGCTGGACGGTAAGTGTCCGCGGCAATCAAGAAAGGTTTACGTCCTTCGCTACGTAGGTGAAGCGCAAGTTTGGCGGTGCTGGTTGTTTTACCCGACCCTTGCAGACCGACCATCATCATCACATGAGGTTTGAAACTCCCTGTGAAGTCAAGGCGACCTGCATCACCGAGCATTTCCACAAGCTCTTCATGGATAATTTTCACAACTTGTTCACTTGGCTTCAGTGCTTTATGGACTTCTTCACCGATGGCGCGTTCACGCACATCTTTTACGAAGTCTTTAACAATCGGTAAAGAGACATCTGCTTCCAGCAATGCCATACGGACTTCCCGCATAACTGCTGTAACATCTGCTTCTTTGACACGACCGCCTTTACGCAAGCCGTCAAATGCTGTATCAAGTCTTTGAGTTAATGATTCAAACATACGCTTTCCTGCTTCAGATTGCAATTTAGAATTGTAGAGTAGGCATGATTATTCGTCAAGGCAAGACCTTAATGAATACCAGTAATTTAACGGCTTTAGCTTATCAGGTTCTTATTAGAGTAACGTAAGCAATTAGATTGGATTTGTTTTTCCAACTGGAATTAACTTTAACATCACAAAAAATGCAATTAAACCTAGAATTGTTGCGAGAATCCCGACAGCCAGAAAATTGTTCCCTGTTGTCGCATAGATAAACCCACCGATGATTCCGCCAAGTACACGTCCTAATGAATGTGCGCCCATATTTGCACTCATCATAATGGCTCTCGCATCAGGCAAAATTTCTGTAAATAGAGGTAGTGATGCAACAATCGCAGTTTCGATACCAATAAACATGATAAAAATACCGAATAAAGCCACAGGTAGACTGAATGTGAGCGACGGAATGATTGCAAAGCTAACAGCCGCAACAAACATACCTGTCATAGATGTTAATTTTGCTCCGACTCTATCAGCAATGGTGATAACAATGAATTCGCCAATAATTTCTGCAATTGCAATAACAATCGTTACTGTACCTAATGCTGTCAATACAAGGTCGAATGACTCTTCCATCCATAAACCATAATTGATGAAGAACATCTCATGAGACATGGTTAAGCAGACAGCAAAGATCAGTGCAAATACTGCTGGAGGGTGTTGGCTAATAATCTGAAATGATTTAATTGGATTGATGAACTTGATAGTAGCCCGTTCATTTTTAGACTTCACGTCTGATTCAACAAAAATCCAGACTGCAACCGTACCTAAAATTAAACAAACACCTAGAAAGATAAAGACAGTCTGTAAACTACTTGAATCAAGAATGAACCCTACAACCGGTGCGGCAATCACTAGCGAAAACGCCCAACTCAACTCTGCAATGCCCATCACACGCGCACGTCTATGAAAAGGGATGACATCACCGAGATAAGCTTGGAAGGTTGGGTCATAAATAATCTTGCCGATACCAAAGGCAAACATCACAACAATAAATACACCATAATTCGAGAATATTGCACCTGCAAAACTCATAACAGACATCATGCTTAACATCGCCAGCATCACAGGTTTACGCCCATATCTTTCGGAAATCGTTCCAAAAATAGGGCTTAATAAGCCAGTACCATTATTTAAGGCAATCACAGTTTGTATGCTGGAAGCAGGTACACTGAAATTGGTTGCAATCGCTGATACAAAAGGATATGGGAATCGCTTAGTCACATTGATGACGAGGCGACCTAATATAATTGCTATGATGGATGAAACTAAGTTTCGTTTCACAGTTTACTCGTTTCTAGGTATTTAGGTGATAGAGGAATCGAAGAGCATTTTATCACAAGCAGGTACAAAATCAGTCAAGGCTGTATAGTTCTCTGCAAATTCGGATTTCTGATTACCAATAATCAAAGTTGGAATATCGTTTTCAGTATGATGGCGAACACCAATATCTTCCATATTACCGTGGTCACTGATGACAACAATTAAACCTTCGTTATCATCCCATTCATCGAGAATGCCTGTCATGACTTGGTCGAAGGTTTCGAGTAGTTCAATCCCTTTTTCAAGTGGTCCGCGATGTCCCACACGGTCAGTAAACCAATGTGAATGAAAAGCGAAGTCATAATTTCGCGATAGTTGTGCCATCAGTTGCCCTGCTTCTCTGGCAGAATAATTTGGGACACCATCTATTTTTAGATATTTCTGCCACATCTCGGTTGTCCACTCTGCTGTCAGTGCGCGTTTCTCCATAACATCTTCGATAGTTAAGTGCCGTTGACCTGTTTCAAATGCAGACTGTTGAATACTAGAGCGTAATGTCTTCCCACGTTCAAAATCATGCAATAAACCGTGTGGATAGGCTGTTAGAAGCTCTGCTTTTTTACCCCGTGCAACCACACGTTTAAAATAGCTATGTTCTACAATAATTTCGCGAGTTTGAGCTTCTGGCTTAGGTCCATAGTGCCGACCAATTATTTGTGGGACATTTAAACCTGTCAGAATAGCTGCTTGTCCTGTACCGCTTTGAGGACGACCCTCTACACCTAGCCGTGGGTCGGTTGGGATAAATATGGCTCGTTCAGATTCTTGTCGCCCAGTATCTCTTAACCAGCGTTTGCCATTGGTTAGCTCATGAATTGTTGGCATATCGGCCACTGCGAAAGGATTAATTTCAGGATTGTTGTCACCTAACCCGATACCATCTAAAAATAATGTGAGAATGTGCATATGAGCCTTACAATGTTGATTGATATTTGTTTATGGATGTCGTTAGCGTAGCGATTATTACGACTCGTTTTCATCATAATCAAGTAAAAATGGATTCGTGGCTCGTTCACGCCCTATGGTAGTAGGTTGCATATGCCCCGGTAAGACATTGACATCATCATCTAATACCATTAATTGACTAAAGATTGATTTCATCAATAACTGGTAATCGCCTCCAGGTAAGTCTGTCCGCCCGATACTGCCTGCAAAAAGTGAATCACCACTGAATAAGATTTTTTGTTCTGCTATATAAAAACTAAGATGCCCTGGAGCATGACCTGGAGTATAGAGTGTTTCTAATTTGATACCATCTAATTCAATTGTTTCAGATTCAGTCGTTAAGAGTCTGTCAGGTTTAGCAGCAGGGGGGAGTTTGCCCATTCCAAATAATTTACCCTGTGATGGGATGCCATCCAGCATATCAACACATTCCTCATGGATATAAAAGGGAACAGATGTGACATCTTTGATTGCTTGGCTGGCTAAAACATGGTCAAGATGAGCATGAGTTGCAATCATTAGTTTGATTGTCCAGCCTTCCTCTTTTGCTGCTTCGAGAATAAGGTCTGCATTATCAACAGGGTCAATTAAGATTGCATTATTTGTCTCTGTATCTGCGACTAGATAAGCGTTGGTTTGGAATGAACCTAATGTCATATATTTGATTTTGATTGTCATAATCTCTTACTTTTAGCTTGTTTTGTGGCGTATCATTAACCACAGTTCAGATAATTCCTGCATTTTAAGGGCAATTGCAACAATGATAAAGGTGATTAATCCGATTATGCCTTCAATAGCAAGTTGAGCAATAGTCAACACAAATCCGTCACCTAGTCCGAGACTTCGCCAAATCATATCAACGATGAGGATTATACCTGCCATGATTAAGCTAGCGACAAGTGTCTTGATGACTGTCTGTGCCAGTTGATTCTCTTGGATACCACTCCAACGAGTGCGGAGGATATACAGTAGAGACACTACTTCAAACATTACCCCTAAGGAGTTAGCTAGGGCAAGTCCACTGACATTACCAATTTCGGGGTTATATCCTGCAACAGGAAATGCGCGAACAAAGATATTATAAGTATTGCTAGCATCAACACTGCTCACATCACTCAATAATAGCGCAAATACAAAATTGATGGTTGCACCCCCTAATGCTGCGAATAATGGGGTGAGTGTATCTTTATCCGCGTAGAAGCTCCGTGCCACAACTTCTAAGGCTGAATGCACAATCAAGCCAAGTGTGAACATACTGAGTGTGCTATAGACCAAAGCTGATGCTGATGAATCAAATGCACCGCGCTCTAGCAAACTAATCAAAGGCTGACCCAGCACAATTAAACCGATTGCTGATGGAATACTCGTGATTAAAATAAATCGTAGTGCGCCTGACATAGCAGACCGTTTGCCTGTAAGGTCGCCCACTTCGCTTAATGCAGCAAGTGTCGGGAAAATGACAATTCCCATTGCTGTACCAATTAGGGTTTGGGGGATTTGCATTAAACGCCAACCCCAATCGAGTGCGCTGACTGACCCAATCCCAAGTCGTGATGCGATATTATTCATGACAAGAAAGTTGAGGCTAAATACACCTAAACCACCAATGCGGGGTAGCATCAGACGGATGACACGCCACAATACAGGATTATCCCATCCGAGTTCCAGCTTCCATTTCATTTTGTAATGGATTAACCCTGGGACTTGAATCCCAAAGTGCATTAGAGATCCTAAGACTGCGCCTAATGCAATACCATTGACACCTAATGTAGGCATCAAAAATATCACCCCGATAAGAATACCGACATCAAACATGATGGGAGCAATTGCAGGGAGTAGGAAGTGTTGATGGGAGTTTAGGATTCCGCTGAATATACCACTAATCGAAAAGATAATAGTACTTATCAACAGAATACGCATCATATCAATTGTGCTTTGGGTTGTCTGTGCATCAAACCCCGGAGCGACGACATTAGGAACCAGCCACGGTGCAGACAAGAATACAATGAGGCTAACTGATAGGGCAACAACAAGAATCGTATTGATGAGGTTACTGGCTAGCTGCCACGCACCCTCTTTATCATCTTTAGCTAGAAATCCACTAAAAATGGGGATAAAAGCATGAGTTAATGCACCCCCAGAAATGAGAATGACAATCAACTCAGGTATACGATTGGCGGCAACATAAGCGTCTAACTCACTGCCGACCCCAAATGCTTGTGCGATGATGAATGTCTGTACCAAACTAATTACTTTGGCAATCGCAAATGCAATCATGACAGTTAGGGTAGAGCGAGCAATCTGCTGATTACGCTTTTGTTTTTCGTCCCTTTGTTTTATATTTTCTGTCATAATCAGCCTTATAGATTATCGAGAGCTGTACGTGCATCATCAAAATTGGGGTTGTAACTTAATGCCCGACGATAAGATGTTGCAGCTTGCTGAGGTTGCCCTTGTGCTTCGAGGACACGTCCTTGCCAATAATAGCTTTCTTCGATTTCTTCGGCATTATTCAAGTTAATCTGTACCAAGCTCATGACATCGTCATAACGTCCTGTTTCATAGTAGGCTTTAAAGGGTCCAAATTGATACCACATCATGCGCCACGGGAGCTTTGCCCGTTGTGCTTGGTCGAAGGCTGTAGCGGCTTCTTGATAGCGTTCTAACTCGACTAGTGATGTTCCCATATTGAACCATGCAAAAGCATTCTGTGGCTCTGCGCGTGCCTCTCGTTGAGCAACTTCAAAAGCAACTTCTGCTGCTGAATCGGCTGTCCAATGGCTATCCAAAAGACTGCGTAACAACCCTTCGCGTTGTGGTTCGTAAATCACAATAAATGTTCGATTGAACGCTTGCCAATCTTTATCGACATTTTCATATGTTTCTGTGACACCCTGAGAACTTTCGCCGATTCCAAGGAAGCTATCGTAAAAGTAGAAAATCTGGAAAACATCGTCATAGGCAACAACTGTACGATAATGCCCAATCCAATCGTAGGCTTCAAACATTGCACCTGTTTCGATAATAACTGGGAACTCGTTGGCAATTAGTGTTTTGAGTAAATTAAGATTGCCACCAATCCGCGCCATTGCTTTGACATTAGTCGATTCCTCGACAAAATTAACCAACTCATATGGGTTAACATTCTTATCTTCACGATTGGGCTTTAAGGCGTTTGCTGCAACGGTTTGGTCTTGTTGCCAACCATAGTAGCTCAACGCCATTGTGATATTCGCGGGACCACAGTTGTTCCATTTCTGTTGTTCATGCCGAATACCAAAAATTCGCCCAGATGGCGGAATAGATGATACAGTGGGTGAACTTGTATTTTCTGTTGTTTGAGTTGAAACAACTTCAGGTATGGCAGTCGCTGTTGGAAGGACTTGACTGGTTGTTTCTTCTGTTTCGATAGGTTCTGCTTCTATTGTTGGTTCTGGTGTAGGACTAGATACAACTTCAACTTGAGTTGGTTCTGCGGTTGCTTGAGCTTCTTCAGTGATTTCGACTGAAGATTCGGTACTTTGGGCTGGAGTGGGACTTGGTATATTGAGAGGTATATCCAGTAAAGACATCGCATCATTTTCGTCGGACGCAGGTTCTATTGTTGGGAATACTCCTCCTGCTGGGGTTGGTTCAAGGAATGCACGCATAAAGGGTACTTGGTCGATAACGCGTTGTTGTTGGGCTGGTTGCAAGACTTCGCGGAATCCGATAATTCCACCTAAAACGCCTCCTATAATCAGCAAGAAGAATAAAATCATTCCCCAGAATAGGATTTTGGGCGGTGCTTGTAAACCCCTATCATATTTAAGATTGATATTGCTACGGCTCGGTTGAGTATCATGTAAATCTGGCATGGCAACTATCTCACTATCTAAATAGACGGCAACTATAACATGTGCAGGTTATTTTTACAGTAAAAACATCACAAGAACATTAAATCAATATTCGGCACAAGTATAGCTGATATTTATGAATCATCATCTAATGACGGGGGAAACGTAGCTGAACCGTAGCTCAATGAATCGAGGAAAGATTGCAGGATAATACGGGCAGCAAGGTCATCAATCGGGTCTCGTGGTTTGCGTTTTTTTTGGATTGCAATCTCCCTTGCTTCCTCACTGGTCAGATATTCGCTACATTCTGCAATAGGTAAATCCGTTGCTTCTTGGAAGTTAGCAATCCATGCTCTGACGGTATGCTCTTGTGTATGTGCGCCCTCATGCGCGTTTGGGCTGTGGGGGATGCCTATCACAAAGCCGATGGCATTTTCTTGCTTTGCCAGTTGATTAATTTTTTCAAAATCTTCTTGACGTGATGTACGTGTAATAATAGTCAGTTCACGTGCTGTAATTCCCATCCCATCACTAACTGCGATTCCAATCCGTTTGAGACCATGATCAATACCAATAAGTCGTCCTATCATGGGCTATTCCTCGTGTTTATTTCTATGCGTATTGGGAGAATCGGTAGTTGCGAAAACCCTTCTGGGGATATGAGAATTTGAGGTGGGGTTGAGATATTGGTTTCTATCTGTAAAGCAATAATACGTTGTGCATCCGCTAAGTTTTTTCCTGCAAGTTGCTCTTGTAATTGTGTTAGGTCTATCTGTTGGATGATATTGGCTGTACTTGTTGCCGTGAATGTCACACGATTGGTTGACTCTTGGCTAATAAGTGGGCCGCGTGTGTAGGTGATGGACTCTGGTTGTAAGCTCTTGCCAGCAGGGATTTGTGTTGATAATTGTGCAAGTGTGATTTGTTGCCCAAAACGGTCATCAATTACGATTGCAGAAACCACAGCACGTAGCGTTAAGGATAAATTATCTGTGACATCTCCAATATCATGCGAATAGGTTGTCCAATCATTACGTTCTTCTTCGATGCGGATAGATTCGATGATAATGAGTTGATTATCGGTAATACGTGTTTGGATTTCTGTATAAGCAATAGATTGTAATTGAACACGCGCGCTATTTAATAAATTCAGCATGTCAGCATCAGTTACAACATTAACGCTGCGGTTTTCACCACCTGTTGTCGCTGATAAATTAATGACTGTAATAGCATCGCCGAGTGGTCCAACGATTGAGTTAATCATGCCCGCTTCGACATTTCCAATACCGCCTGCTGAGGATTGTGTTGCCTCTACAGCTGTGTCTATCCGTTCGCCTATTCCTGCTGGAATGGTTATTGCATTAATTGTACGGAATAGAATGGGTATGCCTGCGCTGGTGCTTAGAGTTGTATTGGCTGGTATATCGACAGGGGTATCTGTTTGATTGGTGAATGTGACCGTTCCGATAGCTGATGCGCTGTCTAAGTTTTGGATACCTGTCGTTGGAACAGTTGCTGTCGTCTCAACAGTCGCTCTAATAACCTGCGCTGGTATCGTATTATTTGCAATATCTACGGATTGAACCAAGGTGTCAGCAGTAATATTAACAGTTGTCTGTATTTCTTGTTCTTGCAATGTAATTATGACATTTGCACTGGGTAAGGTAACATATCCGATTGCTGTGATGACCCCAATTAGCAGGGCTAATATAACGAGCCGTTCTATTAGATAACGTGCTTGGGATCGTCTTCTATCACGTTTGATAATACGGCTTGCAACAGGTTTGAGGTCTTCAGGTTCATGTTCATGACTTGGCTTATGATAACGTGGCATAAACACTTTTTTGCGACCACGTTTCCAGCGTTCTCGCTCACTGGTGCGGATTGTCTCAAAGGTGCTGATATTTAGGTCTTTGGCGTGTTCGACAATATTCTCATCATGAGTGACAAGTGCGAGTTGTATGGCACGTCTATCTGCTTCTCGCTGTACCAATACGAGGTCTAATTTTCGTGTGAGCGTTGTTCCCTCTTCAGGCCAGATAAGCAAAACACGCCGTCCTCGTATAAAAGATAGCCTATCTTTGACAGTTACTACATCATCATTTGTATCGAGTTGGACGTATTCGATTTGTTTCGCCATGTTCCCATAAATTCAAGCTAAGTTAATGATGTGGACAAGAGCCTGCCCACATCTGATAATCATACGTTATTTTGCTGAATTACGCTTCGGCAATGAGGTCGCGTGCTTTTTGTAGTGCTTCAGGGATTTTTGCGCTATCTTTCCCGCCAGCCTGTGCCATTTGTGGACGACCACCACCACCACCACCAACAACTTGGGCAATGGGTCTTATCAGATCACCTGCCTTGATACCTTCTTTGACCAGTGTATCTGAGACAGCAATGATGATTTGTGGTTTGCCGTTGACATCACTTGCCAAAACCATGACCCCATTATCGACTTTGTTGCGGAACCAATCCGTCATTTCGCGCATGGTATCCATCGGTACGCCATCTAATTCAGCTAAGAGGGCTTGTTTACCATTGATTTCCTCCAGTTGAGATTCGATCATTTCGTCAAAGTTGAATTTTGCTAACTTGCGCTGTAAATTCTCAACTTCACGGCGGGTTGCACTTAGTTCATCTTGTAGGCTAGTGATTCGCTTGTAGGCTTGGTTTTCGGTTGTACCTAAATGAGATGCAATCGAACTCAGAGTTTGCATTTTACCTTGAATATATTCCATTGCAGCTTGCCCTGTTAAGGCTTCAACACGACGGATACCTGCACTGACACTACCTTCATTTGTGAAGATAAATGTACCAATTTCAGCCGTTTCTCCGACATGAACACCACCACAAAGCTCATAGCTGTAACGATCATCACCTGATTCGATAATAACAGTGCGGACGACATCACCATATTTTTCACCGAAGAGTGCCATCGCGCCTTCTTTACGAGCTTCTTCCTGTGATTTTTCTTCTGCTTGGACTGCATAGTTGTTGAGAATGGCTTGGTTAATTTCACTAGTGACAACAGCCATTTCATCATCAGTGACTTTCTCATGGTGGGAAAAGTCAAAACGCAAACGGTCAGGTGCAACTAATGACCCTTTTTGCTGAACATGTGTGCCGAGATTATTACGGAGTGCAGCATGGAGTAGGTGGGTCGCTGTGTGGTTGCGAATAATACTTGCACGACGTGTTAAATCAACTTGTGCTGTGACAGAATCTGCAACTTGAGGATTTCCTTCTACAACTTCGCCAAGATGGACAATCATTCCGTTAATCGGCTTTTTCATATCTTCAACTTCAATGACCCAACCATCGCCTGTGATTGTTCCTGTATCACTGACTTGACCACCTGATTCAACATAGAAATGGGTTTCGGCTAGGATAACTTCAACTTTATCGCCGACAAGGGCGTTATCGACTTTTGAGCCACCTTGAAGTAAAGCTAAGACGCTGGTTTCACTAGGTGTATTGGCATAAGGATTGTAATTGACACCTTCTTCACCAAGTGTACCATCAGATTGTAAGTCTTTTAAAAGCTGGCTGTAGTGTTCGCCTGATTCAATCTCACCCATCGCTTGTCCACCACCACTAATACGAGCGTGTTCAGCTTCGGCTTCTTCAAAACCTGCTTCATCAACGGTATAGCCACGTTCTTCCACAATATCTTTGGTGACTTGAATCGGTAAACCGAGTGTCGCTTTTAGATAGAATGCTTTTTCACCTGAAAGTACACTACCTTCACTGAGTTCACTCAGCATCTCATCAAGCTCAATTAATCCGCGTTCCATTGTGCGATGGAAACGTTCTTCCTCTAATGTGATAATTCGTTTGATATTTTCTGCTTCATCAACAAGCTCAGTGTAATGCTCGCCCATCACATCAATAACCGCATCTGCGACTTTGGCTAAGAAGGGTTTATCAAAACCAATTTTTGCTCCAAAACGAGCGGCACGACGAATCACAAGCCGTGGAATAGCAGCACGACCTTTTGCCCCCGGTAAAACGCCATCACTAACGAGGAAAACAGCAGCACGAATATGGTCAGCAATAACGCGATAAGGTACGATATTGGCATCTCGTTCTTCGTCTGTGTGACCCGTTAATTCCTGAGTTCTCTCAATGATTGGCATAAAGAGGTCTGTTTCATAATTTGCTAATTTACCTTGCAAAATAGAGACAATTCGCTCAAGCCCCATGCCAGTATCAACACCGGGGGCTGGTAGAGGCTCATCCCATTGCCCAGTGTGGTCTGGGTCAGCTTGTTGGCGATTAAACTGCATGAAAACGAGATTCCAGATTTCAAGGAAACGTTCATCTTCCTCTATTAACATCGGGACGATATTATCTTCACCCATTTCAGGTGTTTTATCCCAGTGGATTTCTGACGTTGGTCCACATGGACCTGTATCAGCCATTTGCCAGAAGTTGGTGGATGGACCCATCCGTGCAACACGTTTGGGGTCAATCCCTATATCATCTACCCAGAAGCTATAAGCATCATCATCATTTTCATAGACAGTGTATACCAGTCTATCGGCAGGGAGTTTATATACTTCAGTCAAGATTGTGTAAGCATATTTAATTGCATCACGCTTGAAATAATCGCCAAAGCTGAAGTTGCCCAACATTTCAAAGAAAGTATGATGCCGATTGGATGGACCTACATTTTCCAGATCATTATGCTTACCACTAACACGCATACACTTTTGTGATGTAGTTGCACGAGAATAATCACGTTTGTCCAAGCCGAGGAAGACATCTTTAAATTGCACCATGCCCGCATTGACAAATAATAGGGTAGGATCATCTGCTGGAACAAGTGAAGAAGACGCGACAGGTCTATGTCCCATTTCCTCGAAAAAGTCTAAAAATGATTGTCTTACTTGTGCACTGGTCATCTGTTCCATGCGTGTTTTCCTCTTGAGTGATTCGGATTTTAAATTAATTGAAAGTTTACGATGGTTCAATAAGGTTCAATTTGATATAATTATAGCATAACACAAATGAAATTATAGCGACAGTTATAACCTGAACAAGGGCGTGTCGCTATGGTATACTCGTTGCGTTTTGTAAACTTCAGATTTTGAATAGGATATTATTATGGCGACGATTGATGAACAAGTCGAAGTATTGATGTCAGGAGCAGCTTACGGTGATCCTGATACCTTTGAAAGTATGAAAAAAGAGTTACACGCTCGGCTCATCGAGTGTGAAGAAGAGGGTCGTCCTCTACGTGTTTACTGTGGATATGATCCGCGTACTGCTGACTTACATCTTGGGCATACAATCACGATGCGTAAATTGCGTCAGTTCCAAGATTTTGGGCATGATGTGACATTTCTGGTAGGAACATTTACGAGTTTGATAGGCGACCCTTCTGATAAAGAGTCTGCACGTGACCAATTAACAATGCAAAATGTTGAAGAAAATGCTCAAACTTATGCTGAGCAAGCCTTCAAAATTCTTGATAAAGAGAAAACCCGTGTTCGTCGTAATGATGAATGGTTGTCTCCTTTAGATTTTGCTGACATCATTCGCTTAGCCAGTAACTTTACAGTTCAACAATTTCTGGTACGTGAGAATTTTGCAAAGCGTGTCGATGAAGGTAAAGCAATCTACTTACATGAGTTTTTCTACGCATTGATGCAAGCCTATGATGCCGTTGCTCAAGAAGCCGATGTGCAAGTCGGTGGACAAGATCAATTATTTAATATTCTTGTTGCTGGACGTAAATTGCAAACAGGTCTGGGACAGAAACCTCAGATTGCTATAATTATGGGTGAGAGCCTTCCGGGGACTGATGGCGATATTAAAATGAGTAAAAGTTTGGGCAACCATATCCCGTTACTTTCAACACCTTTTGATATGTTTGGTAAAGTCATGAGTTTACCTGATAAAACAATGGCAATTTATCATAAATTGATTTTGGGTTGGATGCCAACTCAAGTTGAGGAACTACTAGCAAGTGTTGAATCGGGTGAACTCCATCCGAATGAAGCAAAAATGAACCTTGCTCGCGAGATTGTCAGTATTTTCCATAGTCCAGAAGATGCTGAAGCGTCCCAGAGTAACTGGGATGAAGTCTTCCGTGGGGGAAGTGGTGTTCCCGATGATATTGACGAAGAAGTCTTGACTGTTGAAGAAGAGATTCGCGATATTTTGGTGCGCTTAAATATGGTCGGGAGTCGTGGTGAAGCAAAACGCCTCATTCAACAAGACGGTGTGCGACTCAATGATGAGAAGGTCGATCAAGTACAAGCATCTGTCACACTTGATATGTTGCCTGCTGTTTTACAAGTTGGTAAACGTCAATTTGTGCGATTGATAAAAGGCTAAAAATAAAATAACACTTGAATTAAAAAAGGACTGGGTGATAAACCGAGTCCTTTTGATTTTACTAATCTAGTGTGCGCTATTTATCTTCTTTTGACCACGTAATTTGTTCGCGTACTTGCAAATCGGTATGACGAATTTTCATCGCAAGGTCAGCAGCAAGGTTACGCATCAAACGATAGCCTAATTGTGGATAGGTATTACAGAGCAACATGAGCTTATCACGCGGAATAACAATCAGGTGGGTATCCTGTTGTGAACAACGTGCGCTTGCCGAGCGTAAACCTTCATCAACAAGAGCAACTTCACCAAAAGATTGACCCCGTCGTAATGTCGCAATGATCATCGCGCTTGCACTGGTACTATCATCAATTAGTGATGGGTCAACTAGGATTTGTATTTCGCCACTGGCGATAATATACATTTCATCACCCGGTGTATTTTCTTCAAAAAGCACATCATCAGCTTGGTAGTGACGTTCTTGGCAAATTGACCCAATCAATTCTAGCTGTGTTTTGCTTAATTCCTCGAAAATGTCTGCTTGACTTAAGATGGGGACGACAGACATTGATTACTCCTATCTGAGATTAGACTATGATTGCAATATGACATGATTGTAACACAACTATACCCCATAGCAAGTTAACGTTAGGTTGTTAAATATCTTTAGCCTTGTAAAAAAATATGTGGTCAAATATGATAATTAAAGTTTTTAAGAAATTTTAAAGGATCATTATGGATAATATATTGCGCGAGAAGCCTATACCTTATACTGTTTGGGGTGAAACATACATTGATAAAGAGGCGATACAACAAATGGATAATGCAACTCGCTTACCGATTGTTGTTGCTGCTGCGTTGATGCCTGATGCTCATATTGGGTATGGTCTGCCAATTGGTGGGGTATTAGCAACCGATAATGCTGTTATTCCATACGCGGTTGGTGTTGATATTGCTTGCCGAATGCGAATGACAATTTTTTCTGTGAAGCCTCATATGATTAAACAGCAGAAAGATCGCTTCAAAAAAGCGTTACAATCGGAAACCTTATTTGGCGCAGGTAGACAATGGAAAAGAGGAACACGCCCTGAGCATCCGGTGATGGATGACCCTGCATGGCAAGAGACAGGATTCTTGAATTCATTAAAAGAAAAAGCACATAATCAACTCGGGACAAGTGGCTCAGGGAATCATTTTGTTGAATGGGGTTCATTTACTTTATCAGACGATAATACTGAATGGGACTTGAAAGCTGGAGATTATTTGGCTTTATTATCACATAGTGGGTCGCGTGGTTTAGGGTATCAGGTTGCTGACCGCTTCTCCAAAATTGCACGTGATTATCATCCGAATCTTGATAAATCTGTTCAGCATTTGGCATGGTTACCGATGGAATGGGATATGGGTCGTGAATACTGGCTATCAATGCAGTTAGCTGGGAAATATGCTGCTGCTAATCATGAGGTGATTCATAAGCGTCTTGCTAAAGTGATTAAGCAAAAACCAGCTGTAACGATTGAAAATCATCATAACTTTGCCTGGAAAGAAACGATTATTGTTGATGGTGAAACTCGTGAGGTTATTGTTCATCGTAAAGGGGCGACACCTGCTGGAGAAGGGGTATTTGGTATTATCCCAGGATCAATGGGGGATTCAGGTTTTGTTGTGCGCGGTAAGGGGAATAACAAGGCAATTAACTCGGCTTCTCATGGTGCTGGGCGTATGTTTAGCCGTAGTAAAGCCAAACAAACGATTACTAAAACGATGCGTAACAACTATTTGAAAGAACGGGACATCACACTTATTGGAGGGGACTTGGACGAATCTCCTCAGGCGTATAAACGAATTGAAGATGTGATTTTGGCACAGTCTGACTTAGTTGATGTAATCGGTGAGTTTAAACCTGTGATTGTTCGCATGGATGGTAAATAGGAACTTGCTGATGTCGCTTCTATCCTATAGGCTTAGGGACATAACTGACTTGGCACTCTAGGATATAAATATGGTAACTGCAACGGATTATACAATTGATGAATTAATAAGTGTCTGTATCTCCCGCCAAATAAAAGAAGGTGATGTATGGGCGCAGGGGATTAATACACCACTTGTTTCGGCGGGATTGATTTTAGGGAAAGTTCGTCATGCACCATCTGCACGCTTTACATCGGCGATAGGGCAGGCATTGGTACAAGATTGGGGTCCGCTGGGCATAGCCAACATTGAAGATGTTTGGGTGGCAAAAGGGCTTATCCATCTCGGCTTTGCAATTGGTGCGGCGGATATTCTGCCAAAATATCGACCAAAAGAATTCTTTCGCCCTGCACAAGTTGACCCTGTTGGCAATTTTAATAATATTGCCTTTGGTAAAGATTATAAGAAGCCTCGGATGCGCTTGCCGGGAAGTGGTGGCATACCCGATGTAACACCTCAATATGATGACACATTTTTATATGTTCCGCGTCATTCTCGTGTGACGTTTACTGACCCGATTGACTTCATCAGTGGTATGGGGCATGTGGAACATCGTAAGTTTGGGAGTGGACCTCATTATATGATTACCGATTTAGGACAATTTGATTGGGCGAATGGTCGGATGCGATTGGTCACGTATCATCCTGATGTGACTGTTGAGCAAATTAAACGCAAAACCAAATTTGAGCTAGAAATGTCACCTGATTTACACGAAACCATACTACCTGAGCCAGAAGACATCCGCTTATTACGTGAGGAAATTGACCCATTGAATACACGTAAGTTAGAGATGTTAGGTGGCTCTGCTCGTAAAAACTTACTCAGGGAAATCCTTGAAAAAGAAAAAAGCCTTTAACTATTTAATGTTATCGGTTGCCATTGGCTGATATTGCGGAAGCGGTCTGCGGAAGTACCAAGAAAACCAAGTTTAATACCCTCTATTGTATCCCGAGCTACAAATGTGTAGAGCGGGTAATATAGAGGTATTGCAATAGCTTGTTCTGCAAAGCGTTCCTGAAATTGTTGATAGGTTGTTGTGCGGTTGATACCGTTATTATCCCTACGAGCAATTTCTAGTAATTCAGCGACTTCATTGTTTGCAACATTGCCATAATTTAATCCGCTTTCAGCTTGCCCTGGATGCCAATAACGATAAACATCTGGGTCTGCGCCGATAGATAAGGTTGTAATCGTTGCTTGGAATTCACTATTTTTGAGACGAGTTTGGTAAGTCGAAGTATCGACCGCCTCTACTGAGACATCAAAACCCAATTGGCCCCATTGTGCTGTAATATCGGTTGCAATGGCTGATAGGGTTGAATTATCTTCGATAAGAATACTAAAGGTATACAGCGAGCCTGCTTCATCTGTTGCTTCACCCCCTGTACCTGAGATTGGTTCAGGTGTCGGAATATTAGTAGCTTCGAGTAATTGGCTTGCTTGTGCCATATCGAATGTTGACCAATTTGCGTTGGATATATATGCCCAAGACCCTGCGATTAATGGGCTATCGGCAAAGGTTGCCTCACTTGTGATATGTCTTTCTACGATGTTTTGTTGATTTAACCCAATGGATAGAGCTTGCCGTACACGCCTGTCAGCAAATACGGCAAGGTCGTCAGCTTCCCAATTAAACAATAACAAGGTTAGGTCAGGTTCAACTTGTGTATAGATGCGACTATTGGGTAAAGATAGTAGATTATTGCGTGATGTGACATTTGCAAGGGCGTCTACGCTAGCATTATTATAGGCTTGGATTGCGTTATCTGTAGATTCAAATAATTTGAATGTTAGGTTTTTAAACTGATAACCTGTTTGTCCCTCTATCCGCTGTGAATAGACAGGCGCGAGCGCTAAGTTGATTTCATCTACACGATTACCCGTGCTAGAGCGTAACGAAGCAAGTTGATATGCACCTGTACCGATTGGCGATAAGTTAAATGGATGGCTTACTAAGTCTTGAACATCCGACCCCCGTAAAGCATGTTCAGGTAAGATACCAACAGTTAGAAATGTAGTGAAACTACCCAAGGGTTGTGTTAGACGAAACCGCACTAAATGAGTATCTAATTTTTGTGTTTCGACTGTTTTCCAGAATTTTGCAGTTGGTGAATAGGCTTCGTAACTAGAAGAACTAAGAAGAGACATTGTATAAATGACATCATCTGCTGTGAATGGTTGACCGTCTTGCCATAAAATATCATTGCGTAGTGTGAATACATACTCTAAGCCATCGCTAGAAATCACATAATTACTTGCTAGATTTAGAATTGGCTCACCAAAGTCATTCGTTTTGACCAAACCCTCAAATATCAAACTGCTAATATCATTATCGACAACATTCAAATGGGCAAAAATGGGGTTTAGGCGTTGGATGTTCCCGACAATCCCTTCACGATAGGTTGATGATGTTGGCTCTTGCGGCAAATCGGCTTGCGGAATCGGCGTTTTTGGGAATGGAGTAGGCAAAATCGGTTGTGTTGGTTCAATTATTGGTAGGTCTGTTGGTTCTGCTGTGGGTGGGATAGGGGTTTGCGTTGCCTGCGGAGTAACAGGAATACTACTACGATATGCTAAACCTATACCAAATAATACAATTGCGATCATAAATGCAATGAGTTGCCAACGGAATCCGCGAAACATATCCTTACCCCATATTAAAAATCAAAAAGGTACTTTGTGTTGTTTACAAAGCACCTTATATGTACACGCAATTGAACTGAAAGTCTTGGGTGAATTTTTGATTAGCCGCCTGTAGCGACAACCGCAAACAAAGCAATACCGATGAATGCGATAGACAAGAATACGGTAATACGGAACAATGTTTTTTCCAGACCACGTCTTGTACGCGCAATACCACCACCTGCATCACCACCTAGTAAACTTCCTAGTGCGCCACCTTTGACCTGTAATAAAATCAGAATAATCATCAGCACAGAAATTACAATGGAAGAAAGTTGTAAAGCAACAGCCATGTTGCATCTCCTTAAAAATCTTGTTTCAAAACTCCAAAAGTATATCAGGTGCTTGGAGTAATAACTAGCGAAAAAATGGGATACGGTGAAAGCATCCCATTTATTTTACGTATCATAGGGGATTTAGTTGTTTAGTGATTCCAGATAATTGATTGATTCTTGTAACTGGATGTCATTTTCTAAGTCTTCAACTGTTTCAGGATTCCACTCGACAATGATGTCTGGTGTGATACCTTGTTCGTGAATCCATGCGCCATTCGGAGTCAACCAACGTTTGATGGTAATTCGTAAGCCACCACCATTTGATAGTTGTGGGATATTTTGGACTGTTCCCTTACCAAATGTCGTTTCGCCCACGATGGTTGCAACTTCATAATCTTGCATAGCACCTGCAATCACTTCGGAGGCACTTGCGCTCGTTTCATCGACAAGGACAACAATTGGGACGGTGATACCTGCATAGTTTCCATTGGTACGGGTGACTTCTTCGGATTGGTCGCGCGATACTTGACGCAATAAAACGCCGTCTTCAATAAATGCACTACCGATTTCAATTGCGCTGGATAGTGTTCCCCCAGGATTACCACGCATATCGAAGATTAAGCCATTTGTGCTGTTAATATCAACAGCTTCTAGGGCTTCATCCAATTGTGTCCGTGATACACCGTTAAAGTCTAACATAGTGATGTGGGCAATATTATCGCCAACAATTTCATGTGAGACATTTGGAATTGCAAAGACATCACGAACAATATCGTAGTTTACCAACTCATCACCACGCTTGAATGTGATATTGACAGTTGTACCACGTGGTCCTGGAACAATGGTAACGAGTTCTGCTTGTGTCATACCAACGACGTTGTTACCACCCACTTCAAAGAAAATGTCACCCGCTTTGACACCAACACCCTCGGCAGGAGAATTGGGGATAACTGTAACAACTTCAATCTCACTTGTTTCTTGTAAGGTGCGAATCGTCACACCAATGCCAGAAAATTCTCCCGAGAAATCTGTTGTTGATTCATACAACTCTGGGCGAATATAACCACTATGTTGATCATTGAGTGCGGCGACCATACCATCAATTGCACCATCAACCAGTATTTCTACATCAATAGGATCTACATAACGTGACTCTACGATTGAAAAAGCATCCCAAAAAGGTTCAAACGCTTCATCAGTATCGCTTAGTGCAACCCGACTTTGGGCTGTTGTTGTACTTAACATATTTACGTTACCAGCAATGAATCCGACCAGAAATACAGATAGGGTTAGCAATGCTGGATAAATAATACGGGACTTACGGATTAACACTCTCAACCAATTCATTGAGTAACTCCAAACTATTTGGTAACTTCTCTACATTACATTTACAGTATACGGTATCATGATGATATTGCGTAATTGTGAATCACAATTAAACACTATATACAAATAGTATGAGCATACAATATCAAAAAGCATAAATATTATGTTATCAAACTGTAAAATTTGAAGGTAACGATGTCAATTAAACAAGCAAAAGCAATTTTATATGGGTTGGCTTTGGGTGATGCGCTGGGTAGACCTACCGAGTTTATGCCACTTGCAGAGATAAAATCTCAATATGGAGTAAGTGGTATCCAAGAATTACCTGAGCATGTTCTATATACTGATGATACCCAAATGACTATTGCCTTAACAGAGGGTCTGTTAGATGTTGGGTTGGACGCGTCATTGGAGGAACAAATGAATGCAATTGGTCAACGATTTATTGAATGGTCACACAGTCCAGAAAATAATCGCGCCCCTGGAATGACTTGTATGAAGGGGGTTGGGCGATTTGAGAAGGGTATTCCGTGGCGTGAGTCTGGTGTATTTGATTCTAAGGGCTGTGGGTCTGCTATGCGGGTTGCAACGATTGGCTATTTGTATCAAAATGATGAACAAAAATTGTATGATATTGCTCTCAATAGCGGAATTATGACGCATGGGCATCGCACTGCTAAAGCAGCAAGTATCGGAGCTGCATATTTGGTAAAACTTGCCTTAGATGATGTTCCATTGGGGCAGTGGATGGCTAAATTGATAGAATTTACTAAAGGTAAAAGTGATGAGTTTCATCAGGCTATTCTGCGTGTGGGACATGTTATATCTTGGGGAAGTGAAGAATATGCTCTTGACCATATCGGTGAGGGATGGGTTGGTGAAGAAGCTGTTGCGCTAGCTCTCTATTGTGTGTTGAAGTATCCTGATGACTATTTAGCGTGTATTCGACGTGGTGCAAATACCAACGGAGACAGCGATTCAGTTGCCTCAATTGCGGGTGGGATTCTTGGCGCACGCTTAGGATTAGATGCAATCCCCTTAAGTTGGCGTGAACGATGTGAGAAAGCCGATTATCTTGATGATTTAGCTAAGCGAATGACTGAGGCGCGAAAATGATGACACGCGATGATATAAAAGCCTATATGATGGGTAAAAAAGCGACCGAAGAGACATTTCCTTTTGGTGAACAAGTATCTGTATTTAAGGTACTTGGCAAAATGTATGCCTTATTGCCTGTTGATGATGAACAACTCAATGTAAGCCTAAAATGTGAACCTGACTTTGCAGAAGTTTTGCGCGATACATATGAGGCTATTCAACCGGGGTATCATCTCAATAAACGGCATTGGAATACAGTGATTATTGATGGGTCGATTCCTGTGAATGAAATTGAAGAGATGATTGATGAATCATATCGTTTAGTTGTTGCAAAAATGACGAAAAAAGACCAGAGAAGACTGGATGAGATGTAATAAATTATTGTGATGATTCGTCGTTATACTATTCACGTCGTTATCCCGCTGACGATTGCTTGCTTATCAATCTTCATCTTGATGTTGATACAACGCTTATCCAGTTTAAGCGTTTGGGACGATGCTTATTTCTTTGTTCGCTACGCAGATAATTTTTTAGATTACGGTCAGTTATCTTGGAACTTTGACAGCATCCCAACTTACGGTTTGACCTCGCCAGTTTACCTTTTAATTGTCATACCACTTCGCTTGATATTCCCTACAGAGCCTGCATTGGTGATGATTTCTGCGAGTTTGATAAGTGGCTTGTTTGCTGTGTTTCTATTGAGTAATTTAGCCTTAAATTTGCTGACTGATAAAGCACAGCGGCTTGTTTTACTTGTTATTGTTGCGGTATCTGTAGTTGTTGCAGGTGAACATATCACAACACATTTAACCAGTGGTATGGACACTATGTTTTCAATAGCTATGCTGAGCTTGTGGTTATCGTTATTGCTTTTATCGAAGCGCTATTTGTTGACGGGCATGATGGCTAGTTTATTTTTGTGGATACGCCCTGATATGTTATTGCTTACGGTTAGTATTGGCTTACTGATTTCTGCTTCGCATAGTCAAATAAGAAGGTTTGCAGTTGGGTTTGTTATGATATTGATTGTCCAGATTGGCGTAAACGTACTGTATTTTGGACAACCTTTACCCTTATCATTTTATGCTAAAAACCTAACTATATATGGGGATACCTTTTACCATCATTATGAAGGAATATCAGCTAATTACTTGTTTCAATTTATTTTATCCTACCCCTATTTGATACTCTTAATAATCATAGCAGGGTGGCGTAGTTTACATAGCAAAGTCTTGATAATAGGATGCATTATTTTTTGTTGTTATCAAGTATTTTTGGTTGTGCCAATTATGGGGTTTTCTCAACGCTTCTATTATCCGATCATTCCAGTGCTTTTAATTTTAGTCACTGATGCAATAAAACAAATTGATAATTGGATTCCAAATTCAGTTAGTGAAACGATACGGAATTATCCTTATCCAGTGTTTTTTGTTCCTTTGGTATTAGCATTAGCCTTAATCAATCCTATGCCGATTGTTATTAATCTGGTTCAATATACTCAATTTCAGGATGTTCCGACCAATAGTATCGGACATTTTGATTTACAGACTGCATATGATAATCATTATATAGATAGCTGGTACGGGTTGGATAATCTATCTCAGCTAAATGATAATATTGTTATTGCAACAACTGAAGTAGGCTTGCCGAGTGTAATGAATCCCAATAAAAGTATAATCGACCTGGCTGGTTTAAATGATCCTGAGTACGTCAATAATACGTTTGTTGCTGATACCTTACTCAATCAAGCTCCTTATCCTGATTGGATATATATGCCTTTCCCTCATTATGAAACGATGTGGTATAGCATATATGGTTATCCGAACTTTCAGATAGATTATCAATTTTTTACTGCCCAATCTCTAGGTACATCTATGGATGTAGCGATTCGGCGAGCAAGCCCCTATTATTTAGATATGCTGGAAATATTGAACCATGATGAATAAACCTTATGTAACAATCGAAGACGCTGTCAATGTTATTGAAGATGGTACAACACTTGCTTTAGGTGGTATGACACTGTATCGCCGACCGATTGGCTTTGTAAAAGGTCTACTACGCAGGAAACGAAAACCGAAAGATCTAACACTCTTAAGTTTTACCGGGAGTGTCGAATCTGATTTGCTTGTTGGGTCAGGGTGTGTGAAAGCTGTTCGATCTGCTTATTTTGGCTTAGAGGCATTTGGATTAGCACCCATGTTTACACAAATGGCGCAATCTCAAGAGATTGAGGTTATCGAGGAAACAGAAGCCAGCATTGTTATGGGCATTCGCGCTCAGATTGCAGGTGTGGGATTTATGCCGTCCAATGCTTGGATTGGAACAGACTTACCTAAACTTCGTCCAGATGTTAAGACAGTTATTGACCCTTATACTCGAGACGAACGCATTGCTTTCCCTGCAATACCTTGTGAGGTCGCAGTTATTCATGGCTTAGCTGGTGACCGTTATGGTAATGTACTGATTAACAATAATCTTGGTATTGATATGGAATTGGTCTACCTTGCCAATACCGTTATTGCCACAGTTGAAACCATTGTAGATGAGCTTAAACCTATTGCTGAAGGTGTTATTGTACCTTTCCCCGGTTGTGATATGGTTGTTCATTTACCTGATGGTGCAAAGCCTTCTAGCTGTTATCCGCAATATGGTGTTCAAGGTGATGAGATTCTCCGATATGTAGAAGCCTGTAATGCTGGTGAATTTGGGGAATACGTGTCGGAATTTATTCAAGAATAACTGAGAAAAACACGTTGCGATTCCTTATGTTTCAAGGTATAATCAAGTAGAAATTGGATACACTGAGACTTGGGGAGCTTACGCAAGTAGGCTGAGAGGGTGTGAAAACGCCACACCGACCCACAACCTGAACCAGATAATACTGGCGTAGGGATGTCTGTTTAATGCTTGATTCAGCCACCCCTATAACACCCCAATAGGGGTGGTTTGAATTATGCTAAGTATGCTCCTCAAGTCTTCTATCATATATCAGAGGAGTTTTATATGAATTACCGTATTTTGGTTTTACTTTTGTTGGTCGTAACCCCCTTATTCTCTATTTCAGCACAGGATAATGAAACTGTTGTCGTTGTGACCTATGATAGCTTTGCTATTACTGAAGAAGTCCTTGTACAGTTTGAAGAAGAAACAGGTATTACTGTCGAGATCCTTCGCTCAGGGGATGCAGGTCAGATGGTTAATCAGTCCATACTTAGTAAGAATAACCCGCTAGGTGACTTACTTTTTGGTGTTGATAATACCTTTTTAAGCCGTGCTTTGAATGCTGATATTTTTGTTCCCTATGAATCCCCAGCACTTGAATTTATTGATGAGGCTTATCAACTTGATGAGTTATATCGCGTAACTCCCATAGATTTTGGTGATGTGTGTCTCAATTATGATGTTGCATATTTTGCTGATAACGATTTAGATTTACCAGAGAGTCTATCTGACTTAACCGATGAAACCTATCAGGATTTATTGGTCGTTCAAAATCCAGCGACATCTTCTCCAGGTTTGGCGTTTATGTTAGCAACCATCGCTGAATTTGGTGCAGAAGGGGATTATACCTTTTTAGATTATTGGACCGATTTACGTGAAAATGGGGTATTGGTTGTTGATGGTTGGACAGAGGCATACTATACAGAATTTAGCGCTCCAGGGCGTGATACAGGTAGCCGTCCTTTAGTTGTCAGTTATGCTAGTAGCCCACCAGCAGAAGTTTTCTTTAGTGACCCCATGCCTGAAGAAGCTGTAACAGGTGCAATTGTTGCTGATAATATGTGCTTCCGCCAAATTGAATTTGCTGGCATTTTAGATGGTGCAAGTAACCCTGATGGCGCACAATTATTCTTGGATTTTATGATAAGTAGCACCTTCCAAGAAGATATGCCTTTGAATATGTTTGTTTTCCCTGTTTTAGACGATGCTGAATTACCAGATGTATTTGCTGAATTTTCGGAAATTCCAGAAAATCCTGCAACTTTGGATTATGACTTGATTGACGAAAATCGTGAAGAATGGATTCAGTCTTGGTCTGAGGTCATGCTACGATAATGCGACAGCGACTTTTGCAAGGGTGGTATGGGATTTATCTCATACCGCTCGTATTTCTCGCCCTCTTTTATTTTTATCCACTACTATCAATTTTAGATGTTAGTTTAAGCCCTGATGGTATTGTTGATTTGTCTGGATTTGCTAGACTAATCACATCAAATTACTATGTTGAAACCTTGATTTTTACAGTCTATCAATCTGTACTCTCTACATTATTGACTATCAGCTTAGCGCTCCCCTGTGCTTATGTAATGACACGTTATACCTTTCGTGGTAAATCACTCCTTCTATCGCTTTCGACCTTGCCTTTTGTTCTACCAACCGTGGTTGTCGCGGTAGCATTTATATCCTTAATAGGGCAACGTGGCTTAGTTAACGATGTTCTGAAGACCTTGTTCTCATTAGATTACACACCCATTCAACTCGAACGCACACTCGTTATGATTCTGATAGTTCATGTCTTCTATAATTTTTCAGTCTCTTTAAGGATGATTGTTGGTTATTGGTCAAGTATCGGTACTGAAACTGAGGAAGTTGCGCGGATACTCGGTGCAACAGAATTGCGTATTTGGTGGGATATTCGCTTACCTTTGTTGCGTCCTGCATTATTATCCGCATCAGCATTGGTGTTTATTTTTACATTTACCAGTTTTGGGGTGATTTTAATTCTTGGTGGAATCCGTTTTGCGACACTTGAGGTTCAGATTTATTATCAAGCAGTCAATATTTTTAACTTGCCCTTGGCTGCTGCGTTGTCACTTGTTCAGATTGGATTGATGTTTTTGATGATGCTGTTTTATACACGCCTACAACGTCAAGTTCAAACATCACTTCGAGGTGTGAAATCAATTGCTCGCTCACCAAGTAGAAATAGCGAAAAGTGGGGTGTAAGGCTGACGGTCTTATTTATGATAATCCTGCTGTTTACACCACTTTTAGCACTCCTATTTCGGTCTATATGGATTAATGGTGAACTCAGCCTGCGTTACTATGAGTTACTGAATGAGTCGTCACGTGGGTCTATATTATTCATCTCACCATTAGAATCGGTGATTAATTCTTTGCGTTTTGCAGGTATAGCGATGTTGATAGCTCTCGTTTTGGGGACTATTTCTTCTTATCTCATTAATCGTAAAGGACGTTTTGCAAAGTTACTTGACCCTATTTTTATGCTTCCACTTGCAACTAGTGCTGTGACACTGGGTTTCGGTTTTATTATTGCATTGGATGAACCGCCTCTGAATTTACGTGCATCATGGGTCATTATTCCAATATCGCATGTTTTGGTTGCACTCCCCTTTGTGATCCGTAGTGTTTTGCCTGCACTGCGTTCAATCCCGAGAAACTTCACAGAAGCATCACAGGTACTAGGTGCTAGACCATTTGATATTTTTGTAACGATTGACTTGCCACTTATTAGTCGTGGATTAGCTGTTGGAGCAGTTTTTGCTTTCACGATGAGTATGGGTGAATTTGGGGCATCCTTATTTGTTGCTCAACGTGAATCGATTACGATGCCGATTGTGATTTATCGGCTTATTGGTGAACCCGGTTTGACATCTTATGGGCAAGCATTGGCTATGAGTGTTGTTTTAATGACTGTGTGTGGAATAGGCTTTATTCTTATTGAACGAATCCGAGTGGCTGGGGTTGGGGAGTTCTGATGTTAAAGATTGAACATATTTCATATGCTTATGGTGAATTAGAAGTCTTACGGGATGTCTCGCTTTCCATAGAAGAAGGGGAGATATTGTGTTTACTAGGACCGAGTGGTTGCGGAAAGACGACCTTGCTACGAATCATTGCAGGATTAGAAACAGGCTATCAGGGTAATATCACACTATTGGGAGACGATTTGGTGAATGTTCCAGTTTATCAGCGTGGTTTTGGCTTGATGTTTCAGGATTTTGCTTTGTTCCCACATATGTCTATTGGTGAAAATGTTGCATATGGTCTTAAGCGACAGGGGGTATCCAAACGAGATATATCTAAGAGAACTAACGAAATATTAAATCGTGTCGGTTTAGGGAGCTTTGGAAATCGTGATGTAAATATGTTATCTGGTGGTCAAAAACAAAGGGTTGCACTCGCACGAAGCCTTGCACCAAATCCAAAATTATTGATGCTTGATGAACCTTTAGGCTCTTTGGATGCACTTTTACGAGAACAGTTAATAATTGAACTACGCGATATTATCAAATCTGTGGGTTTGACATCAATTTATGTTACCCATGACCAGACAGAAGCCTATGCAATTGCTGACCGTATTATTGTGATGAATCAAGGTCAGATTGAACAAATTGATACTGCGCAGAAACTGTATTTTTCACCACAGACCGAATTTGTCGCTCGATTTTTAGGTTTATCAAATATCTTTTCGCTACCGACGAATCCAATCTTTGACTCATTTATCAATAGCTCAGGGAAAGATTTTGGTTTAGCAAAAGCAATATTAATTCATCCAGCTGGTATACATGTTCTAGATGATCTTCCATCAGAAGACATCCTGATGTCAGGCGTAATTGAAAAGGCGGTCTTTCGTGGCGGATCTTTTCAGCTTCATATTCGGCTCAATCACGATGTTTTATTAATCACTTCAACTGTCCAGAATAAATTTGTAATGGGTGATCATGTCGCGATTCAGATTGACCCTGATTTTATTTTGCCTCTCAGATAATTATAAATACTCAAGATTCTCTCATAGCATCCCTATGCGATTTATGTCTGTTGTCGTTATAATCCTTCTATTACTGATGAGTTGAATGAATTTGGGGTTTTATTATGCCTAGAGCATTATTTAGTGTGTCAGATAAAACAGGTATTGTTGAACTTGCTATCGCATTGGTTGACATGGGATGGGAGATAGTTGCTAGTGGGGGAACACAGAAAACCTTAGCAGATGCTGGCGTTCCAGTCACATCTGTAGAACAGATAACAGGACAATCTGAGATGTTGGGCGGACGCGTTAAAACATTGCACCCTGCAATACATGGTGGGATTCTTGCTCGTGACCGAGACAATGATATGCAAGAACTTGCTGAACAGGGTTTTGCACCGATAACGATGGTTGTTTGTAATCTATATCCTTTTACAAAAACGGTTAGCACCAAAGGTGTTAGCTTACAAGATGCGATTGAAAAGATCGATATTGGCGGTGTTGCTTTACTACGTGCTGCGGCTAAAAACTTTCTACGTGTAACAACAATCTGTGACCCAAGCGATTATGAGCGTGTGATAACAGAGATAAAAAATATGGGTCAAGTTGATATGGGCTTGAGACGTGAATTAGCTGTTAAATCTTTTGGTCATACACGCGATTATGATACCGCTATTCATGCTTATTTGAGTGGTTCAGATGTGCCTAGCATTGTAGATAATACTTTGCCTGATAGTCTGTCTGTAAGTGTTCAAAAGACTGAGGAATTACGTTATGGCGAGAACCCTCATCAAGTTGCAGCATACTATTCACGTAATGCTGATGATGCCCCATTAGGTGCTGAACAATTAGGCGGGAAACAGCTATCTTACAATAATATACTAGATGTAGATGCTGCATGGCGTGCTGTCAGTAGTTTCACTAGTCCTACAGTTGTTATTGTTAAACACCTCAATCCGACAGGTATTGCTAGTGCATCGTCTATTACAGAAGCCTTCCCACAGGCGCTTGCTTCAGACTCATTATCCGCATTTGGCGGTATTATTGCTGTTAATCAACAGGTTGATGAATCGTTTGTGGAGACACTTGGGTCACTATTTTTAGAAGCAATTGCTGCGCCATCATTTACATCAGGTGCGGTTCGCCTGTTGCAGGAGAAGCGTAAAAGTTGTCGTATCTTAGATATGCCACATCCATATGATGGGTCAGGTTTAGATATACGAAGCGTTATGCGTGGTCTATTAATTCAGCGTTATGATATGGGTGATCCTGATAGCGTCAGTATGAAAACTGTAACGAATCGTGTACCGTTGACAGATGAACTTGAATCTCTACGTTTTGCTTGGAATGTTGTTCAGCATGTAAAATCAAATGCGATTGTGTTAGTACAAGGTAGGACTACGGTTGGTATTGGTGGCGGTTTACCAAGTCGTGTTGATTCAGTTAAGTTAGCTGTTGAGAAAGCTGGAGATAGAGCGCGTGGTGCTGTTCTTGCGTCCGATGCGTTTTTCCCATTTCCTGATGGCATTGAAGAAGCAGCTAAAGCTGGTATTACATCTGTGATACAGCCCGGTGGTTCAATTCGAGACTCTCAAATCATAGATGCAGCAAATGAGCATGGACTAGCGATGGTCTTTACCTCGACCCGTCATTTTAGGCACTAATGTAAGATTTATCGTATGAGGTGACTATGATAATTACAAACTATTTCGATCGATTGCTTGCACCGCCTATTTTTTCGTGCTAGACTTTCCCTAAACTCTTTGTTAATTCAAGTATACAGTGACGAAGGCATATGGCTGAAAAAATCTTAATAGTAGATGATGATGTGGATAGTTTGAAGCTCATTGGTTTGATGCTTCAACGTCACGGCTATACAGTCGTAGCGGCGAATTCAGGTAAACAAGCATTAGCTAAAGCGGATGCAGAGCGTCCTGACCTGATAATTCTTGATTGGATGATGCCAGATTTAAGTGGTATTGATGTACTAAAGCAACTTAAGGGAAGTGCCAATACCAAAGACATCCCAACCATTATGTTTACTGCAAAAACACTTATTGATGATAAGGTTGTTGCATTTGAGGGTGGAGCGGATGATTACCTCACGAAACCGACTCATCCTGCCGAGTTGGCATCACGTGTGCGAGCTATTCTTGCGCGTAGTGAAGCTCAACAACGCACCAAGAAAACCAATCGTGGGCTTGCTATTGGTGTATTAGGGGCAAAAGGTGGGGTTGGTACGACTTCTTTGACCGTTAATCTAGCTGCGGCTTTGCTAGAAGATGAGCAGAGTCATCCTGTTATTGCAGACTTCCGTTTAGGTGTAGGAACGATGGGCTTGTTATTGGGCTTTGGTCGTTCACAGGGAATGTATAAGGTGTTGCAACAACCTGCTAATGCAATCAATGCTGACCTTATTCAGGGGCATATGATTGAACATCAAACAGGTTTACGCGCATTGGTATCTTCTGCAAGACCATTAGAATCTCAACAGTCATTTGAAGTAGATTCTGCAATTGCAACGATTAATGTCTTAAGAGAGCTAGGTCGCCCAGCATTTTTTGATTTAGGGTCTGGTTATGATCAAATAACAGCGCGTTTATTGAAAGAAATGGATAAATTGATTGTTATTGTCGAACCAAATTCTGCGACTTTAACAATGGCGCGTGAACTTATTCATGAAATTAGCTCTGTTGGTGGGGCTGGGCGTATTAACCTCGTTGTATTGAATCGTAGTCAATCTAGCCTCCAAACACCTTGGCAACAAGTAGAAGATGTCGTTGGTTTGGATATTAAAGCCATGATTGCAGCCGCTCCTGAATTGGCATATCAGGCGACGGAAAATAATACACCAATGGTTTTGCTTCAACCGGGAGCTGTTGTATCTAGCCAAATTATTAAACTCGCTCAAGACGTTAAGACACGTATTAAGTCACTTGCTTAGATAATGGGGCTTGCTTAGGAGATGGATGCAACTCTTATTCAAAATGCAGTCAATTTAGTACAGTCTGCTCAGGTAATTGTTGCATTTACAGGTGCGGGTATCAGCACTGCTTCAGGTATACCTGATTTTCGTAGTGAGAAATCAGGCTTATGGGAAACACATGACCCAATGGATGTTGCTAGTATTTTTGGGTTTCGCCAAAACCCAAAAGCATTTTTTGACTGGGTTCGTCCCTTGGCTCAGGCTACACTGTCTGCAATACCCAATCCTGCGCATTGTGCTTTAGCTGAACTTGAAAAAATGGGAAAGTTAGATAGCATCATTACTCAAAATATTGATATGCTTCACACTCGTGCTGGGAATCAACATGTATATGAGTTACATGGGCACATGCGAGAGGCAACGTGTATACATTGCTTTACAAAATATGATGGTGAATTAATTATTCAAGATGTTTTGGATACAGGTGAAGTCCCTCGTTGTCCTAAGTGTCGAGGTGTACTTAAGCCAGATGTTATTTTATTTGGTGAGCAGTTACCTTACAAACAAATCCAACTTGCGAAAAATGCCGCTCGGAAATGTGACCTGATGTTTGTGATTGGCTCTTCACTAGAAGTTTATCCTGCGAGTGACTTACCTATTGTAGCGCACCGTAATAATGCAAAAATCATCATTATCAATTATGAGCCAACGCCACTGGATAAGATTGCCGATATAATTATTCGTGAAGATGTTGCAATGGTATTACCTGCCATCATCGGACAACTGGAGATAGACACGTGACCCTAGGACATCATCAACAGTCAGATATGGATCGTAGAGACTTACTCGATCATTATGAACGTATTATGGAAATTAGTCTTGAACTGAATGCAACTTTTGATTTGATGGAATTATTGCGTAAGATTGTTTCTGCGGCTAAAGAACTTATTCATACTGAAGCGGCATCTATTATGCTGGTTGATGAAGCAACAGGGCAGTTGAGGTTTACCATTGCGAGTAATATTAAACCCCATGAGATGGAAAATATCGTTGTTCCTATGGAGGGTAGTGTTGCTGGTTGGATCGTGACTCACGGCGAACCCCGCGTAATTAACGATGTTGAAAGTGAGCCTCAACATTTTGATGGAGTTGATGAAGAAATTCGCTTTCACACTCGTAATATGTTGGGTGTGCCTATGCGAACTCACGATAAAGTAATTGGTGTTTTGCAAGCGGTTAACAAACAAGATGGTCTGCGCTTTAATGATGATGACATCATGACCGCACGCACCTTAGCGAGTCAAGCTGGGATAGCTATTGAGAATGCACGCTTATTCCAACAGAGTGACTTCATCTCTGAAATGGTACATGAGTTACGAACACCTTTGTTAGCATTACGTGCCAGTACGACCTTGCTCCAGCGTGAGGATTTGCCACAAGAAAAACGCGGTGATATTGTCTTTCGGATGCGTACAGAGACTGATCGCCTCATTGAAATGACAAGTGATTTTCTTGATGTTGCTCGCTTAGAATCTGGGCGTGAAACAATTAAGTCTATTCCATTTGACCTTAGAGATTTACTTGATGAATGTGTGGAGGTTGTGAAGCCACAGGCAGGTGCTAAGGCGGTTACATTACATGTTGTCCAAGATATTTATTATGCAGTTGCTGACCGAGGTAAGATAAAACAAGTTATTCTTAATCTTTTAACCAATGCTATCAAATATAATCGAGAAGATGGTGACATATTTCTTGAAGTTGAACCTATATCCGAAGCTGACTACGAACATCCATTTCTTCAAGTCTCTGTTCGCGATACAGGATATGGTATTTCTGAAGAGCATCAGAAAAATATGTTCCAGAAGTTTTATCGTGTGCCTGCATTGAGTGATGTCGCTCGTGGAACAGGGCTAGGTCTGGCTATTTGTAAACAAATTATTGAAGCTCATGGCGGACATATTCGCCTACAGAGCCAGCTTGATATTGGGTCTAGATTTATGTTTACAATACCTCATTACGAGGAAGACTAGGGTTTTAACATAACCTTCAAAATACCCTTTTCTTGTGCAAATTGAAACGCTTCAATCCCTGAATCTAGAGGGTATGTTGCGTCAATCATAGACACCACATCAACTTTGTTATTTGCGAGTAATTCAAGGGCTTGTGTGAATGAGCCACAACGACTTCCTACAAGGGTTATTTCATCAATTGCAATTCGTGTGAGATTGGCTTTAGGTATACCCTCATATGTGCTTTTCAATACCAGTGTGCCTAATGGCGCAACTAAGTCTAGGGCATCGGCAAATCCAGCTTCAGAACCTGTGCAGTCAACCACAATACTGGCTTGATTATTGTCTAATTCGTCGCGATATACTGCTTTGATACCCCATTTACCAAGTAACTCCGCTTGTCTTTCTCTGCGAACAATGACGGATAAATTTGCTCCTGTTAATTTGATAACTTGGGCGCAAAGCAATCCTAATTTTCCAGCACCGATGATGATGACTGTATCGTTTGAGGTGATTGATAGTTGCTCTAATATCTGGCAAGCAGCGGCAAGTGGCTCTGCAAAAACAGCGTGTTCATCGCTAATGCTATCAGGGATTTCGTAGAGGTTATCGATAGCTAAGGTCATATATTCTGCAAATGCACCGTCATGCCTATCTATGCCGACTGTTGTGCGATTACGGCAATGGCTTTTGATGTCTCTATCACAATAATCGCAATGCCCACAAGCAACATTAATTTCTCCGACAACACGCTGACCTATCTTATCGGGTACACCATCTATAATTTCTGCTACAAACTCATGACCGAGAATTCCAGAGAACCCCATATATCCTTTGATAAGTTCGAGGTCTGTATTGCAAATACCAGCTAAGCGGATTTTGAGTAGTGCCTCACCCTCCTGATGAGTTGGATGAGGCACAGGTTGGACTGCGAGTTCTTGATTGAGTGTAATTGCAAGCATATATTAACCCGAGTTATGTTGCGGCTGCGTATTCTTCATCATCCTCTTCCCAACGGCTGTTGAGAAACGGAATTTCACCTTTTTCCCAAGCAACAAGCAGGGGAACGGCTGTGAAAATAGATGAATATGTTCCAGACAGTAACCCTATAAATAGAATAGCGATAAATTGTTTGACTGTTTCACCACCGAATAACAGAATCGCAATCATGATGAAGAATGCGTTAAGTTGTGTCGCAAGTGACCGATGGATTGTTTCCCAGATACTACGATTGACAATTGTTTCGTAAGGCTCACCAAGATGCTTTGGAATGTTCTCGCGGATACGATCAAACATAACAATAGAATCTTGTACCGAGAACCCAACAACCGTTAAGACTGCTGTTAAGAACAGGGCATCAATTTCCCAACCGAGGATAATACCCATTAAGGACATCACACCCATAACAATTAGAATATCGTGAATCATGGCTGTAATTGCACAGATACCATAGCGAATGGCGTTGGGGACTTGGCGGAATGCAATAACAATAAACCCTGAAATAACCAATGCACCAAAGGCGACAGCAGCTAATGCTGAGCGAGCAACCTCTTGTCCAATTGTCGCTGAGACTGTTTCTACACGGAAACTATCTCGATCTAAAGTTGATAAGGTATTCAGTTGGTCAACAATATTGTTGGTTGTATCCACATCATGGAAATTTGCGCGTACTGACCAACGATATTCGTCAGCCCCCCCAATTTGCTGAATGACGATGTTATCATCACCAATTGATGCAAATACATCACGAATACTTGCTTCGTTGGCATTATCGTCTTCAAATTTAAGTTCGTAAATACTCCCGCCAAGGAAGTCAATACTCATGCGGAAGGGCGCGCCCGTTGTCACAGTGGAGTAAAGCATGATCACAAGACCGGGGACGATGACTAATGCTGAGAGCAAGAAGAACCAACGGCGTTTTTCTACAATATTAAACATATAGCATTTCTCCTTGTTTACGCGCCCAGCATCGAGCGATTATTTTCAATCTGCTTACGGAATAGACCGACCAGAACATACAAGAATGTACGTGTCACAATGACTGCTGTAAATAAGTTGAGTATCAAACCGATAGCGAGTGTCACTGCAAAACCTGCAACAATACTTGCACCGGGGGTTTGTCCGAACATAAACAGAACGGCACAGATGATAATTGTGGATAGGTTAGAATCACGGATAGAAGTCCATGCGCGGTCAAAACCTGCTTCTAATGCTTCATCAAGTGGTAGACCTGCACGTAATTCCTCTTTAATACGCTCGAAGATGAGAATATTACCATCCACAGCTGTACCAATTGATATGAGGAAACCCGTAATCGCTGGTAGCGTGAGTGTGACAGGCAATAGCTTAAAGACTGCGATATTGAGGAAGATAAAGACAATTAATGCAAAATCTGCCGCAAGCCCAGGTATTCGATAGTATATAAGCATAAACGCTAGTACGACGATGACACCGATAATACCCGCTTGAATACTGAGTTGCACAGATTCCTGACCAAGTGTTGCACCAACCTCTTGTGTGCTTTCTACACGTAGTGGGATTGGTAACGCGCCTGACCGTAACTGTAAAGCAAGTGTTGTAGCATCGTCTTCAGTAAATTGACCTGAAATAACACCGCCGTCGCTGAGTCTTGCTTGGATTGTTGGAGCAGATAGAACTTCTCCATCGAGGACAATTGCCATTGGCTCACCAATTCTGGAGGCTGTGAAGTTACCAAATATTTCTTGGAACTCTGGCTTAATCTCGAAGTTAATTAACCATTGTGGCCCACCACTACCTTGCGATGGGGCAAGTACAGCACTCGCAGCTTGTAGACCTGCACCAGTCATAATTGTTTCAAAAGGCAATCCTGTTACAGGATGTGCGCGTCGGTCAGCAAATGGGTCTTCACCATCTTCGCTAACACTATTATTTTGTAACTCGACTTGACCACTGGTGACAATCTTTACACCTTCAAAACCACGTACCTGTGCGCTGAGTCCACCAAAGTCTACAAATTCGAGTAGGGCAGTCTGTTGGATGGTTGCAACTGCTTGTTCTGGGTCACGTACACCGGGTAATTCAACTAGGATACGATCACGTCCTTGAACTTGAATAGTAGCTTCTGTAAGACCGAGTGCGTTTACACGACGTGACACATTATTTGCCGTCTCTGAGAGGTCTTCTAATGTGAAGTTCTCAACAGGAATATCTGCTTGTAGCAAAACACGTAAACCACCAACAAGGTCTAAACCAAGAGCCTGAGTGATATTAAGCACAAAATCATTCTCGCCATCACCGTTAAAATCGAGTTCGAAGTTTTCGGTACATTTGAGTTCAGTTTGTTCTTCTGCTGAGGCTTGGGCACATGCTTCAGTCTCAACCCCTTTAAATTCGGGCGGTGTTGCCGTCCAAACACAGAATATTGTTAATAAAACAATAAAAATAAGCCATCGAGCATGACTGCTCATAGCCACCCACCTTTCGTTTGGTCGATCGTTAGTTTATGTTGATACGGTTTCTTGTTTATCTATTTGTGAGTTATTTATACCAATCTGAGCGTTATATGCTATTTCTTCTGGGTCAAATACTTGCTGAAGTGCAGCTGTGAGCAATTTGACTTGGACACCGTCTGCAATTTCTAGATAAGAGACACCTTTTTCTGTATCAATATCTATAATTTTACCAACAAGACCGCCATAGGTGACGACCTCATCCCCAATATGTAAGGAGCGCACAATCTTCTGTTTATGCTGGAACTCGCGTTGTTTTGGGAAAACAACCATTGTCCAATATGCCCCGAGGGCTAAGGCAAGTACCATAAATACAAACACAAACTCTAACATTGAATAATTCCCATAAATATTAAACCGAAAAACATTATAACGGTGGGTCGGTCAAGAAACTAGGCTAAGCAAGAATTGTAATGATTGCTTGACCATCTGCTAAAAGCACCCTACAATACCCAAGATAGAATTAATTCGCGAAATTTGTCAGGGAAAAGATTATGCGGAAATTATGGACGACAACAATTCCTGTTACATTGCTTTTAATGATGACATTTATTTTGACATCAATACCAGCACAGGCAGGTAATATTATCCTGAGTAATAACTCTGGTAGTGATAGTGCCGTCTTCTTTGTTGAAGGTGAACCATCCGTTATTATGAATGGTTTTGATTTATCGACACTTGGTGTGCAATTACCAATTGCTTTAGATGCAGTTAGTATTTCTGTTGATACACCTGTGGTTGGTGCGAATAGTGAAATTTTGATTTATGAAGATGCTAATGGCGGCTCACCAGTTGATGCTAGATTAGTCTATCGGCAACAAGTTCAGATTAATCAACGTGGGAATAATCGTATTCTTCTTGATGAAGTTGCTATTATTAATGCTCCAGTAGTCTGGGTTGCCTTTTATTTGCCTACTGATTTTCGCTTTAATGCCGATAAATCTGGGACATCTGTACTCTCATATTGGGCATGGACAAGTGGTGGCACATTTGATGTTAACAGCTTAGCAAATGCTGAAGTGCTTGGTCCAAGCGATGGTAGCGCACCTGTTGGTATCGATAT
The DNA here is from genome assembly GCA_964352825.1 of uncultured Anaerolineaceae bacterium. GTDB lineage: Bacteria > Chloroflexota > Anaerolineae > Aggregatilineales > Phototrophicaceae > UBA6055. The sequence goes on from CAYGTY010000008.1 coordinate 56,364, forward strand.
GGGCGGGGTTGCACGTATTTCTGCTGAATTACGTCCTCCTCAAAATAACGAAGTATCTATCAATGCACCGATTGGTCAGCAAATTGTGGCTGAACAAGCTCAAGATACCTCTATTATGGAGATATATCCTTTCTGTGGAACGCTTCTTTTTGACCCAGAAGATATTATCATTTCTTCTGCATTTTCATTTACAACAAAATGTGGTGTAGTGAGCGAAATTGAAGCACCAACAGAGGTTGTAAGTGTTGGTGGGACGATACTTGACTTACAACGGGCTGGCGTACTATTTAAACTGTCAGGCTTTATATCTGAAGAAGAGCGTGTAGAAGGTGCAAATAACGTGTTGCCTGTACCTGTCACACACTGTATGCGTATTATCCCAGGAGATTTAGAGCGTGCTGTTATAGCAGAAGCGCGTGGTATTCCTGAACGCTGGCATGTATTACCTACAGTTCGTTTCAATGACTTGGTTTGTGCCGAAGTGACAACTGCAAGTTATCTGTCATACTTCTTACCTCGTACTGAAGGATCACCTCCAAACGTCAATCTTGCACTAGGTTGGTCAATTGTTCAACCTCATCCATTAGAATGCGGTGAAGGTGCATTGGTTTATGTCCCAATCGTTAATACTGGTCAAGAATGGTTCTCGACAACATCTGGTTATGTGAAATTGATCGTTGAAGATGTTCATGTGCGTACAGGTACAGTGACTGCAGCCATTGAGCATCGAATCGAAACATCGCGGCTTGGACCTGGAATGCGGATTACAATCGAAAAAGGTCCCATTTATGTTGATACATATGTAGGCGAGCTACATCGTATGCAGGTACGCATTGATTTTGACGATCAAATTTTAGAAACCAATGAATTTGATAATACTTGGTTTACTGATTATATATTGGAATTACCAAGTAAGGGCAAATGTTCCACTGTACCCACGGCTGTACCGACTAGCACGAGTACACCTACAAGCTAAATAACTTTATATTTTAGATAGATATATCCAATTAGGAGAATCAATGCGCGTTGTAACGAATAAGAAATTAGCTCGTCGTAATCGACAAATCACCACTTACCTTTTCTTTGGTACATTCGGTGCATTGATTCTCGGATTTATCTTTATCAATTCATCTTTAGTTACAGGCGAGACTCCAAACACACTAATTATATTGGTACAGGCTGCAGTGTTACCTGTAGCTTTTGTTTTAACGATTGCCTCAGTAAGAATGACAAACTTATGGGCAAGGTCTCCTCGTCCAGAAGATGCAATTGCTGATGGTCTTAAGGGCTTAAGTAATAAAAGCGTACTTTACAATTACTACCACTTTCCTGCACGGCATGTGTTGATTTGTCCACAAGGCGTATTTGCAATTGTGACGCGGTGGCATGACCAGAAATTTACTGTATCTAATGGTAAATTTGCCAGTCGTAAAAATATCATCAGTAAGTTTTTCTCTTCTCTTCGTTTTGATGGTGTTGGACGACCATTTGCTGATGCGGAACGTGCGAAAAATCAAGTTGCAAGTGCATTAGAATCAATTGCTCCTGATATTGAAGTGCAGTCCTTGATTGTGTTTATAGACCCATCAGCAGAGATAGATATTGAAGGTGCACTTGAAGTCCCTGTCTTATTTGCTGACTCTAAGCGTAAGCCGAATCTCAAAACTTATTTGCGTGATGTCAAACGTGAAATGACGGATGGGCTAGAGGATAATAAAAATACAAATGTGATGCCCCTGACAGACGAACAAATTGAGGCATTCGAGCAAGCAACCATCAAAAAATAATGTCAC